>NZ_JBHZAN010000052.1:0-53478 GCF_042754285.1 Streptomyces sp. NPDC059224
TTCGAGAATGCCTATGGAGTCGCCGGAGCACAGGACCCAGCAACGTTCGCCGACATCCTGCGCCAGCTCGCCGAGAAGAAACAGGAGGTCACCCAATGACCGAGGAAAAACCAAACCCGATCGTCAAACCACCGGCCCCAGCAGCCGCCACCTGCATCGACGGAGTCGGGTCTGTCAAACGAGCGGCCCTGTCTCACTTTCGGTCGTGACGGAGGGTGGTGCTATCCGAGGAGGATTCGGTGGCGGAGGAGGAAGAAGCCTGCTCGGCCGTGCATCTGGCGCGCGATTCGCTTCGTCTTGGTGTTGACACCTTCGGTGGAGCCGTTGCCGTACGGAAGTGTGAGTGCGGCGTCCACGGCGTCGCGGTCTCGGTCCAGGCCCCGGGTGAAGGCGTGCAGATGAGGCAGATCGGCTGAGCGAACCTCGGCGATCCAACGCGAGAGGCCGTGGGCATTTCCTGCACAAGGCGTCAGGAGTTTGGCGAAGCTCCCGACAACGGCGACCAGTTGGGTCATGTCGGGGCAGGCGGCGGTGAGCCGTGCCAGAAGATCATGATGTTCGGCCTTGAGGTTGTCGGGCCTGGTGAGGATCATCCGGGCGAGCCGGCGTGGGGAGATGTGGCTGCGGTCGGCGTCCGCGGGGCCCTGGTTGATGTACTTGTGCAGGAGGTTCAGGCAGCCGGCGAACCCGAGGGCCTTGATCTCTTCGAAGAGGTGCTGGACGGGGACGGCGGGGTCTTCGGCCCGGCGTTTGCGGAGGTGCTCGCGGTAGAGGTCGACGAGGCTGGCGCGGTATTTGGGGACGCGGAGCATGCGCTCAGGCCGGTCCGCCCGCGCGTAGCGTTTGACGGTGCTCAGTGCCAACTGCAGTCGGCGGACGCATTCGAGCAGGCCCACGCCCTTCTCGAGCAGGTTGTGGACCTGGTGCCAGCGTTCCATGGTCGTCTGCGCGCGGGGCCCATCGTAGATGGGCGCGTCCAGCACGGCAGCCCAGCAGGTGCTGTGCGCCTTCACCTCGCTCAGGGCGGCTTCGCAGAGGCTGTGTCACAGATGCCACCGGTCGGCGACCTGGACTGCGTCGGCAGGGCGCGGATGGCCTCGGCGTAGGTGGCTGAGCCGTCTCGGCACACGATCTCGATGCCCGGATGCTCGCGCAGCCATGCTTCCAGCGTGTCGGCGGTGCGGTCGGGAAGTACGTCGATCCGTTCATGGGTCTCGGCGTCGATCAGCACGGTGGCGTAGCGGTGCCGCCGGCGCAGGGCGAAGTCGTCGACACCGATCACGCGGGGCACCCGCCCGGTGGGTAACGGGATACGTAGCAGGGTGCGCAGGGCCGTGTGACGCGACAGGCCCGCTGCGAGTATCGCCAGCAGACGCGATCCAGCCCGGCCCGCTAACTCTTTGACCACGTCCTTGACCTGCCTGGTCAGACGGGCCGCGCGGCGCTGGTATCGCTCCAGCACTCCGGGCATCTGCTCACGGAAGGTCTGCCGGCAGCCGCGTGTGGGACACGCCAGGCGCCGCACTCGCACACGAACCACCACCCGGCGGTCGTCCACCGGCACGTCGGCGATTGTCCGCCAGTGGTAGCCATGCAACCGCCCCGTCGACGCCCCGCACATAGTCTGCGACCGCCTCGACAGCCCAGTCCATCACCGACAGCACGTTCCGACGCCGTGACGGCTGCCCCTTCTTCGCCTTGCCATAGCGGATGTTGAGTGTGCCGTACCGGCCGAACTGGCGGGCCTTCGAGTTCCGCCCGAAGTCGACCACATCCAACTTGGACGTCTCGGTCCGGCGAAGTCCCCACCCGTAGATGACCTTGAAGAGGGTGGCGTCCCGGTAGGCGGCGAGGGCTCCCTTGCGCTTGGACTTCACCGCGCGTGTGACCTGGTCGTCGGCGTAGTCGAGGAACCGCTGCAGTTCTTCCCGGGTGAACGGCCTCGCTTCGCGGTCGCCCTCGTAGTCCTGCAGGTGAGGGGGCGTGTTCCACTCGTGAGCGATGGCCACCGGATAAGCGCCAAAGGCTTCTTCGCACGCCGGGCTCCAGCCGTAGCGGGCGTCGATGAGGAGTTCGGTGAACAGTCGAACCGTGCCCTGGTAGCTGCGGACCGTGGAGGGCGCCAGGTGCTTCTCACTCGTCAGAGAGACGGACCACTCGTCCATGTGAGCCGGCGTCCACTGCCACGGGTATTCGGTCGTGAAATCGAGGAACCGGCGGATCAGCCGTTCCCTCGGGTCGATCGTCTCGTCTGTCAGCCCTCGCGACTTCTGCTGGGCCCGCCAGCCCCGCAACATCGCGTCGAACATCGTGTCCTCGGGACGCAGATGAACCACCCCGGAGACGACTTCCAGGTGCGCCGACCCAGCCCGGGCCACCTTCTGCTGATGCACCACTCCAGACCATCCCTTCTGGAGGGCAGCTCATGCATCAGACGGGATAACGTTGGCAACGTGCCTGGTCAAGCTGCTGGGTCGCAGTAGTGTCGGAGTCCGCCAGATTCTCTCCGTGAGCAGGTGACCTGCGACTTCCCGCCCGTCTGATGCAATTCCCGAGGGTCGGTGTGGCCTAGGGGCATCTGGACGCGCAGGTGTCCGTACTGGATGGCGGCGGCAACGAGGCGCCGCGGCCGGCGGACGATGAACCAGGCCAGGGTGCGGCGCAGGCGAGAGGAGGAGCAGATGGCCGGGTGGACCGGGTCGGGTGGAATGTGATCGCTGCGGCTGTGCTCGGTGCAGTAAGTCCTCACCCAGCCCGGGAATTCGGCGATGCCGTGGTTGATCCCGGTCTCCGACCGGGAACCGCCGACGCGACTGCGCAGGATGGTCGCGCGGTCGCGGCAGTCCGTGAACAACGTCGCCGGGAACAGCCAGGTGCTCGTGTGGAGCCTCTCCAGGACGGTGACGGCGGTGGCGACGGCCTCGATGACGACCCACGGATCGGCTCGGATCTCGCCCTCGGGAAGCTTGTCGCCGGCAGCGTCGCGGACCTCTTTCCGGTGTCTGCCTCGCAGGAGGACCAGGCCGTGGGCGTGGTCTCGTTAGACGCAGCCGCGTTCCGGACTGAGGGCTACTGGTGAAGAAGCAGTATTCGATCCATGCACTATTCGCGCAGCGGTCCGCGGCAGATGTTGCGCACAGCCCGCCGTATCGCCGGTGCGAGGGCTACTGAGACGAGCCTTCCGAGGCCGTTGCCCAGGGGCGACCCTCACCCGGCCTCTGGTGCGCCGTAGGAGAACTTGTACCCGGCGAAGTCGGCGACATGGACGTACCCAATGCGCTGGTAGAGGGCGTTGCTCGTGGGGTTATCCGGGTCTGTGAACAGGACAACGTCAGTCGCCCCCGCGGTCAGCGCGGCCCTGCTCGCCTCGACCGTCACAGCTCCCGCGTAGCCGCGGCCGCGGAGGTGGGCAGGGGTGTAGACGGGGTCCACCCGGACCATGCCGCCGACGACCGAGGTCGAGGCCGCCATCGAGACGGGGGTGCCCTCCGGGGTCTCCCAGAACGTGAAGTGCCTGTCGCCGAAACGCGAGCCCTCCCAGGAGCCGGCGTCGATCAAGTCGATGGAGGGCTGCTCCCCGACGTCGACACAGAACTCACGGCACCAGCGCACGATTTGCTCACGGTCCTTACCGCCTGTGAGGCGGCCCTGGCCCTCCGGACGCGGCTGCGGTGGGGTGAGTGTGCCGAGACGGTAAAGATGCGTCCGCCAGAAAGGTACCGACGCCGCGCCCGTGTGCTGCTGCCATGACTCGGCGAAAGCGCCAGCGGTGTCGTGGTCCGCGATGACGTTGGCGGGTGAGTGGCCGAGGCTGGCCAAGTGTGCAGCGAGGGTCTCAACCTGCTCGACAGAAAGGAGTGTGAGGCCCAGGCGTCCGAGGGGAGTGAGATAGAAGATCGCGCGGACCTCGCCCTCTGACTCCATTCGGCCGAAAACGGCGGCTTCGGCGTCGGGATCGGCCGCCCTACGTATCCGCAGCTTCTCGATGTCCGTCAGCGGCGTGGTGTGCAGGGCGGCGCGCGAGCAGAGGAAGTCCCCGGCTCGGGCGAGGAAGTCGTCGACGTCTTGGGTGAGGTGCCAGTCATCCGGGAGCATGCTTCATGATCCCGGACGACCTCGACTCGGGGGCCGCACTTTCAACGCCTTTCAGCCATGTGCCGTCCCCCTCGTCTAGCGCGGGCGCGTACGGGTCACGCAGGGGCGCTGGTCGGGGGTGAAACTAGAGCTTGTCTCCTTGCCGGGTTGGTCAGTTGATCGGATATGCCTGTCCGGCTGGTGATCACTGATGCCATGCGGGACCGGATCGAGTCGCTGCTGCCGGTCGATCCGGTCCGTGGCCGGCGCTGGGCCGAACACCGCTGAACCCTGGAGGCCATCGAAAGCGGGCATGCCCCGCTGACCGGGCCCGGTCTGAACAGGCTGATGTCGGCGATGACGTCCTGCATGTGGCGGGGCTGCAGCCGCCCCACCAAGTCCTGTTGACCAGGACTCTCCAGTTGAAAGAGGCCGACCGTGTCGCTGCGCTGGATGAGTTCGAAGGCGCGCGGGTCGTCGAGGGAGACGTGGTCCGGGTTGTCGAGGTCGAGAGCCTTCCCCGTCGCCCGCTGGATCTCGGCGATGGCGTGCGCCATGGCGCTTTGCATGCGGACTCCAAGGACGTCGAGTTTCAGGAGTCCAAGATCTTCGACGTCCTCCTTGTCGGCCTGCACCATGCTGTAACCGGCCGGCGTCGGCTGCACCGGAAGCCGATCCAGCAGCGACACGTTCGACAGGATCACCCCGCACGGGTGCATGGCGTAGCCGCGCGGCAGCGCGTCCAGGCCCTCGGCCAGTTCCCACAACGGCCCGAACTCCCCTGCTTGCGCGGCGAGTTGCCGCAGCTCCGGCAGTTCGGCGAGGGCGCCGCGGATGTCCTTGGCCCGGATGTGCGGAAAGTTCCTGGCCACGTCGCCCACGACCTGCGGCGGAAGCCCGAGGGCAAGTCCAGCGTCCCGGAGGGCGTGCCGTGCTCTGTAGGTCTCGGGCATGCCGGTGACCGCGGTCCGTTCCCGCCCGAACCGTCGGATGATCGCGTCGTACACCTCCAGGCGCCGCTCGGACTCGACGTCGAGGTCGATGTCCGGCAGCGACGTACGGCGCTCGCTGAGGAAGCGCTCGAAGAGCAGGTGGTGCTCAAGAGGGTTGGCGGTGGCGATGAAAAGGGCGTGGTTGAGCATGCTTCCGGCGCCGGAGCCGCGCGCGGTGACCCGGATCCCGAGCGCCCGGGTGTCCGCGACCACCTGGGCGACGGCAAGGAAGTACGCCTCGAAGCCGCGCCCGAGCCGGCCGATGACGTCCAGTTCGTAGTCGAGCTGTCGTACGGCGCGCTCGTCACGGTCTAGGCCGCGGGCGACCATGCCGGCGTCGCAGCGCTGTCGCAGCAGGCGCATGGCCGCACCGGGCTCCGGGCCCGCGCCGACGACGGACGGCTCGGGGAAGTGCGGCCGGCCCAGCCCGAGATCAGCGGGGGTGAGGGTGCAACTGGCCGGTGGCCTCGGTGTCGGCCAGCAGGCGTACGGCCCGGGCCGGGTCGTCGCCGACGGCCTGGGCGATGCGCTCGGCGGCCGCCGTCATGGCGGCCGGGCCCTTGAGCCAGCGCTCGCCGCCGTCCAGGTGCCGGCGGTCGACGGGCCGCAGCAGCCGGGCCGCATCGAGCACGTCGGCCAGCCGGTGTTGGTCGGGGTCGGCGTAACGGACCGCGTTGGTCAGCACCGCGGGCACGCCGAGCTGGTCGGCCAGGCCCACGGTGCGCGCGGCCAGCCGCAATGAGCCCGCACCGGTGCCCTGTCGGCTCAGATACACAGCCTCGAGTCGCAGCCGCTCTCCCGCGAGCTCCCGCCACGGAGCGAGCAGCTGCGCGGCGACGTCGGGGCGGCCGGTGGACAGGGCCCGGACCGGTTCGGAGCCGGGACCGAGCAGGATCACCAGGTCGGTGTCGGCGAACTCGCGCAGGGCCGGCCAGGAGACGATCGGCAGGCCTCCGTCCGCCTCGGCGTGCGCAGTGGACACGAGGCGGCACAGCCGCGCCCACCCGGCCGGAGTCTGCGCGAGCAGCGTGATCCGCAACGGCGGCTCCACCACATGGGCGCCGCCGCGTACGGGTGTACGCGACCGACCGGCTGCCGGGTCGGGCGGGGTGAAGGGGGCGACGGCGACGTCAACGCCGAAGACTGGGCGGATACCGGCGGCCTTGGCGAAGCGGACCGTGCCCGCGACGGTGTCCCGGTCGGTCAGCGCGAGCGTCGTCATCCCGCGCTCGGCAGCACGCCGCACGAGGGCATCGGGGAGGGAGGCGCCGTAGCGGGCGGAGTAACCGGAGGCGACCCGCAGGCCGGGGCGCGCGGGATGCAGCCACGGCTTCACACCTCCCGTCTTGTCGTGTGCCCCTCCCTGAACTGTGTCCTCTCCAGGTATCCACCATAACTCGAAATCGCACAAGCGTGCGAACGAGTGACTTGATGGTGTCCCACGCCGCGCAGCGACCGCAAGGAGCGGGGCGGCCTTGAATCAGCGAGCCCGAACGCGCTCGCGTGACGTGCGTCTCACTTCGCGATCCCCATCCTGTAAGGCGGCCTGGTTCCCGGCGGAAGGGGTGAGGCCGGCGACCGTCGTCTGGCCCCGGAAAGGCCGAGATGTCCCAGCTGTTCCACACCCTCACGCTGCTCGCTGCGTTCGTCGTCCTCGCGGCGATCGCCCTCACCTGGCTCGCGGTCGACGCCGGCGACGAGCTCACCGAGCACCAGGCCCGCGTCCTGTGCGCCGCGATCAAGGCGATCGAGCATGTCGCGATCGCCTACGGCACTGCGCTGGCCGCCCAGGACACGCCGCTCGCGCTGGCCGTGAAGGCGGTGATGCGCCTGCTTCGGTAGGCCCTCTCCGCGTGCACGGGCGCCGCGGCGGCCGGAGCCTGAGTGCGTGGACTTCCCCGTCGATGTCGCGCTCGCCGAGCTCGTCCCGATCTTGCCGGTCGGGCCGGGCTGGCGGTACGAGATGAAGTTCGACGGCCACAGGACCGTCGTCTGGCGGGAGAAGGACACCGTCCGGCTTCAGGCCCGCTCCGGGCGCGACGTCACCGCCGTGTGGATGGACCTGGCCCTTGCGGCCTTCGACATGCTGCCGCCAGGCGTGGTCCTGGACGGCGTTATGTGACCTGTACGTGTGTCTCAGCCGCAGGGTGTCTCAGGCGGCGCACCTCCGTAGACGAGCAGTGGCACAGCGAAGGCCCCCTAGACCGCAAAGACTTGTTCGCGAAGACTCCTTTGCGAACAAGTCTTTGCGGTCTAGAGTGCGCGGTATGACTGACCCACAAGCGAGGCCGGACGGCCCGCAAACCGAAGCTGACTCGGTTGTTCTGGATGCCAAGGGGCTGCGAGCCCTCGCGCATCCGGTGCGCGTGCAGTTGGTCGGGTTGCTGCGGAAGCACGGCCCGTCGACGGCCACCCGCCTCGCGGAGCGGCTGGGCGTGAACTCCGGTACGGCCAGCTACCACCTCCGGCAGCTTGGCGCGGCCGGTTTCGTCGAGGAGGACACCGAACGCGGCAACGCGCGAGAGCGCTGGTGGCGTTCGGTGCACCGGACGACCTGGTTTAACGATCCGGAGCTGGCCGAGCGGGAGCCCGACGCCACTCTGGCCTACCTACAGTCCGTCGCAGCCATCTACACCCTGCGCACCCAGCAGACCCTGAACGGGCTTCAGACGATGCCCCGCGCATGGCGAAACACCTTCGATATGAGCGACTGGGCCCTGCGGCTCACACCCGAGGAAGCCGCCGCCCTGTACCGGGAGTTGGCGGAACTCATTGCGCGCTACCGGCGAGACGCGCCGGAGACGGCGGCAAACGCCCCGGAGGGAGCCGAACGGGTCGCCGTGATCACGCAGATCCTGCCCGAACTGGATGCGCCCGCCGCGTCGTCGCTCCCTTCCGACCCCCAGGAAGAGCAAGGAAGCACGACCTCATGACCGACAACGCCTCGGAGACTGGCGGCATACCCGGCAAGAGGTTCTTACAGCCGCTGGGCGGGGTGCTGGCGGCCATGGCCGTGTCACTGACCGGCACCCGTATCTCCGTTGTGGCACTGCCCTGGTTCGTTCTCGTCACAACCGGCAGCGCCACCCAGACCGGACTGGTCGCCTTCTGCGAGATGACTCCCTACGTGGTGGTCAAGGCGTTCACCGGACCTCTGGTGGACCGGATCGGCCCGCGGGCCGTTTCCTGGACCACCGATCTGGCCAGCGCGATCGCCGCTGCCGCGGTTCCCCTGCTCCACGCCCTGGACCTGCTGTCCTTTCCCCTTCTGCTGGTTCTGGTCGCGCTGATCGGCGCGGCCCGGGGCCCCGGCGACCTGGCCAAGGAGGTGATGGTCCCGGAAGCGGCCGAGCGCGGCCGGGTGCCGTTGGAGCGGGCCACCGGTCTGGCCGGTGTGATCGAGCGGCTCGCCTCTACCGTCGGCCTGGCGGCCGGCGGATCCCTGGTGGCGCTGCTCGGTCCCCTGACCGGACTCGCCGTCAACGCGGGCTGCTTCGCCCTTGGATCCGTGTTCATCAAACTCGCGCTTCCTCGCGGCATGGGCCATGCGATCGAGGAAGCCCCCTCGTCGGCCGGGGAGACGGGACCGGGTTACTGGCGGCGGTTTGGCGAGGGCTTCACCTTCCTGCGCGGTGAGCCGCTGCTGCTCGCCGTCATTGTCATGGTCGGCATCACTAACCTGCTGGATGCGGCGATCACCTCGGTGCTCGTACCGGTCTGGGCCAGGGAGTCGGGCAACGGGCCGACCGCGATCGGCCTGATGGGCAGCGTGATGGGGGCGGCGGGGGTCGGCGGGAGCCTGATCGCCGCGGTGGTCGCGCACCGGCTGCGGCGGCGGGTGGTGGTTCTCGGTGGGTTCCTGCTGGCCGGGGCACCGAGGTTCCTGATCCTCGCCTTCGATGCCCCGCTGGGAGCAGTACTGGCCGTCTTCGCGGTCAGTGGGTTCGGTGCCGGCTTCGTCAATCCAGTGCTGGGAGCCGTCCTCGTCGAGCGGGTGCCGCGCCGGATGCTGGGCCGGGTCAACGCGCTCGGTGACTCGCTGGCCTGGGCGGGCATCCCTCTCGGCGGGCTGCTCGCCGGGGCGGTGGTGACCGCTGTCGGACTCGTGCCGGTGCTGCTTGCCTGCGCCGCCGCGTACTTCCTCACCACGAATCTGGCCGGCCTGCGGCCGGAATGGCGCGAGATAGACCGTACGCGTGGGCGGGGCGTCCTGAAGCCGCAGTCCAAGGAAGACGCCTCACAGGACAGCGCGAATGTAGCGACATGACCCTTCCGGAGGGAGGGTGTACGACATCGATCTTCGGCTCCGCCTCCAGGAACCTGCGTTCCCCGCCGAGATCTTCTCCGCCCGGAAGAGCCCTGATCGACCTTGGACCAAGCGGCGAAGCCCTCCATGTGGGCGTCAGCGTCGGTACCCGATCTCAACGCAGCAGTGTTTTCCCTGGCCAAAGGCATAGGAGCACCTCCCCACTGGAGAGGAGGTGGGAAGTCCTTCCGGCGGCAGCATTCAACGCGTCACAGGGAGGGAGGCCACGGTACCGCTCTGGCGGAGAGCTTCGCGCAGGGTGGCGTTCTCCGCTTCGAGTTCGGCGTTCCGCAGGCTCAGCGTCTGGATGTGGTTGGCGTAGGCGGCGATGGTGGCGCGTGCCTCCCGCTGCTCGGCCGCGTGTTGGGAGCGCAGCGTACGGTCCGCCTTGTTGAGGCGGGCGATCTCCGCCGTCAGGGTGTCGGTCTGCGGTCGGGGCGCGTCCGGTGTCCGGAGCAGTCCGGTGATGATCTTCGCCAGGGGTGAGCGGTAGTAGGTAGCGCGCGAGATACCTGCTTCCGTGCACAGCGTGGAGACAGTCAGGGCGCCGCTGGTGTGTTCGGGGTTGCCGGTCACGATCCGCTCGAAGGCGTGCACGACAGCCTGGTCCGTGCCCGGCCGTACGGGAATGCCAGCGTGTTCCAGGGCGTGCCGCAGCCGCAGTTCGGCGGGGTCATTCATGCGTCGGGGCTTTCGGTGGAGGTGAGTTCTGCGATGGCGTGGTCGAGTTCGGCGATGTGGGTGGTCAGCGCGGCGGTCTGGAGGCGGGACAGTCCGGCCGGGGCGTCGAGCGGGCGCTGGGCCTGGGCGCGGGCGGTGGTCAGGCGGGGCAGGTGGACGCTGGAGCGGCGGGCGTTGGGACAGGTCAGGCACATGGTCAGCAGCGGCAGGGGCCGGCCCGTGTGCTGGGCCCGCTTCGCGCAGAGGGCGGAGGAGGGCTGGTAGAAGCAGTCGTTGAGTACGCCGGGGTGAAGGGTTTTCGTAAGGTGCTGGAGCATGGTGCGCAGCCGGGCGGGGCTGGCGGTGATTCCGGGCAGGTCGCCCAGCTCCCGGCGGATTCGATCGAACTCGGCGTTCACGCGGCCGGCGGCGCCTCCGCTGGTGCGGTGGCCGTCGTTCCAGTCGCGGTAGAGGTCCTCGACGTAGTCCAGCTGGGCGATGGCGCGTTCGGCAGCGACCTCGGCGGCAAACCCGGAGGCCGAGGTACCCGCGTAGCCTTCGAACAGGGCCAGTTCGGCGTGCTGGTACTGCGGGCGCCCGCGACGACGCCGAACGGCTGGTGCGCGATGTGCCAGGCGAGCGTGCGGCGGAACTGCCGGGTACTCAACCGCCAGGGCATGGGTTCTTCCTCCACTTCTTCACGCTCTGGTTCATCGTGAGCGGGCGTGTCGTTATCCGGCGCCGGTGTGGCCGTGGGGAGCGGCACGTAGGGGGAGTCCGGGGTGCTGAACAGCTCGTTGAGGTGGTCGCGGAAGTCGTTTAGGCGCCTGTTGACCGAGCCGAACAGGACAAGGCTGTTGCTGGTCATGCCCTTGTGGCCAAACAGGTGGGTCGGGTCGTCGTTGACGGTGGCGAGCAGCGCGACGGCCTGGTGGACGATGTCGAGCACGACCCATTCAGCTTCCTCGCCGGTGAGCTTGCGGCCCTTGAGGACCCTGCCGCGCAACTTGTGGCGGATACGACCGTCCGGACCGGTCTCTGTGAACGCGCAGTCGGGGGCCAGTTCCCGGACTTCGCCTGACCGCATCCCCGACAGGTAGCTGATCACGATGAAGCAGGCCGTGCTCAGGAATGCTGGGCCAGGAGCCGGCCCCGGTGTAGTCGATGGCTCCGTCCTGCCAGCGAGGACCGGCCGGCCAACCGCCGGTGACCGGCCCGTCCAGCGGGCCGCCTTCGATGATGGGCAGCCCCACCTCGGCGAGAACGGCGCGGTTGCCGGCGGCGTTCAGCGCGCCGCGGGCCGTGTCGAGTACCTTCGCGATGTGCGCGAGGTTGACCCGGAGCGTGCCGTCGTTGCCGTGGATGCCGGGAAGCGGACGTCCCCGCTCGCGGTCGTCGCCCGGCGGGACACAGACCGTCGGTCAGCGCGCCCTTCGGGCGCCGCGGTGGGGGAATGTCCCGGCCCCCCCGCGGCTGCGGCCGCTGCGCTCGCTGAGGACAAGGTGTTCGCCGAATGCCGCGGTGGTGTCCTCGGCGAAGGTCTCCACGAACCGCAGGGACCAGGCCTGCAGCGCCGACACGCACGAGTCACGGAGGGGGTCCGCACCTCAATACAACGATAGGAATTGGCGCCGGTTGGCCGGACGGCACGCCCACACCGACCTGTCCAGGGGTGGCGGGGCCACGGGAATTGGGCTGAGGTGCCGCGGGGAGGCGGTGCCGCGTCCGGCGAGGGCGGCGTGGACAGGGCCCGCTGCCGACGGCTCAGAGGCCGCGGGCCAGCAGGAGTGTCACGTCGTCCCCCGGAACCTTGCCCGGCAGCGTGCCGATCACCGCCCGGGCCACGTCCTCCAGCGAGTCCCCGGGGCGTCCGAGGGCCGCGCTGACCCGCCGCATCCCCACGTCGATGTCCTCGTGGCGCTCCTCGACCAGCCCGTCGCTGTACAGCGCCACCGTGCTTCCCGCGGGCAGCTCCAACTCCGCGGTCTCGTAGGGGGAGATGCCGAGTCCGAGCGGGGTGCCGTGCGGCAGTTCCGGGAACGTGACGGTGCCCTCGGGGTCGACGACGGCGGGCGGCGGGTGCCCCGCCAGTGCCACTGAACAGGACCGGGTGGCGGGGTCGTAGACCGCGTACACGCACGTGGCCCCCATGGACGGGACCGGCCCGCCGCTCTCCTCGTCGTCCTCCATGAGACGGATGAACGTACGGTCGAGCCTGGTCAGCAACTCGCCGGGGGCGAGGTCGAAATCGGCGAGCGTACGCACGGCCGTGCGTAGCCGCCCCATGGTGGCGGCGGCGTTGATGCCGTGCCCCACCACGTCACCGACGACGAGCGCCAGACGGCCCCGCGGCAGATGGATCACGTCGAACCAGTCGCCGCCGACGCTGTCCGGACCGTCCGCGGGAAGGTAGCGCGCCACCACGTCCATGGCGGTGCCGCCGCAGACGCGGCGGGGCAGCAGACTGTTCTGGAGGGCCAGGGCGGTCCGGCGCTCACGGGTGTACCGACGGGCGTTGTCCAGGCTCAGGGCGGCGCGGGCCACGAGTTCTTCGGCCAGCATCCGGTCGCTCTCGTCGAACGGCGCCGGATTCTCCGTCCGCACGAAGACCGCCACCCCCAGCAGGACCCCGCGCGCCAGGACGGGCACGATCAGCAGGGAGTGCATCCCGAATTCGCGGATCTTCTCGGCCCGCGCGGGATCGTTCTCCAGCCACACGTCGTGGGAGGGGTCGAGGACCGGCTCCAGCACCGAGCGGCCCGAGGAGAGGACACGGAGGAACGGGGACGGGCGGGGCACGTAGACCACCTCGCCGGGCACCCACAGGGACTCCGGGGCGCCGGTGCGGACGGAGGCCTGGCCGGCGCGGCGGAAGGTGGGGACACGCCCCTGCGACAGGCCGTACCGCTCCAGCGGCTCCTCGCCGAGCCGCACCGCCTCCGTGAGGTCGATCGTCACGTAGTCGGCGAACATCGGCACCGTGAAGTCCGCCAGCTCCTGAGCGGTGCGCATGACGTCCAACGTGGTGCCGATCCTGGAGGCCGCCGCGCTCACCACGGCCAGTCGGTCTCCGGCCCGGGGCGGACCGTCCGCGCTGCCGAGGACGACCAGGCAGACCCCCAGCGGGCGGCCGTCCCCGTCGTTCAGCCGGACGAGGGACGCCGAGCGCCTTCCGGCGAGCTGCTCCGCGCCGGCTCCGGAAGGGTAGTTGAGGCCGGTCACGCAGTCGCCCGTGGCCAGGACCCGCCGCATGATCGTCGCGAGACCGGCGGTGTCGCCCGCCAGGGCCTCCTGCGGTGGGCGCCCCAGTCGGTGCCGCCGCGGTATGCCGTCGTAGCGTGCGAAGGCGTCGTTCACCCAGGTGCACCGCAGATCCGTGTCCCATACGGCGATCGCGGCGGCCGAATTCTCCAGGAGGGACCGCAGCGCCTCGGCGGTACCTTCCACGCCCTCCGCTGCGATGGCTGCTTCGGCTGCTGCGCGCGCGGTTTGACCCCGGTACCTCATACGACATCCCTCCCCTGCTTCTCGGCGCGATTCACAGAAGGCGGTGTGATCCGTATAAGGAACGAAGTGAGTGAGGGCTCTCGGTATTCCCTTCCGCGATTCCCCTGCCGTGCTTCCGCCATTCCCTGCCGTGCCTCCCGCGCGGTGATTCGATCAACGCTCAACGCTCTTTGCACACCCGACGGCGGCCCGCGAGGGGTGTCGGAGATCTGCGGAGTCCGAGTGCAAAGGAGTGCCGCGCCGCCTACGGCTGCCCCCATCGAGGTGATCCGCCAGCCATTCGAGCACAGCTTCACCTCGGCCGAGTGGATCTTGCTATTAGATTTCATTCCCGGGCGGATGGGATGACGGGCCTTCCGTCGCACGCAGGGAACACCTGACGCGTCCGGGCGTCCCGACTGAGGATCAGGCGCGGTCGTGCGAATTGGTGAGTGGCTGAAGCACTCAGTGCCAAGGGGGAGCCGACAGCCGGGCGGTCGTCGGAGGTGCCCATCGCCGACCCAGGGGAGGAAGGCTCGCCGGCGCCGCCCCGGTCGTCGGCCTCCCGCGGCAGACCGGCCCCCTTCACGGCCGGGCCCTGGGGCCTTCGCGTCGCGGCGGAGGTCGGATGGCGGCTGCTCGTCCTTGCGGCGGCCATCTGGGCGCTGGTCCAGGTCATCAGATCGGTGAAGGTGTTGGTGCTCGCCTTCGTCGCCTCCCTGCTCATCACGGCCCTCCTGCAGCCCACCGTGGGCCCGGATGCACCGGCACGGGGTGCCAAGGGGCCTGGCCACGGCCCTGACGGCCCTGTGCGGCTTCGTGGTCCTGGGGCTGGTGGGGTGGTTCGTCGGCTGGCAGGTCTTGGGCAACCTCGAGGACCTGTCCGGTCGCCTCCAGGACGGTGTCGACGAACTCAAGCGCTGGCTTTTGCGAAACCCCCTGCACATCACGGAAAAGCAGGTCAACGACCTCGCCGAGAAGCTCCGGGACGGCATCAGCTCAGGCAGCGACCGGCTGACCGACGCCGGCATTCGCGGGGTCAGAGTAATCGTGGAATTCCTGTGCCCAGCTTATCGGCCGCGGCCGCGGGATCGTGCCCGGCCTCCTTGGCCATCTGCTCGTCCAAGATCCGTCCCCGGAAAGCACGGGCCGACGCCTCGGTGCCCTCCAGGGCCTCGGTGAGGATCTTCTGGCCCAGTCCCGGATGGACGGGTCGTTGCGCAGATAGTGCAGGAACGATACATCCGGCGTGTTTGTCCGTGACGCGGACGGCAGGTGCCCACCGACCGCCCGCGTGGAGCGGACTTCGGCCGTCTTCTTCGGTCGGTTCATCGTCAGCACCAACGACTGGGGCTCCGCCTCCTCGTCGGGGGCATTCGCTGTCAGCCCGTGCCGGGAGACCCAGTTGTTCCACTCGAACTGACGTCCGAGCGTCTGGCTGAACGGGTCGATGTGACCCTTGGCAGCGCAGCGAGCGGCCTTGAAGTCCTCCGGACCGCCGGCAGTGTCGCCGGTCCAAATCGACCACACCCGCTCCGATCCGCTGAACGCGCGGCCGGGCTCGGCAAGCTCGTTGAGCAGCGGAAACCAGCCGCCGGGAGTATGCACGCGGGAGCTCCCCCTCCCGACATCCCAGTGGATCGTCTGGCGGGTGCGGGCCTTGTTCCGGCGCCCCTTGAGCAGATTGACCACGACCGCCCGCCCGTCGAGGACGCGGAGGTCGGCAGCCAGTTCCTTGACCGTCTCGCCGTTCCGGCCCGAGAGACCCCCCATCACCATGAGCGCGGCCAGATCGGGAAGGTGTCCGCCTTTGCCCTTGGCCTTCACCGGCGGGGGAACCTCGCCGGTCCACAGCATCTGCGCGAGTTCCTTAGAGGTCCTAACAGAAGTCGTTGATCATGTGACTTTCGGCTTGGGTGGTCGTTGGTCTGGTCGTGGGGAAGAGGGAGTCGCGGCCGTGGGTCGTGTCGGATGAACTGTGGTTGCCATCGAGCCGTTGTTGCCTGAGCCGGCACCGAAGGTGGTCGAGGGCCGGCCACGGGTCCCGGACCGGCAGGCGTTGGGCGGGATTCTGTTCGTGCTGCACATCGGCATCCAGTGGGAGTACCTGCCCCAGGAGCTGGGCTTCGGTTCGGGGATGACGTGCTGGCGGCGTCTGGCCGCCTGGAACGAGGCCGGTGTGTGGGACGCACTGCATCTGGTGCTGCCGAAGGAGCTGCGGGCCGCGAGGAAGCTGGACTGGTCGCGGGCGGTGATCGACTCCTCCCACGTGCGGGCCGCTCGACGTGGCCCAAAAGCGGACCCAGCCCCGTCGACCGCGCACGGCCGGGCAGCAAGCACCACGTCGTCACCGACGCCCAGGGCATCCCGCTCGCGGTGTCGCTGACCGGCGGAAACCGCAACGACGTCACCCAGCTCCTGCCCCTGATCGACAAGATCCCGGCCGTTGCCGCTGTCGTCGGCCGGCCCAGACACCGGCCCGACGCGCTCGTTGCCGACCGCGGCTACGACCACGACGAGTACCGGCGCCTGCTGTGACAGCGCGGCATCCGCCCGGTCATCGCCGAGCGAGGCGTCGAACACGGCTCCGGCCTGGGCATCTACGGTGGGTGGTCGAGCGCGCCATCGCCTGGTTGCACGGCTTTCGCCGCCTGCGCATCCGATGGGAACGACGCGACGACATCCATGAGACATTCCTCGGCCTCGCCACCTGCCTGATCACCCTCAGACACGTCCGGCGCCTTTGTTAGGACCTCTTGGCCTGTGCCCGCTCGACCTCGCTGAGGGTGTGCGGGGCCGTCTCGAACCGCTCGATCAGCGTGCGGAAGACCCGCAGACGCTGGCGGATCGCGACCGCGTCCCTGCGAGTGGCGCCCGTGATCGCCGCGAACTTGCGGTCCGGGTAACCGGGCGGCGGCTCCTTGGAATGGACCTCCCGCCAGCGGCCGCAGAGCTGTCCGGGCCGGTCCAGATACTTCCTTACGTCCTCTCGCAGCAGACCGGCCGGCTCGACCTCCCTCAGGAGGGCTCTGACCTGGGCCATTTCCAGCACGGTGCTGGTGGCCCGGATCGTCATGCGTCGGTGCTGGTCGAAACGCCGCAGGTGAGACAGAGCCAGTCCGCGCAACGTCCGTGGCGGACGGGCGGGCGCTCGCCCGGCCATCTCATCAGCCGTCCGATCACCGCCCAGGCGTACTCGGCGGCTGCGCGGGTCCGCAGGCCGTCGCCCGTCGGGCTGGTCCTGCGGGCCCAGGCCGCGGCAAGATCGGCATGGAGCCCGGGATACGGCAGTTCCGCGAACGAGTAGGTGGCCCGTCGGCCGTCCTCGCCGAAGTGAACTCGACGATCGGGCCGGCCTCCTCGCAGCGGATGCGGTTGCCGGTCAGCTCGCTAAAGGCGATTCCTTGCTCTGGGGACGGGGGTTGAAGGGCCGGGGGCCGGTGAGTTCGTCATAGACCGACAGCGGCCGGCGGCCGACCTCGATCCGGGTGGCCGCGGCCCTGTTGAGCAGGGCCAGGAGCGGTCCGGTGCCCTGCCCGGAGGCGGCGTCCCGCTGCGGAGGGGAGAAGGACACCTCGGTCGTGGTCCGCCGGTTGTTCCCCTCGGGCAGCCCACTCCAGTGGCTCTCCTCGACGACGCGGACACCACGGCCAACAGCCGGGTCATGAAGTGCCAGCAGACTCTCGCCGTCGGTGCCGGGAGTGGTCGCGTGCAGGCTGATCTGCGATTTGGTGGCCCGGGTCTCCACCAGCTGGCGGGGGCGGACCTTGCGGGCCGGGACCGAGTAGAGGTTGCCGTCGAAGGCGACGAGGCAGTCCTTGCCGACATGCCGCAGCTGCCGTTCGGCCAACAGATTGGGGGTGGGTGGCAGCGGCTTGAGGGCCGCGTGGTCGCGGGCGGCCCGGTCTCCGATGACCTCGTGGTGGGTGGCATGGGTGCGGGCGCGTCGCTGCGGCACCCAGGCCATCAACGCCGCGTCCATCTCCTCGACGGAGGAGAAGGCCCGCCCGGCGAGCACGTGGTCGGACGATCAGAACCCTGGCGTTCGACCCGGACCTTGCCGGTGGGCCGGTAGGCGGCCAGTACGTCGATGTCGAAGTCGTAGTGGCCGGCGAAGCCCACCGCCTCCGGATGCAGCGGGACCGCCTCGCCCGGTGCGACATGCCGGCGCACGACGGTCTTGGTCCGGTCGTAGACGATCGGCATCGGCACCCCTCCGTAGGCGAACGCCCGCCTGTGGCAGTCGAAGAAGGTCTGCAGATCCTGGCTGGTGGTGAAGCAGCAGAACGGGTCGCGGGAGTACGACAGGGTCATGTGGAACGAATAGACCTTCGGGATGCCCAGGTGGGCGAGGACGCTTCCTTCGTCACCCCAGTCGGCCTGGGCCCCGGGCACCACCTCGAAGCGACGGTGCATGCCCGCCAACTCCCCAGGCGCGATGCCCAGTTCCTCCGCAATCCACGGACGGGCCTCCTGCAGATAGAGCTTGACGCGCTGGTAGTTGATGGTGGAGCCGTAGCCCTTCACCAGGCGCTCGTGCACCACCGCACCCTTGATGAGGATCTCCGCCCACAGCATCGCGTCGATCAGTGGCGCGACCTCGTCCACGGCCTTCTTGCGCGGCCGGCCGTCCGACACCCTCCGCGGCGGCTCGGCCGGGGCCTGCCCGGACAGATACTTGCGGACCGTCTTCCTGTTCAGGCCCGTGTCCTTGGCGATCTCCGTCAAAGTCACCGCACCGGACTCGAACAGGGCAAGGAACCGCCGGAGTTCCAACCAGCGTTGCGGGTCCAAGACCATCGTCAACTGCCCTCCGCCGCCCCTTGCCAACCAGCAGCAGAGTGCCGAGCAACAGGACTCACCGCATCAACGAGCGGCCCCTTTCGCTCGTACGTGACTGGCCGCGTTCACGCGTACGGCGACAACAGCCCAAGATCCACTTTCGATACACGGCCTAGATACGTGCATCCGTGAGCTCGTTGTCGCCGCGCTGGCGTGGCGCCCGGCACGCCCCCTCCTGACGCCTTCGGCCATAGAACTCCCCGCAGAGGGCTGCAACTCGCCTGGGAATGTTGCCGTCAGATCCCCGAAGGCTTGTGCCGGTAGCGGGGCTGCGACTCCCGGCCGTTGCCCGACCGTGTTGGGGCGGTGGCTGAGCGTCGGAGAAACGCCTGACGGGGTACTACTGACACCACTGCGCCCAGTCGTAGAGTCTGTGGGCGCTGTCACCGAGGCGCGTGGCGTAGAGCGTGGGGGTCTGCCCGCCCGCGAGTTCCTCGTTGGTGGTGGTGACGCCCACGACGGTGCCGATGCCGGTGCGGGTATCGAAGTGGGCCAGGTGAGGGCCACCGCTCGACCCGGCAGACATGTCGCAGGTCTCACCCCAGAGCAGGGGAACCTTGGGACCGGGATGGCTCGTGCCCGCGCAGTGGATCATGCGGGATCCGACGTATTTGTCCCCGGGGTCGTTGAGTCCGTAGGCCGGGTATCCGAAGGCGTGGACGAACTCGCCCTCGACGGGCTCACCGAACCCGATGTGCTGGCTTCCGGTGACGTCCTCGATCGGGTGCCCTCCGGCATTGGAGTTCGCCACGAGGAGTCCCGCGTCGTAGCCGGCGGCAGCGACATCCGACGACTCCGTGGTGTCCGGATCAGTGTCCCAGCGGGAAGAGGTGGCCATGGTCCTGACGCTGAAGCCGCCGAGCGGTTTCGTTCCGTTGCGATAGCCAGGCACGAAGTAGAAGTTGTGGTTCCAGGTGTCGTCGACGGAAGGCGATCCGACGCCTCTCAGACAGTGTGCTGCGGTGATGACAGTACTGCGATTCACGCTGGTGACGACCGTCGCAGTGCAACTGCCGTCGTAGCCGTCGGAGAAGGTGAAGAACAGGCGGCCGACGTTCTTCTCCACCGCCCCGCCATGTGTCCACACGGCCCCGGAGTCCGGCGTGTTCGCGGGAAGCGGATGCGGGTCGTCGGGCGTGTTGTCGTCCTCGGGCACAGGGGTGATCTCGGGGACCAGCGCGCCTGCAAGCTTCATCCGCTCGGGGGTCCAGTAGCGGTTGACCCGGTCCTGCTCTTGTGCGGTCGTGGCACCGGTGTGGGTGGTGACGGTGTCCTGTCCCGCCGCGCCGCCGCTGGGCGACGGGTTGTGCGGTGCGGCGTTGGCGGCCGCGGTCGGCGTGACCAGTGCGATGACGGCCGCCGACACCGCGACGGTGGCACCGATCGCGTGCCGGAGGGTCCAAAGGGTGCCGTCCTGGTGACCGCGTGGACGGTAGGGAGATGTGCGCATGCGCGGGACAGTAGGCGCGCGATGTCAGGAAGCAGTCAGAAGAGTGTTCAGATGATGTCCGCAGGGCCGGTCGGCGGGGGCTTGACCCACTACCGTGGCTCTGACATGAAAAGTCGGGTGAGTGTGCTGGTCTGGCTGTTGCTGCGATGGGCTCGAAGCGGACGGTGAGGCCGAGGCCACTGGCTTCCTTCGTCATGCGGCACATGCCGGCTCCAGGCCGTGGAGCGTTTCGAGGGCGGGCAGAAGGACGCGGAGATTGCCGCTGTCCTGCGGATCAGCGTGCGGTCGGTCGAGCGGTGGCGTCGGGCCTGGCGCGAGAGTGGAGAAGCGGGAGTCCTGTCGAAGGGGTCGCCGGGAAGACCTAGGGGCTTCAGCCTTGATCGTGGACACCGGTTGTTATGCAGGTGGTCAGCGTAACGAGCTCGTGCACGGTAGGCGCTTAGGCGTCGAGCGGCCCGGTGGGGCTGGGTTTTCACCGCTATCGGGCAGGGATCAGGTCCTCGGCTCGCTGATGGCTGAGTAGGGCGGCAACGGCTTGAACGGTGTCGCTCATGCGTTCGCGGCGGCCGAGGTGGCGGGCCAGGGCCCGCCAGTTCTTCAAATGGGCGATGCCGTGCTCGACCCGGATGCGTCGCGAGGAGTGTGCCTTGCGCTGTCTCTCGTGCATTTCTTCGTACCAGTCCGGGGCGTTCTTCTTGAACTTGCGGTGCGGTGGTGTCACCACCCGGCCGCCGGTCTGAGCCCCGAGGCCCTGGTAGCCGGCATCGGCGAGGATCTCCACTGCCGGGCCGTCGGCCAGGAGGTTGACCAGCCCTAACTGGCGGGCGTGAGTGATGTCCGCGCAGCTTCCGGGGCTGGCCGGGCTGCAGAAGAGCACCCGTCCGTCCCCGGCCGTGAGGACCATGGACTTGACGGCGTTCTGCTTGTTCTTGCCGGAGATGAACTTGTCCCGGTCCTTGCGTCCGGCGGCTGGCCGGCGGGCCCGGATCTCGGTGCCGTCGATGATGCCGTTCATTTTGCTGGCGCCGAGGTGGTCGACAATCTCGGCGAGCGATCTGAGTCGCACGCCGGGGCTGATCGTGCACCCCCGCTCGGCGAGCAGCTGCCGTATCTCGCCGATGGCCCGGGTGATGGTGGAGCGGTCCACGCCGAACCAGCAGGCCAGCACGTCGCGGGTGGTTGCGTGGCGAAGATGGACGTGCGTCGCCAGAAGCCGGGCGACGAACACGAGCCGGTGCTTCGCACCGGCACCGACCGCACGCTTCCGCGGTCGGGACACGAACACGGCCTGGTGCCGGTCGTGCCACAACGGACCTACCTCGGCTACGAGTTCAGCGATCACTGCGGCCGACAAGCCCGTGACCCTCCGGTCGCCGATGACTGCTTCACGCGTCGCGTTCCTGAAATCGAGGATGCCAAGGCCGTAGTGCACGCCGGCGTGGATGGGCTCGCCCACACGGTCCGCGAGCCAGGTCCGGACAAAGAGCCCATCGACATGATCTTGGAACGCGATGTGTTTGTGTTCACATCGATGAGCATCCCGACGGGATTTTCTGGGGAATTCTCATGGCTGGACGACAAGGCACTCGCAGAAACGGTCTCACCGGCCGACCGGGCCGCTGCCCGTACCAATTGAGAGAGTTCTCAACTTCTGTTGACACTGACCGGGTGAGAGCTTACGAAGTCCTGGAAAGCGGGTTGCGCCTGCTGTTCAAAATTGGCGTCCGGACCCTACTGTCAGCCGATACAGGTATAGACGCAGAATTCCCGGGATTTTCCGAGCATCGTGAGCTGGATTCAAATGTCCGGGCAGGTATTCCCGCACTGGCCGCCATTCGCGCCGCCACCCTCCTGCCAGCCGAAGTCTCGGCCTGAGCGACCGCGGTATCATCGTCCCGGGTACGCGCGCAGACCTGCTGGTGCTCGATGCCGACCCACTCGATGACATCGCCAACAGTCGCAGGAGCGCGCAGGTGATCATCGGCGGTTTGCCGATCGATCGTCCGGCACTGCGCTCAGCCTGGAATATAGCTCAGGCTGGAATATATAGGCCCCTGGCTCCGAAGAGGCGGTACGGCAGACCAACAGCCTTCGCCCTCCGAAGCCCACACCCGGCGCACAACGTCGAGCGGTTCATCAACCGAGTGTCCGGTCAGTCGCTCTCCGCAGAAGAGGAATACATGACCAATTCGCCCACTCTCGTTCTGGTACACGGAGCCTGGCACGGCCCATGGTGCTGGAAACAATTGATCGACCACCTGCCTGATGTCGAGGTGAGAGCTGTGGCACTACCCAGCAGTGGACATGACACAGAGACACTGGGGACCCTCTACGAGGATGCGGAAGCACTCTCCGAGGAACTGGCGGCCATCGACGGCCCCACCGTGGTGGTAGGCCATTCCTACGGTGGATGCCCGGTCAGCCAGGCAGCCGGGAAGATGAGCAACGTTCAGCGTGTCATCTACCTCAGCGCCATAATGCATGATGTCGGCGAATCGCTCCTTTCCCTGGTCAACGGGATATATCCGTCCGCCTGGGATGTACACAAACAGCATGTCGACAACGTGGAACGGGACTACTTCGATGTGTCCGATCCGGTGGAGGTCCTGTACGGCGACGTGGATCCGGACCTGGCCCGGGAGTGCTCCGCCCGGCTCGGCCATCAGTCCCTGGCGTCGGTGAGCCAGCCTCTCACCGAGGCGGCGTGGCGCACGGTGCCCAGTACCTACATTATCTGCGAGGAAGACCAAGCCATGCCGGTGCCGTTCCAGGAAGCAATGGCCGGGCGAGCTCAGCGAATCCGACGAATACGTTCGTCGCACTCCCCCTTTCTCAGCAAGCCGGCGGAGTTGGCCCGCGTCATCCGGGACGAGTTCGAGGACCAGTGACCACGCCGCGGCCGTTCCACGTTCGGCCAGATCTTCTTCACCCCTCCGACCGTCGCCTCATCGTCCCGCTCGACGGTGCTGCTCAAACGGCACGTGGCGGGTGGCCGGTGCCGCTTGAGCAGCACCGCAACGCCGGGAATTGAACCTCTCATGGAACCGGCGTCCGATCGGCGACTTGATACGCGACAGAGTCCAGGTCCGGTCCGGCCAGTCGTGCGTCACCGGTCCCCTGTCCGCCGCAGCCTCCAGGACGGCGAAGATTTCATCAATGAGCGCTTGCAGCGTTGACGCTCTGTGCGAGGACGGCGACGGAGAATTACGACAAGCGAGTTCGGCCAGCTGCGGTCCCTGCGGAAGATCCTCCAGGACTTCAGGTTTGCGGTGTGGGTCAGGATGCTCATCGTCACTCGCGAGGGTGACCGGCGGTGCAAACTCCCGCCGCACCAGCGTGCGCTCGCCGCTCTCGTGCACCTGCACCGCCACCACACCCTCTCCCGCATCACGGCAGGCTTCGCCCTATCTGTCGGCACTGCCCACGCCTACGTCACAACTGTCACCAGCCTGCTCACCGACCAGGCTCCGGATCTGCCCAAGACGCCACGCGAGCCTGACCCAGAGTTCGTCCTCCTGCACAGGACACTCACCGAGCGCCACCGCGTCGGCAACAGCCGGACCGACTACACGGCCAAACACCGCCGGCACCACGTGAACGTCCACGCCGGCACCGATCCCGCCGGTGAGGCGCCGTGGATCTCACCTGCACTGCCGGACCGCACCCACGACCTGACCGCCGCCCGCACCCACCACATCATCCGGACCTACGAGCGCCAAGACGCCCCCGCCCTCGCCGACCGCGCCCACCAGGACGCCGACCCCCAGGTCACCACCAGCCTCAAACGCCACCAGGCAGTGAACTCACCCTCACCCAGCGCACCGCCAACCGGCCCCCGGCCACAGCACGAGCACCGGTCGAACACGGCATGGCACGACTGAAGTCATGGCAGATCTTCCACAAACCCCGCATCAGCCCCAACCGCATGACCCTCACCGCCAAAGCCGTTCTCACCCTGAAGCCGCAACGCTGAAAACGCTCAGTTACGCCGGTCTCAACCAACTCCTCATTCCGGTCTTCGACGCCTTCGGCATGCTGGAGCCTGTCGCCTGTCCACCGTGATGCACTGCGAGTCGCGGTTGGTATCGGTGGCGACCCGTACCCGACCGCCTCCTGGTGTCCACGCAAGCCCTGCACCCCCCGAGCGCGAGCGGCCCTGAGACCAGGCAGGCCTCCCGAGCAGCACACGCAACGTGAACGGAGACGCCCGAAGTCTCGTCAACTCCGTTCTCAGGGCGCGGTGTTCAGGCCCCCGCGGTGCCGTCGTTCCGCCGCTGCCGGGGTTTAGTCGGTGTGGGTGAGAGTGAGGGTGGCGTAGACGACGTTGTTCTCCGCGTAGCGGCGGTCGGCGGCGGAGCAGTCGCCGACGCAGGTGAGCAGCCGCAGGCCCGCGTGGTCGAGGTTGCGGTAGACGTCGACGGTGGGGAACTTGTCCTTCGGGTACTACTCGCCCCGGTCCACTGTGAAAGCGGCCGTGCGACCGTCCTTGCGGTCGACGATGGTCGTCTCGACCGGCCTCAGCTCGACGACGTGGTAGAAGGCGGACCGGTCGCCGTTTCAGGTGACGTGCCCGGCGATCTGCGCCGGCCAGCATTTCCGCACGGCAGGCCTGCCGCGAGGACGGACCGTCACAGGCTGGGCACCGCGGACTCGGCTGCTGCGCGGAGCCGACCCCACGTGTGTCTACGGATAGCCGTCGGAGACAGTCCGCGACCGCCTCCTGAGGCGAACCGCTCCGAGATGTCCGGGTGTGGCCGTCGACCTCAGGGACCAGAGCTGCGCCGGTGGTGGGCCGGCCGCCCGCCGTTGGGTGGTGACGCGGTGCAGGCCGATCGAGTGGGGGTGGCGGTGCCGGCGAAGCCGAACTTTTCGTAGAGGAAGGGGGCCGGACCGTGGCGATCAGGGAGACGCAGGCGGTGGCGGGCGCCCGGCGGTCGAGTTCCTCGGTGAGCGCGGCCATGACGCGCTTGCCGCTGTCGGCGCGGGCAGTGGCCCTCTTCTGGGCCGCTTATTCGGCGTGGGTGAGGTTACGGATGAGCTGCGTGAGGACCGCGTTGGCCGTCACGATGTCCTGGCCGGGGAGGTTGAAGGCTTCGTCTAGGGCCGGGGGGATGGCGAGGGCGAGACGGCGGAGGTCGAGGCCGTCCTGGGTCGGGGTGATGTCGACCACCCGCTCGTCCTCGGCGCGGCGTCGGCGTTCGAGAAGTCCTGCCGTCTCCAGGCGCTTGAGCAGGGGCGTGAGCGTGCCGTAGTCGAGGTTGAGAGTGCGGACGAGGTCCTTCACGGTGATCGTGCCGTGCTGCCACAGGACGAGCATGACGAGGTACTGCGGGTAGGTCAGGCCCAGCCGGTCGAGCAGGGGGCGGTACGCCGCGGTGACGGCGCGCGAGGCGCTGTAGAGGGTGAAGCAGAACTGATCCTCCAGGTACAGCGAAGGCTCGTCGCCCGCCGGGCTGTCAGCCGGCGCGGACGGGGCGGGTCCGGTGGTACGGGGCGTCATTGCGGTACGCCTTTCGGGAGTCTCGTGGTCTGACCTGGCGGCCTGCCGAGTGTGAGGGACAAGCACTTCCCTGCCCCCTATTGCACCACACCCGATTAACTTGCACACGAGGGAATCGTGGGCTAGGTTCTGGAATCGGCCCGACCGGGCCGTGAACCCCACCTGACAAGGGATTGATCATGAGCAAGTCGATCGTGCGCCGTTCGCTGCTGGCCACCGCCGCCATGGGGGCCGCCACGGTCCTGGGCGCGGCAGGACTGGCCGCCGCCAACGCGGGTCCGGCGACCGACACGGACACCGCGCAGAACCACAAGCATCAGCAGAAGCCGACGGTGGTGCTGGTACACGGTGCCTTCGCGGAGTCGGCGAGCTGGAACGGGGTCATCGACCGCCTTGAGCGCCACGGCTACCACGTGATCGCTCCGGCGAACCCCCTGCGTGGACTCCACAGCGACGCCGCATACCTCGCCAGCGTCCTGCACAGCGTCAAGGGCCCCGTCGTCCTGGCCGGCCACTCCTACGGCGGCTCGGTCATCAGCGAGGCCGCCGCCGACAACAAGAACGTCAAGGCCCTCGTCTACATCGCCGCATTCACACCCGACCGGGGCGAGAGCGCGAGCGAGCTGTCGGGCAAGTTCCCCGGGAGCACCCTCGGCGCCACCCTGAACAAGGTGCCCTTCCCGCAGCCCGACGGCAGCACCGGCACCGATCTCTACATCCGGCCCGACAAGTTCCGGGGCCAGTTCGCCGCCGACGTCTCCGCCAAGGAAGCCGCCCGCATGGCCGTCACCCAGCGCCCCATCGCGGCGAACGCCCTGGATGAGACCGCGACCGCCACCGCCTGGAAGTCCATCCCTTCCTGGAACCTGATCACCCGCCAGGACAAGAACATCCCCGTGGCCGCACAGCGCTGGATGGCCCACCGCGCCCACTCCCACACCACCGAGATCGACGCCTCGCACGCCGTCACGGTCTCCCAGCCCGGCGCGGTCACCCGCATCATCGAACAGGCCGCGACCACCAACTCCCGCTGACGGAACACTCCGCCCCCTCGCGCTACACACACCACCTACGCCACCGGCCGCCTCATGACCGACCCGAACATCCTCCCGTACCACCCGGTACTCAAAGACCTGATCTTGGACACACGAGACACTGATTCCTAGTGCGGTCTGTCAAGCCGCCTGGGCAGTGGGTGGTACGGCCTCATAGGGCCGTCTGTCTCGTAGGAGGGCCCAGAGGACGTTGACTCGGCGGCGGGCCAGGGCCAGGACGGCCTGGATGTGACGCTTGCCTTCGGCACGCTTGCGTTCGTAAAACCGGCGGGAGTCCTCGCAGTGACGGATGCTGAACAACGCGGAGATGTAGAAGACGCGTTGGAGCCGGTGGTTGTAGCGGCGCGGCCGGCGAGGGTTGCCGCTGATCTTGCCGGAGTCGCGGGACACCGGGGCGACGCCGCCGAAGCCGGCAAGGCGGTCTGCGGTGCCGAAGAGGCTCATGTCGCCGCCGGTCGCGGCCAGGAACTCGGCACCGAGGATGACACCCAGGCCGGGCAGGCTGGTGATCACTTCGAAGTCCCGATGTTCGCGAAACCGGGCTTCGATCGCCTTGTCCACGTCGGCGATCTGCTGGTTGAGGGCCATCACCTCCGTCGCCAGGGTGTGCACGAGCTGGGGCGGTCAGTTTCTCTCCGGGCAGGCTGGTGTACTGGCAGCCAGCGGTTTCGACGGCTGTCTCGGCGAGCCGGTCAGCGCGAAGGACCCTGCGATTGCGCAGCCAGGTTTCCAGCCGCTTGACGCCAATCCGGCGAATGGCGGCTGGGGTCTGGTAGCCGGTCAGCAGCACGAGCGGACCGGTGTTGGTCAGGTCCAGTGCCCGCTCCAGACCAGGGAAAATACCGGTGAGCTGGGCGCGGAGCCGGTCGACGGTGCGGGTTCGGTCGGCGACCAGGTCTGTGCGTCGACCGGTGAGGATCTTGAGGTCGGTGACGGTCTCGTCATTGGCGCGTAAGGGGTGCAGGCCACGGCGGATGCGGACCTGGTCGGCGATGACCGCGGCGTCCTTGGCATCGGTCTTGCCCTCGCCGCGGTAGCTCTCCGAGGCGCGGTGGATGGCCCGGCCGGAGATGTAGTGCACCGGCTGCTCGTGGTTGAACAGGAGCGTGATGGCCAGAGCGGCAGCGCCGTCGGCCAGGTCAATCCCCCAGGTCACCGTCTCGTCCAGGGCCGAGACATCAGCGAGGAGTTCGAGGAGCTCGGGTTCGTCGTTGGCGACGCGGCGCGACAGCAGCCTCTTGCCTCTCCCATCGATGACGACGCAGTGGTGATGGGTCTTGCCTGCGTCGATGCCGGCCCAGATCATGGCCATGTGATGCCTCCGTGCGGTGTGCTGCTGGTGCCTCCCGACGGACGACCTCGCTGTCGATTCCCTACTCAGCGATCATTCGCAATTCCTAATTGGCAGCCGAGTCGTCGTGGGACGCCGGGCGGCCAATCAGTGGAAGCCACAAGCGGCAGAGCCTTTTGAACCACACCCGGCACCCCTGGGTGGGTGAACCATACGAGGGGCTCACCGCGTCCCGCAGAACAACGTAGGGAGCCTTTTCCAACCTGTCGGTGTGGTCCGGCAGTTGGCGTGACAGACGAGTGAAGCCCCTGGTAGACGGGTTCACAATCAAGATCACCCGCTCTGCCAGAGGCTTCACGTGCTTGTCAACCCGCCCGGACTGGACCTGTCCAGCTCACACCTTCGTCTCCTCACTGCCCGGATCCGCGAACGCCGTCGTGCGATCGGCAGCCGGTGGCGTCGCCTGAGCGCGGGCCGACAGGCCCTGCTCACCCTCGCCCACCTGCGCAATGCTCACCCTTACGCCCAGCTCGCTGCCGGGTTCGGCATCGGCACGACCACGGCCTGCCGCTCCATCGTCGAAGCCGTCGACCTCCTCGCAGCCCTGGCACCTACGCTCGAACAAGCCGTCCGCGAGGCGTCGAGAAAGGCGTTCGTTCTGCTCGACGGCACTCTGCTGCCCATCGACCGGATCGCCGCCGACCTGCCGTTCTACTCGGGCGAACACAAGAAGCACGGCCTGAATGTCCAGGTCCTCGCTGACCCGGCCGGCCGCCTGCTGTGGGCTTCACCCGCCCTGGCCGGTGCCATTCACGACATTCGTGCCGCCCGCGAACACGGCATCCTCGGAGCCCTCGCCTCCGCAGACATCCCGCGCTGGGCGGACAAGGGCTACCAGGGCGCCGGACCGGCTGCCCGCGTGCCGTTCCGAGGCCGATGCGAGAACCTGCCCGTAGGCCGGCAGGCCGTGAACCGCTCGCAGGCCAAGATCCGGGCCCTGGTCGAACCCGCCGTCGCCACCCTCAAGAACTGGCGGCTCCTGCGCAAGCTCCGATGCAGCACCACCCGCATCACCAGCCTCGTCCAGGCCGTCCTCACCCTCCACCTCACCTGCTCAAACTGAGGTTGGAAAAGGCTCACTGTGTCACTGTTCAGCTGATCTGTGTCATCGGGCAGCGGTCCGCTGCCGGCACTCCGCGGTGCCCCGGGACCGGGGTCTCTGGGTCCTGGGTCCGGTGTTTTCCCTGGTGGCCACGGAACGGGCCGCAAGCTGGGTCTGCCTGGGTCCTGGGTCCGCGCCCTCGTACGAGCCGGTTCGTCCGGAGTGGTCCCCAGGGCCTGGAGTGGCCGATACCGTGGGAGCAGACGCCAGTTCTGCCCCTGGAGCCCTCCTGCCGGCGGGCAGGCCCCCGGTCAGCAGCAGCGGCCCTGCGGATGGGCCTCCCGATGCAGCGTGCGCAACACCTGGTATTCGCGGCGGGTCGGAAGCGGCGCGAGCGGGTGGTGGCGCCGGTGGCGCTCGCAGTAGCGGTCGTACTCGGCCTCCCCGGTCAGCTCGCGCAGGTACCAGCCGACCGCCCGCATCCACCGTCTGGCGTTCACGACCGGACCTCCACCAGCGGCTCGCTGATCGGCTCGGGCACGTCGATGCGGGACTCGACGTACGGCGCCTCGGTGGTCACCGATGTGCCGGGCGACCGTACGGCCCCTACGCACACCACCGCGGCATTCGCGATCACGACGGCGACCAGCAGCAGGAACAGCGAGATCAGCACGCCGTCGACGGTGGAGTTGGTGACCACGGTGTGCATGTCGTCGAGGGTCTTGGCGGGCGGGAGCACCTGCCCCGCGTCGAGGGCGTCGGCGTACTTGGCGCGCTGGGCGAAGAAGCCGACCTTGGGGTCGCCGGAGAACATCTTCTGCCAGCCCGCGGTGAAGGTGATGGCGGTGACGAAGGCGAGCGGGACGCCGGTGACCCAGGCCCAGCGCAGCTGGCCGGACTTGATCAGGACAGTCGTGCAGACCGCGAGGGCCACGGCGGCCAGGAGCTGGTTGGCGATGCCGAAGAGCGGGAAGAGCTGGTTGATTCCGCCGAGCGGGTCGGTGGTGCCGGAGTAGAGGAAGTAGCCCCAGGCCGCGACGACCAGGCCGCTGCACAGCCAGATCCCCGGCTTCCAGTTGACCCGGCCGATCGGCTTCCACACGTTGCCGAGCATGTCCTGGAGCATGAAGCGTCCGACCCGGGTGCCCGCGTCGACCGTGGTCAGGATGAACAATGCCTCGAACATGATCGCGAAGTGGTACCAGAAGGCCTTCATCGCGGTGCCGCCGAAGACGCCGGAAAAGATCTCCGACATGCCGACCGCGAGGGTCGGGGCACCGCCGGAGCGGGCGATCAGGGTCTGCTCCTCCACCGCGCTCGCCGCGTGGGTGAGCTGGTCAGGAGTGACGGTGAAGCCGAGACCGGCCACGGCGTGGGACGCGGACTCGGCCGTCGTGCCGAGGAGTCCGGCGGGTGCGTTCATCGCGTAGTACAGGCCCGGCTCCAGGGCTGCGGCGGCGATCAGCGCCATCACCGCGACGAACGACTCCATCAGCATGGCGCCGTAGCCGATCATCCGGACCTGGGACTCCTTCTGGATCAGCTTCGGCGTCGTGCCGGAGGAGACCAGGGCGTGGAAGCCGGACAGGGCGCCGCAGGCGATGGTGATGAACAGGAAGGGGAAGAGGGAGCCGGCGAAGACCGGGCCCGTGCCCGAGGTGGCGAATTTACTGACGGCGTCCGCGTGCAGGACCGGAGCGGCCACGACGACGCCGATCGCGAGCAGCGCGATGGTGCCGACCTTCATGAAGGTGGAGAGGTAGTCGCGCGGGGCCAGGAGCATCCACACCGGGAGCACGGAGGCGACGAAGCCGTAGCCGATGAGGCAGAAGACGAGGCTGGTCGGGCTGAGGGTGAAGGCGGATGCGAGCGAGGAGCCCTGGACCCAGCTGCCGCCGATGATCGCCAGCAGGAGCAGCGCCACGCCGATGACGCTGGTCTCGACGACCCGGCCCGGCCGGATCCGGTGCATCCACAAGCCCATAAACAGGGCGATAGGGATGGTCATCGCGACGGAGAAGGTACCCCACGGGGAGTGTGCGAGGGCGTTGACGACGACCAGGGCCAGCACGCCGAGCAGAATGATCATGATCGCGAACACCGCGATCAGGGCCGCGGCGCCGCCCGCCCGGCCGAGTTCCTCCCTTGCCATCTGCCCGAGCGACTTGCCGTCCCTCCGCATGGACAGGAACAGGACGACCATGTCCTGCACCGCTCCCGCGAAGATCACCCCGGCGACGATCCAGAGGGTGCCCGGCAGATATCCCATCTGGGCCGCGAGGACCGGCCCCACCAGCGGTCCGGCTCCGGCGATGGCTGCGAAGTGGTGCCCCAGCAGCACCCGGCGGTCCGTGGGATGGAAGTCGACGCCGTCCTCCAGGCGCTCGGCAGGAGTCGCCCGGCGGTCATCCGGCTTGAGCACCCGGCGGACGATGAAGCGGGAGTAGAAGCGGTAGGCGATGGCGTACGAGCCCAGGGCGGCGACGACCAGCCAGACCGCGGAGATCCTCTCGCCGCGGGCGAGGGCGAGGACGCCCCAGGCGACGGCGCCGAGCAGAGCGACGGTGGCCCAGAGCAGGATCGATCGTGGGGATATAAGCGACTTTTCGGGCACTTGAGGATCGGCTTCGGGCAGGGTTGTTGCGGGCATGGCGGCTCCTCACCGGAAACGGTGTGACAACAAAAAGGTCAGGAAGAGGAAGAGAGAGTCAGCGGCGATGTCGGTTCGTCAGCGCGTACGCGGCGAGCAGGCAGAGGCCGCACCCCGGCACCCAGGCGAGCTGGTACCAGTAGAAGAACGGCGTGCCCGCCAGCCGTGGCTCGGCTCCGGCGTACCAGGGGACCCACAGCAGGCCTGCGGCGGGCGCGAGGAGCAGTACGGCGATCGCGACGCGCCGTACCCAGTGATGACCGATCCGTGCCATGACCTGCGCTCCTCTCCCGCTCGCTGTCGGTCTGTGCAAGAGTTGCCCATCCCCCGAGACCGGTTGACAGCGAATTTCAGGGAAATTTCCCGCCGGTTCCCTGTCATCCGTTCATGGGGCACGCGCAACTCTTGCGCGAGGGTTCAGACACACCAAGGACGGTGACCATGGCCGACGCCGCCATGACCGCGACGTTCCTCGCCGTGATCGGCGGGGCGTCGCTGCTCGCCGTGACCGCGCGACGCCTGCACGCCAGCGACCGGCTGCCGTCCCTGGAAGGCTGGGCGCTGGCCGACCGCAGCCTGGGCCCGGTGTGGACCTGGTTCCTGCTCGGCGGCACGATCTTCACCGCGTACACCTTCACCGCCGTACCGGGACTGGCGTACGGCAACGGTGCGCCCGCCTTCTTCGCGGTTCCGTACACGGTGATCGTCTGCCCGATCGCCTTCGTGCTGCTGAGCCGGCTGTGGGAGGTCGCCCGCCGGCACGGCTATGTCACCGCCGCCGACTTCGTGCGCGGACGATACGGATCGCCCTCGCTGGCGCTGGTGGTGGCGCTGACCGGAATCCTCGCGACGATGCCCTACCTGGCGCTCCAACTGCTCGGCATACGGGCGGTACTCACAGCCGGGGGCGTCTATCCGCGGGGTGCGACCGGGGACCTGGTGATGGTGGCGCTGTTCGCGGGGCTCGCGGTGGCCACCTACCGGCACGGGCTGCGGGCGCCGACCGTCATCTCCGCACTCAAGGCGGTCGCCGTCTTCGTCTCGCTCACCGCGGTCACCTGGCTGGTCCTGGAGCGGATCGGCGGACCGGGCAGGGTTTTCGACGGAGCCGCCCAGAAGCTCGGTACCCCGGCGCTGCTCCTCTCCCCCGCCCAGCAGCCCGCCTACGCCACCCTCGCCCTCGGCTCCGCGCTCGCCCTGCTGATGTACCCGCACGTGCTCACGGCCGGGTTCGCCAGCGACGGACCGCGTACCCTGCGCAAGGTCTCCGTGGCGCTGCCTGCCTGGACCGGGCTCCTCGCGCTGTTCGGGTTCCTCGGTATCGCGGCCCTCGCGACGGGCGTGCGCGCGCCGAAGGGCGGCGCCGAGGCCGCCGTTCCGATGCTGGTCGACCGGTTGATGCCCGGCCCACTGGCCGGGCTGGTGTTCGGCGCGATCACCGTAGGGGCGCTGGTCCCCGCGGCGGTGATGTCCATCGCGGCCGCCACCAGCTTCGTACGCAACGTGTATGTCGAGTACGTGCATCCGACCGCCACGCCCAAGCGGCAGGTGCGCATCGCCAAGGCGGTCTCGCTGACCGCGAAGCTGGGGGCGATGGCGTTCGTGTTCGGGCTGCGCGACCAGGACGCGATCAACCTCCAGTTGCTCGGCGGGGTCTGGATCCTGCAGATCTTCCCGGCCGTGGCCGTCGGCCTGTTCACCGGGCGGCTGCATCCTCGGGCGCTGCTCGCCGGATGGGGCGTGGGCATGGCCGCGGGTACCTACCTGGTCGTGCGCGAGGGCTTCTCGTCCATCGTGCCGCTCGGCTCCGGCCCGCTGAAGATCTACGCGGGCCTGGCCGCACTGCTGCTCAATCTGATCGTGGCGGTAGCCGGCACCGCCGTTGCCGAACGTCTCGGCGCCCCGCGCGGCGCCGACCTGACCGACCTGCCGTCCCGCCTGAGTGTCAGGCGGAGCCCGGAGACGGGAGCGAATCGACCGTGAGACGCAGACAACCGACTTCCGCGCCGGAGCCGCAGGTCGAGCTGCCGGGCGAGACGCTCGCGCCCGCGCTGCCCGATCCGGCCGAACTGGAGCGTGAGGCCACACTCGCCCAGCTCTTCGAGCTGCACTACTCCTCGATGCTGCGCCTGGCCGTGCTGCTAGGCGCGGACGATCCGGAGAACGTGGTGGCAGAGGCGTACTACCAGATCTACCGCAAGTGGCGGCGCCTGAGGGACGTGGAGGCGGCGGAGGCGTATCTGCGCTCCACGGTCTGCAATCTGACCCGGATGCGGATACGTCACCTCCAGGTCGCCCGCAAGCACGTGGAGAACCCGCCCGTCCTCCCGGACGAGTCCGTCGCCTCCGCCGAGAGTACGGCGCTGCTGCGCGACGACCAGCGGGTACTCATCGACGCACTGCAGCAACTCCCGTCCCGGCAGCGCGAGGCGCTCGTGCTGCGGCACTGGCTCGGGCTGAAGGAGAGCGAGATCGCCGCAGCGATGGAGATCTCCTCCGGGTCGGTGAAGACCCACACCGCACGCGGCATCGCCGCACTGACCCACGCGATGGAGGCCCGGCGATGACGCAGCGAGACGCGACTCCGTCGCGTGACACCGATCCGGACCGCACCGAGCGGGAACTGAGCGAGGCCCTCGCCGCGCTCGCCGACGGAGTGCGGGCCGCCCCCGACGCCTACCGCACGGCACGCGGCGAGTGGCTGCGGCGCGAACGCCGGCGCCGGCTGGTGCTCGCCGTCCTGATCGCCGTCGTCTTCACGCTGGCCACGCTGATCGGCCTGTGGGTGCTCAACCAGACGCCGTCGCACCAGGGCGTGATCTTCTCGACGACCACGGTCAGTCACGCGTCACTTCCCCGGCCCCACCCCTGATCGCAGCGGTGCGCACAGCAGGGCGGTGGAAAATCCTGCGGAACTACGTCCTGAAGGGCAACGGCGTCCATCGCGCCATGCTCAGCATCACCCGACGACACAGCTTGACCCTCACCGCCACCGCCCCCTCTGCGGTCGACGCCCGACAAACCTCGGCGGTCCGCGACGCTGAGCCCATCGCCGTACGCCTGGCCTGATGGCGGGACTACCCGCACCCCGCCACCCAGACCGCCGCCGAACTGCTCACGGCCCTCTACCGGGGCGACTGACCGGGCGCGCGGTCACCCGGCCCGGCGTTCCACCTCCGACAGAGCCGCCATGGCCGCTCCGTGATGTCCTCGACGGGGCCCACGGCCCGGACCGTGAGCAGGATCGCCGCGTAGTGGGCCAGGAGGGGTGCGGCCTGCTGCGCGTAGACCTGTTGCCGACAGCGGATGACGTCCTCGCTGTCGTCCGGCCGGCCACGGCCCAACAGCCGTGCCACGACGACGTCTTCGGGAGCGGTGAACTCCAGCACCGCGTCCAGTGCTGAGCCCGTGGCGCCCAGGACGGCGGTGAGTTCCCGCGCCTGCGGCACCGTGCGGGGGAATCCGTCGAGGAGGAAACCGTGCCGGACGTCGGAGTGCGCGAGCCGTTCGCCGCTCCCTCCGCAGCATCGTTCGCTGACGTTGCTGTCAACTACTGCATCAGACACTGCGGTGGCCCCGTCGGAACCGAATCCGGTGACGCCACCGCAGTGTGCAGTGAGCCCTTTCCAACCTGCAGCGCGGGTCCGGCAGTTGGCGTGACAGACGAGTGAAGCCCCTGGTAGATGGGTTCACTACCAAGATCACCCGCGCTGCCAGAGGCTTCACGTGTTTGTTTACCCATCTGAGCTGGACCTGTCCAGCTCGCCTCTTCGCTTCCTCACCGCCCGTCTGCGTGAACGTCGCCGTCCGATAGGCAGCCGGTGGCGCCGGTCGAGCGCTGGCCGACAGGCGCTGATTGCCCTTGCTCACCCCCGCAACGGGCATCCCTACGCCCAGCTCGCAGCCGGGTTCGGCATCGGCACGACAACGGCTTACCGGTACATCACCGAAGCCGTCGACCTCTTGGCCGCTCTGGCACCTACACTCGAACATGCCGTCCGCGAAGCGTCGGCGAAGGCTTTCGTCCTGCTCGACGGCACTCTCCTGCCCATCGATCGGATCGCCGCTGACCAGCCGTTCTACTCGGGCAAACACAAGAAGCACGGCATGAACGTCCAAGTCCTCGCCGACCCAGCCGGACATCTGCTGTGGGCCTCACCCGCGCTGCCCGGAGCCGTCCATGACATCCGCGCCGCACGCGAACACGGCATCCTCGACGCCCTGACCTCAGCAAAGATCCAGTACCTCGTAGCTGGTCAGCGGCTGTCCGCGCAGGCTGCGGGTGATCCGGGAGAACAGCCGGTGTTCCACTTTGTTCCATTTTGAAGTACCTGACGGGAAGTGTATGACGGTGATACTCAGTCCGCACTCGTCGGCGAAGTCGGCCAGACCCGTCTTGAACAGGCGGGAGTCGGCCGAGTTGGCACCTCCGGCATCGGCGGTTACCAGCAAGCCGTCCACGCCGGGGTAGTTGAGACGTCATTGGACCGTCCACCAGCGGCGCAGGGACTCCACCGCGAAGGCGGCGGTGTTGCGGTCGGTGCCCACATTCACCCAGCCGCTGTCGCGTCCCAGGTCATAGATGCCATACGGGATGGCGACCGGGGTGTCGGGGTCGATGAAGTCGTGGTCCGGGGCGGTGATCGGCTGGCCCTTGGGGCGGTAGGTGCGGCCGGGCGAAGTCGCCGATCGGTTCCTTCTGCTTCGTGTCCACCACCGGCAGGCCCTCAGCCAGGAAGCGTTCGGCGGCGGAGTTGATGTGCCGGAACTGGGCGTCACGGTCGGCACCTGGCTACCGGCCCGGCTCTTGGCCATGCCCTGCAGACTGAAGCCCATCGCACGCAGCAGACCGCCGACCATGGGGGCACTGACCGGATGACCGGCATCAGTCAACTCCCGGGACAAGTCCCGCAGGGAGGCCGTGGTCCAGCGCAGCGGGGACACCGGATCGCCTACCTCACGCGGCTCGATCAACGACTCGAGAGCCGCCACCAGACCGGGATCGCGCTCGGCGGCGGACTTGCGCCCGCCCCCGGGCCTGCGCACCCGCCCCAACACCTCTGCTCCGCGCGCGAGTTCTTCACGACCTCGGGTAACGGTCGATTCCGAGGCCTCCGCCAGCCTGGCCACGGCCGGCTGCACCAGCCCGAGCTGTGTCAAGGAGTCCGTCGCAAGCCGCACCTGATCCTCGGTCAGGTCCGTGTCCTGGCCTATATCCGCGACGGCGAGACGCGCCCGTACAAAGCCATGTCATTCATCCGGCCCGCGGCGGTGCGTCGTAGACTCCCCCGTTCGTTCTATCAGGTGGTGGCATCATCACGTCGCAACGACCCTAAGAAGCGAGAGTTTCCGTACTGCTTCACTTGATGACCCGAGTATCTCCGACAGTTCCGGCCCACGTCCTGCCAGGCTGTCCAGGATCACTGCCATATCGCCACCGACGTCTGCTCGGCCGCCCGTCTGGACGTAGATGCGGGAATTGTCGTGGCCTATACGGTACGTGCAGTCAGGTGATCCGTATAGCTTGATCGCTGTCTCCACGTAGTCGCCAGACCACGCGGCAGGCGCCGAGGCGGCAAGCAGGGTGTACATCACCATGAGGCGACCTTCCTCGCCATCAAGTGGAACGTCAGATCCTAGGGGAATACATATATCGCGCTCATGCATCCACGCATCCCAGATGGTATGGGTGCTGAACACGGACCAATGCAATTTCCTCCCAAGTGGGCCCTGCCTCACTTGGGTGGACCCTTCCCTTGCGCGCCGGAGAAACAAGTCCCCTTCCCGTTGAATCAATTGCGACAGTTCATCCACCGTCTCCTTTACGGATTCACCCTCCGAGTGCCTCATCCAAGCGGCGGGCGAGGTCTTCGGACTGAATTTCCTGGGGTTTCCGAAAGGGTATTCAGTCTCATCCAACATCGATATATGCACCTTGGCTACGTCACGAACGTGACGTACCACTTCGTGCACCGACCAGTCCGTGCAGCGAGACTGTGTGTTGAACTGAGATTCTTCGATGTTGTTCAAGAGCTCAAGAAGTGCGTGTCGACGGCGGCGCAATATCGCGTAGACCGCCTCCGCACCTTCGCTCCATCCATCCATCTCGGAAATCGTGTAAGTTGTACTAGAGTCCACTGGCTAACCCATTCGCACTTTTCGAAGCGGTAGTGACGGCCCGCACAACTGCCTCTGGGTTGGGTAAGGATCTTCAGCAAAGGGTTTGCACAACCCGAGCTTCAGGCAGCTCGCCGAGATTCCCGTCTCTCTACGAGACGGGAACCTGATCAGCCGCCCAGATGGCCGATCTTCTTGGCCAGCTCCTCCAGATCCGACGGGGTTGCAGACCAGATGGTGCGAACATGCTCGGTGATGTCCTCGACAGGCCAGTTCCACCAGGCGATGCGCAGCATGCGGTCGACGTCCTCGTCGGACAGCCGCTTCCTGATCTCTTTCGCGGGGTTGCCTCCGACCACGCTGTAAGGAGCAACATCGCTGGTGACCAGGGAACGGGCTCCGATCACTGCACCATCACCGATGGTGACGCCGGGCATGATGACCGCTTCCCGACCAATCCATACATCGTTGCCTACGACGATGTCGCCCTTGCTGGGGAGATTGGGCAGCAAGTCTGCCGTCTTCTCGAGCCACGATCCGCCGAAGATGAAGAAGGGGTACGAGGTGGTACCGCCAGGCATGTGGTAATCCGTTCCCGGCGACATGATGAACTTCGTCCCCATGGCAAGGCAGCAGAACTTGCCGATGACCAGGCGTTCCGGGCCATACGCATAGAGAACGTTGTTGTCCTCGAAGCCGGCGGCGTCCTCGGTGTCGTTGTAGTAGGTGAATTCACCGACCTCGATCTTGGGAGACTTGATGAGCGGCTTGAGGAACACGGTGACGTCCTCGGCCGCCTCGACCAATCCGGGGCGCCTCTCGCTCTTGATCATGCCAGGGATCCGGGCGTTTGCGGGATCGGGGAAAGTGGTCATGTTCTGTACCATCCTTGGTGACTGTCTCGGTGTGCATCAGTGGGTCATCACGCGGCGGGCGGTGGCAGGCAGCGCCTGTTCCCCATTCGGCTGACGTCCGCCGAGCCAGATGGGGCGAAGGCGGAGCGGATCAGGTGCCGTTTTCGGTCAGCAGTGTGATGGGAACGCCCACGAGGGAGCCGTACTCGGCCCACGATCCGTCATAGTTGCGCACGTTCTCGTATCCAAGGACTTCGCTGAGTACGAACCACGTGTGCGCGCTCCTCTCTCCGATACGGCAGTAGACGATGGTCTCTCGTCCGGAATCGAGAATTCCGTACAGCGACGCGAGCTCGTCATCGGAGCGGAAGGTGCCGTCGTCGTTAGCGGCCTTGGACCACGGCACATTCACTGCGGTGGGGATGTGTCCTCGCTGCAGGGCTGCCTCCTGGATCAGGTGGGCGGGGGCACTGAGTTTGCCCGAGAACTCCTCGGGCGAGCGCACGTCCACAAGATTGAGGGAACCGATGGCTGCTAGGACGTCATCTCGCAGGGCGCGCAGAGATGAGTTTGGAGCTGATGCCTTGTACGTGGTGGGCCGGCGGGTAGGTACTTCCCGCACTAGTTCTCGGCTGTCGAGTTCCCATTTCTTGCGGCCGCCATCAAGCAGCCGTACGTCCTCGTGCCCGTATACCTTGAAATACCAGTACGCGAATGCCGCGAACCAGTTGTTGTTCCCGCCGTACAGGATCACAGTGTCTTCGCGCTTTACGCCCTTGCGGGACAGAAGCTTCTCGAAACCGTCCTGGTCCACGAAGTCTCGGCGAACAGGATCCTGCAGGTCCAAACGCCAGTCGATTCTGAGCGCCCCGCGGATGTGATTGGTGTCGTATGCGGCCGTATCCTCATCGACCTCAATCAGAACGACGTGGGGATCATCGAGGTGTCTGTGCACCCATTCAGCGTCGACCAGTGTGCGAGCTCGGCTCATATTGTTCTCCATGAAAGTCGTTTTTACTGCGGCTCTATGGGCTCGTAACACGATCACGTGACGTGACTCAGTCAGTAGTCGTGTCGTGGTGAAGTGTGGGAACGTGCCCCTGGATCGCGGGCGAGACCCTGAGTGGGGAAGAGGGGCTGGATGAGCGTGGTGTGGGCGGCGATGTCGAGAGACATTTAAAGGTGCAGGATCTGTCAGACCGCTTAAACCACCTGCGCTCCCGTGGGCGGGGTTACGTCGAGGTTCGGTTGCCGGACAGGGAGTACTCGGTGCTGATCCTGGCCTTCCGAAATGATCACGCGGTTGTCCAACTGATGAGTGACACCGGGTGAGTGGTGTGTTTTGCAGCCAGTGGCTCGTGACGCGATCATGATCGGTGCTTCCTCAGTCGCCTCCAGCAGATGATGCCGCAGGCCAAGAAGACAAAGGCGTCGCGGAGTTCGGTCCGGCGTTCCCAGCGGACGCCGAGGCGTTTGAACCGGTGGAGTACGGCGAAGGCTTGCTCGACTACGAAACGGAGTTTGCCCAGGCCCTTGATGTTCGGTGATCCCTTGCGCGAGATGACCGGCAAGGGCGCCCCGGTGAATCTCGCGCTTCAGGCAGGCACGGAAGCTTTCGCAGGCCTCGTTGTCGGCTGATGCCGACCGGATCACTTCGAGCTCGTCTCAGAGGCCGGCGAGGGCCCGTTACCCGTGTTGTACCGGTCCACCCGTTCGTAGCAACACTCCTGTCGACCAGCGTGGGCGCCGAACGCGGTCTTGCCGACTGCCGTCGTTTTCACCGCGTCGAGAACAGCGTCAACCCAATCGCGGGTGAGCGTGACTGTCGCTGACGCTGCACTGTGTGCCGACCTTTGCTGCGGGTAGCCCGTGCGTCAGCCGCGTGCGTGGACGGAACCCCACCCTCCGTCAACGCTGAGCAGCTGACCGGTCACGTAGGAGCTGGCGGGACTGGCGAAGAAGAGAATGGCCTGCGCGATGTCCTCCGGCTCGCCGAGCCGCCCAAGGACGTATTCCTTCGTCAGCATCTCCTCCAGCGCCGGATTCTCCGTGACGGCGCGAGAGAAGTCCGTTCGGGCCACGGCAGGCCTGACGGCGTTGACCCTCACGTTCGCGGCACCCCATTCTGCAGCCAGAGCGAGCGTGAGGGCGTCCACCGCACCTTTAGTGGTGGCGTACAGGCTTACATTGGCCATGCTCCGGTCGCTTCCCACTGCGGAGGTCACGTTGACGATGCTCCCGCCACCGATCGATGCCATGTGCGCGGCAGCTTTCGCGCCCAACAGCAAAGGTGCGCGCGTATTGAGCGCCCACAGAGCGTCGGCTTCCTCGGCCGTCATATCCTGAGCAGGCGTAAAGCTGCCCAACTGGCCAGCGTTGTTGACGAGTACGTCGACTTGGCCGAGCTGTGCGATAAGAGCCTCCCAGACCTCCTCGGGAGCCTCAGGCCGGGACAGGTCTGCCGGAATCACCACCGTGGCACCGGGCAAACTGTCCGCTAGCGCCTTCATCGACTCTTCGCGGCGACCGACGAGCGCGAGCCGCGCACCAGCACGGGCGAGGAGGAGAGCCGTACTCGCTCCTATTCCCCGCCCGCCGCCGGTGATCACCGCCGTCTTGCCGGCTAGCGGGCGAGTAGGCAGACCATCGAGGGTGTTGTTCGTCATGATTGGTTCCTCTTAGACGTCGAATAAGACATTCAGGGACTTAGAGAATTTTTTGCGTTCGCATCCGTGATACGCCTCACTCGGCAGGCCGGCGGTAGGCGCCGTACCACCAGATCCTGGCGAGCTCACGGGCGAATGCGGCGTCGCCACTTCCGTCGTCGACGCTGATGTGGCGGGCGATCGCCTGCCCGCCTCCCCACACGATGATCCGGCTCGCGGCCACAGCATCGAGATCGTGTGACGTGGATCCTGCATCCTGCTCGGCGAGCAGGGTCTCGAGCACGTGCTCGTCGAACCCTTCGAGGTCGGCTGTGTAGAAGTCGCTCACCTCTGGGTCGTAGGCCGCCACCTCACGGATCGCGGTGATCAGGCTGCGATGGGCACGGTGAATAACGATCACTTCTTCGAAGAACCGGGCAAACCGGTCTGCTCCGTCCTCTCCTGCGGCTGGATCCCACTGGCGGGCCAGCGCCAGTAGCGACTCACGCAGTTGAGCGGACAGGCGCGCTAGGATGTCTGACTTTCCACGGAAGTGTGCATAGAAGGTGGCTCGTGAGACGCCAGCCTCGTCGATGATGCGTTGCACGCTGATCGCCGTGAAGGGCTCGCCTGTATCAATGAGTTTCGTCACCGCCGACAGCAGGCGAGCCTCGGTCGCCTCTACTTGCACCGCATGGTGGGAGGACTTGTGCCGTGTAACGGATCGCAACGGGCACCTTCCGCTCGTCAGTGTGGGATTACGTACGGGGACGGGGAATACACCGCTCCGCGCCGCTCTCACGCATCCTGCGCCGGCCTTACGTTCGCCGTGTTCGTCGCGATCTTCGTCAGGACCTCTGCGAATTCACGGGGGTGGGAGTAGAAGGGCGCGTGATGACCGGGGACGCGGTACACGGCATCGGCACGTTTCGCCATGTCCTCCTCGACGGCAGCGACGGTAGACACGTCGTTGTCCGGGATCACATAGCTGTTCGGCACAGTTTTCCAGCCAGCCTGCGTCACCGTATCGAAGTCGGCACGCACGGTCTGCGGGACGAGCCTTGCCATCGCCTCGACCGTCTCCGGATTCGAGGCGTCACCGTCATAGAAGCCTGCGGGAAGATTCAGATCGGGATTCTCCGGCGGACGCAGGCCCATCAGTGAGTCGGGGACCGGCACGCCGTGCATCTGGAACATCCCCTCGCCCACGTCGAGCATGTAGGCCGCCACGTACACGGCGTGCACGACATTGGAAGCCACGGCGATCGCCTCAGTGACCGGTACCCCGCCATAGGAGTGCGCTACAACGATCACCGGGCCGGCTATCGCCTCCAGGGCCGCCTTGATCACCTTGGCGTCGTCATGCATGCCCGGCAACGGCTCAACTGCCGACGGGTCCTCCACTGCACTCACGAGGCTCACCGCTCGCGTGGACCAGCCATCGCTCTCCAGAACTTTCTGCAGCCGCTCCCATACCCACGGCCCGTGGTGGCCCCCCGGCACCAACAGGAACGTCGGGCGGCTCGCACTCGCATTCACAGGACATCTCCTCAAATAGGCCTTGCCCCGCACACCCCACGGCGCAGAATCGGTCGGCGAGGCCCCTTACAATATGACCATACAGTATGTTCAGTCATGCTCATCGGTGGGCTGCGTTCGTCCATCGATCGCTTGAAGAGCAAGATCGACAAGGGGCGGCGCACGGACGGATCGCGTGAAACCATCGGATAGCCACCGACGAGAGCCTGGATACAGCCTGGACCCGCGGCATCCGCGCACGGCACCCGCCTGCAAAACCGAAAAAGCGGCTGCGTCACGCCGTCGGCGTTGCTTGTCCCACCGGACCGGAGACCACCGTCACCTCGATCGCGAAGCTCCTCGGCGCCTCCAGGAACGATCTACAACTGCGGGCCTGATCCCAAGAGCGGTCGCCTCGTGCTCGCCAAGGCGACGAGTGCGCCGGACCTGTCCAGACACTCCAGAACGGGGGCTGATCAACTGCCGTTACTGAAACTCGTGATGTCGGGATTCTCGCGGGCTGACGTGTGTTCGATGTGGGCCCTGACTTGGTGCACCGGACGTCCGAGGGGTCTGCTGCGCGATCGGGTGACATCTGAACTGGCTTGCCTGCGGGGTGGGTGGCAAGGATGTCCCTGTGCCCAAGTCCTATCCGGAAGAGTTCCGCCAGGACGTCGTGCGGGTCGCGTGGAACCGTGGCCCCGGTGTGGTCGAGCAGGTGGCCACCGACTTCGGGGTCCACCCGATGACGTTGTGGAAATGGATGCGCCGGGCGGATGTCGACGCCGGGTCGGGGCCGGGGGTGATGAGCCGAGAGAGCGCGGAACTGCGGGAAGCGCGCCGGCGGATCAGGCTGCTGGAGCAGGAGAACGAGGTCCCGCGCCGGGCAGCGGCTTACCTGTCGCAGGCGCATCTGCCGGGAAAGGGATCTACCCGCTCGTGAAGGAGCCGGCCGCGGACGGGACGCCCGTCACGGTGACGTGCCGGGTCCTGAAGCTCGCCAGACAGCCCTACTAGCGCTGGCTCGACAAGCCGGTGACCGACGCCGCGCTGGAGGAGGCTCACCGCGCGAACACACTGTTCGACGCCCACCGCGACGACCCGGAGTTCGGCTACCGCTTCCTGGCGGGCGAAGCCCGCAGCTCGGAAGCCGCGATGGCCGACCGTACCGCATGGCGGATCTGCCGGGACAACCACTGGTGGAGCGTGTTCGGCCAAGAAGCGCGGCAGGATCAAGAAGGCCGGCCCGCAGGTGCACCACGACCTGGTCCGCCGCGACGTCACCGCTGACGTTCCGAACCGCCTGTGGCTCGCCGACATCACCGAACACGCCACCATCGACGGCAAGCTGTACCTCTGCGCGATCAAGGACGCCTTCAGCAACAGGATCGTCGGCTACTCCATCGACGCGCGGATGAAGTCCCGCCTGGCCGTGACCGCTCTGGACAACGCCGTGGCCAGGCGTCAACAGGTCGAGGGATGCATCCTGCACAGCGATCACGGGGCCCAGTTCCGGTCACGGAGATTCGTCCGGGCACTCGATCGCCACCGGATGGCCGGCTCGACAGGGAGAGTCGGGACAGCCGGCGACAACGCGGCCATGGAGTCCTTCTTCAGCCTGCCGCAGAAGAACGTCCTCGACCGCCGGACCTGGACCACCCGCGAAGAACTCCGGATCTCGATCGTGACCTGGATCGAGCGGACCTACCACGCCGCCGCAGACAAGCCGCACTCGGCCGCCTGACCCCCATCGAATTCGAGACCGTCATGACCACACCGGCCCTCCAAGCCGCGTGACCGAACTGTCACCCAAACCTGCAGCAGACCCCAGGGGACCACCACGGCAAGGGTTGCGAAGGGCTGTTGCGCTACGCCTCTCGACTGGCAACTGCCAAACCGCATGTGAAGACGCCCTGGGCGTCCGGGTGCGGAGTCCCAGGCCTCGCCGCGTCCCCTGCTCGAACTGGACTGCTCGCTTGCTCGTTTATCAGCCGCCCGCATGAGCTGAGGTGAAGCTCTACGCGAAGCGATTTGCCATCACACTGATGTCAAGGTTGGAGGCTAGTCGAGTCGCCGCGTTTGCGGAGGCTCGGTGTGAGCCCGAAGCCACCCCTCCGAGGCTCTGATCATGAAGGACAGTCGTCGTGACCATCACCCAGATGGATATCCCACGGACCTCGTCCGCGGAACGTCTGCCGCTCCTGCCTCTGATCTGATCGCGAAGCCAGTCGACCTAGGACACTGCATGAACATGACTCCGGCAAAGAACGCCGACATCAACTTCTATTTCGACCCCGTCTGCCCGTTCGCTTGGATGACGAGCAAGTGGATCCGGATCGTCCAGGCACAGCGCGACTACACCGTCGACTGGCGGTTCATCTCACTGCGTCTGATCAACTCCCACATCGACTACGACACCCACTTCCCTGAGGAGTACCACGCCCAGCACACCGCGGGCCTGCGGCTCCTGCGAGTGGCGTCCGCGGCACGAGAGAAGCACGGACGCGAGGCGATCGGCCCGCTCTACGCGGCCTACGGCGCGCGCGTCATGGAGGCCGGACCCGACGAAGGCCGGGCCCCCGGCTGGCAAGGCACCCCCGACCTCGCCGCCGACGCCCTCGCCGAAGCCAACTTGCCGACCTCGCTCGTCGACGCACTCGACGACACGACCCGAGATGCCGAGATCCAGGCCGAGTCCGACGAGGCGCTGTCGCTGACGGGCAAGGATGTCGGTACGCCGATTGTGCACTTCGAGCCGCCGGAGGGCATCGCCTTCTTCGGACCGGTGATCAGCCGACTGCCTGACGAGGAGCAGGCAGGGGTGCTGTGGGATCACGTCACCGGCCTCGCCAGTTTCCCCGGCTTCGCCGAACTCAAGCGCAGCCTGCGCGAGCGGCCGCAGCTGCCGTCGTTCGGCGTATCAGCGCAGGAGACGGGCAAGACCGAGGACTGGCACGCTGGAAGCCGCAGACTCAAGAAGTAGCACTGCCAGGGCGCTCCCCCGGCACCGGCGGCTGCTCCCGCCGACATGTCGCAGTCGTGCGATGTGGTCGGAGCAAGCCATCGCATGGTCGGCGCACAAGACGGTCAACCCGATGTCCAGCCATGCGACCAGGTCGGCGAGCACGACAACCACGACCAGCGGGGCTACCGGAAGCCAAGACACCAGCCTGGCGGGGCTGCCGCTTCGCTCCGAGCCGTCGCACTGGTCGCACATGGTCAGCCGTGCCCCTCTGCAGGGCTGCCGGCGCCCTCAACCATGCACAGCCATCACAATCACATCGCGAAGGAGAGATCATGTCGGACACCAGGCCGCGGCAGGCGGCCATCGAGGTACCGCGAGGACTGGCGGGCGTCGTCGTCACCGATACCGCACTCGGAGACGTACGGGGAACCGAGGGCTTCTACCACTACCGCCAGTACTCCGCGATCGAACTGGCAGCGAGTCGGAGCTTCGAGGACGTCTGGCACCTGATGTTCCACGGGACGCTGCCGGACGCGGAACGCTCGGCCGCCTTCGCCACCCGCGTTGCCGCACTGCGCCACCTGCCGGACGAGGTCGCCGAGGCACTCCCAACGATCGCCCGGGCGACCGCCGCGGCCGGTCCGCTCGCCGGACTGCGCACCGCGCTGTCGCTGTACGGCTCCGCCACGGGCCTGGGCCCGCTGTACGACACCGATCCCGCACGCCGCGCCGAGGACGCGCTCGCCGCCTCTGCCGTCGTGCCGACCATCCTGACGGCGCTGCACCGGATCGGCCGTGGCCAGGAGCCGCTCGCGCCGCGCGACGACCTCGGACATGCGGCCAACTACCTGTACATGATGACCGGTTCGGAGCCGGACCCAGTGCATGCGCAAGCGATCGAGCAGTACCTGGTGGCGACGGTGGACCACGGCTTCAACCCGTCGACGTTCACCGCGCGGGTGATCGCGTCCACCGGCGCAGATCTGGTGGCCTGCCTCGTCGGCGCGATCGGCGCCTTCTCGGGCCCGCTCCACGGCGGCGCGCCGGCCCGCGCGCTCGACACCCTCGACGCGATCGGCACCGTCGACCGGATCGACCCATGGATCAGGGAGCGGGTCCTCGGGGGTGAGCGGATCATGGGCTTCGGACACGCGGTCTACCGCACCGAGGACCCGCGCTCCCGGATGCTGCGCAGCACAGGTCTGGCGTTCGGCGGACCGCTCATCGACTTCGCCGTGCGGGTCGAGGAACGCGTGGAGGCGATCCTCGCCGAACTCAAGCCGGGCCGCGAGTTGCACTCCAACGTCGAGTTCTACGCCGGCGTCGTCATGGAGCAGTGCGGCCTGCCGCGGGACATGTTCACCCCGACGTTCGCGGTCGCCAGGGTCGTCGGCTGGAGCGCCAACATCCTGGAACAGGCCACCGATCCGAAGATCATCCGTCCAGGTGCGCGTTACGTGGGCGAGACGCCGCCGCAGCCCGTACCGGAGGTGTGAGGAGGGAGCGGGGTCGCAACTACGACGTCGGGCGGCGAGCGTCGGCCGCGCAGCACGGGCTGCCGTTGCCACCATCGGCAAGCCGACCTGTCGGCGACCGTCGTGGCCCCGAAGTCCCGGACGCCGATCCTGGTGCCCTGCTCTCCCCCCGGAAGGTGGTTAGCCTGGCGGTTTCTCCAGATGATGTAGCGCCGGATCATGCTGCCCTGCTCTTTGTGGTCGGCGTGGTCGGTACCGTCGAGGGTGAAGTAGCGCAGGGTGGTGAACTGGGCCTCGATCCGGTTCAACCAGGAGCTGTTGGCCGGGGTGTAGGCCATCTCGACGTTGTTCGCCGCCGCCCAGGTGCCGACGCTCTGGCACTTTTTCCTGGTCAGGTGCGGGGAAAAGTTGTCACTGACGATCGCGATCCGGACCGCGAGTGGGTAGAGGCTGCGCAGGTAGCGGCAGAACTCCAGGAACTGCGTTCGCCTCTTGACCGGCTTGATGTGGCCGTAGAGCCTGTCCTTGCCCAGGTCCAGGGCGGCGAACAGATGCCGCACTCCGCCCCAACGGCTGTAGGTCGCCCGCCGCCTGCGGCGTGGTTCCCGGTTGGGGTCCTTGTGCTTGCCTCTGTGTTCGGCCCACGGCCGGCTCTGGTGCGGCATCAGGTTGAGGGGACCGAACTCGTCCAAACAGAAGATGACTTCGGGTTCGCCGTCCTCGGGTATGACCTCGCCGTCGGCGGTCGCGTAGAGGTGTTCGACGCGGGCCTTCTTGGCGGCATAGTCGGGATCGCGAGAGGTATACCAGGTCTTTATGCATTGAAAGGAGACGCCTTCCTCGCGGAGCAGGATGCGCAGGCCCTCGTTGCTGATGCCGTCGACCACCCCTCCGCTACCAGGAAGTCCGCCAGCTTGGGCAGACTCCAGGTCGAGAACGGCAGGTCGTGCTCGGTGGGCTTGCGACGGGGAGACCTCCTACGCTCGCAGGCTCCTGCACCACCTGGGCCCCGGCATGCTGGTCCTGTGGGACAAGGGTTTCGACGCCAACGCTTCCTCGCCGCCGTGCACGACACCGGAGCCAGGTTCCTGGGCCGGCTGCGCGCCAACCGACGCGCCCCGGTCCTGAGCCGACTCACCGATGGCTCCTACCTCTCGGCCATCGGCACCGTCCCGGTACGCGTCGTGGAAGCGCGGATCACCGTGACCTATGACGACTACTCGTTCACCAACTCCTACCGGCTGGTCACGACGCTGACCGATGCCCGTCGTTATCCCGCCCCGGCCCTCGTTGCCCTTTGCCACCAGCAGCGGGAGCACGAGTCGGCGTATTTTGCTCTGCGTCACACGACCACAGACGGCCGGGTCCTGCGCTCAGGCGACCCGGTCGCAGTCGAGCAGGAGATGTGGGCCCTGCTCGCCCTCTGCCAGGCACTTCGGACCGTGATGGCGGAGGCCGCCGAGTACCGGCCGGGCACCGACCCGGATGGCTGCGGCTTCACCACAGCCATCCAGACCGCCCGCGACCTCGTGGTCCAGGCCGCCGACGTCATCAAGCCCGGCGCCCTGGGCACCCGCACCACCGGCGTCATCGGCACCCGGGTCCTGGCCGGGCTCCTCCCGCACCGGCGCCTCCGCATCAGCACCCGAAAAGTCAGGTCACCGGTCTCCCGGTACACCGAACGCCAAGACGACGGCCGCCCCGCCACAAGCCGCCTGGTCGCCGACCTCGACGGCACCATCCTCGAACCCGATCCCGACCTGCCCCCCGTCTCGCACGACGATCGGCACACACCGGCCGCCGACCGGCGCAGACAGCGCGTCCTGGACCTCCTTCACGCAGAACCCGACCGCCAGTGGCACACCCGCGACCTTGCTCGCCACCTCGGCGACATCACCCTCAGCACGATGTACCGACAACTCGACATGGGCCGTAAACGGACTCACCGCCAAGACCGGCCCCGCCACCTACAGCAGCCCGAGAACTCGCTCCACCCTCTTGCCACCAGCGGAAATACGCTAACTACCCGGCCTTGGGTCAAGTCCCGTCCTTCGGCCTGCAAGCCCATTCCATGGCCAAAGGGCAGTACTGGATCCATCCGGCCATGCCTGAGGTCATCGAGAATGTACTGCTCGATCTCCCCCTCGACTAAGGCGGCTTGGAGGCGGCGTGACACTAGGCAACCGATCCCTCTCCCAAGGGAGCGACCGAAACGACCACTGGGCTCACCGACGGAGAGCTGCCTGATTCGGCAGATCATACACTTTGGCCGAAGGATGCACAGCTCACCACCGAGGCATAACCGATGCGCCGCGTGAGGGCATCAAGGGCAACGCACTGATGTCAATTTCGCAACTGCCCTTGTTAGGCAGGTCACAACGCACCGTCTACTCAATATCAACCATATAGGCTATATGACTGCGGCCACGCTAATTTTGTTGCATGGACGGCGGTTTCGTACGCGATGGGATTGCGGCTGAGGGCTTTCAGAATGCGGGCCATCTCTTCAAAATTATGAGGGCGCGCGCCACCGGGTGCTCATTCACCGCTGGAGGCACGACAAAGCCCGGGCTCATTTTCGGGGTCTCGGAACGGGGCCGGCGCATGGTCAGTGGCCCCCGTCTCGAGTCCTTCTGCCGGTCGGGGCTGACTCCCTGGCGGCCAGGAGCAGTTCGACGGTCTTCCGGGCGGTGCGTGCGCTCGTTTTCGATCGGTCGAGATGAGCGGCTGCGTTAGCGCCGTCATATACCTGCACCAGCGCAGCCACCAGCAGGTCATCCTCCGCCCCAAGAGGATCCAGGAGACGGGAGAAGAGAGCCGGCAGCCAGACGCGGTCATGCGCGACAGCTTCCTGCACCTTCTCATGGTGGGGGTACTCGGCTGCCGCGTTGGCGAATGCGCAGCCCCGGAAGCCGGGCTCCGAGATCACCTCATGGAGCACGTCAAAGACGGACAGGATCCGCCCTTCCACCGGCATCTGTTCCCGAGCCTCCACCTCCCGCGTGACGCGGATGCGCATGGCATCGCTACGGCGGCGCAGGTACTCCGCCACCAGATCCTCTTTGGTGCGAAAATGGACATACATGGTCGATTTAGACACACCGCTCTCAGCGATCACCCGGTCGATGCCCACCGCATGGATACCCCCTGCATAGAACAGCCGGTCCGCAGTCTCCAGTAGCCGGTCACGCACCGTGCTTGATTTCTTCTCCATGCCACCAGTATCGAACGAACAGATCTGTTTGACACGTCCGGCCGGGGCCCTTTACCGTGTGACAACCGAACGGACAGTTCTGTTCGATCCGAGTGGGTGCAAGATCAAGACGCCACCCAGGACCGCTGGATCGATTACATGAGAAGACGACAGGGAGAGATTGATGATCAACGGTGTCGACATGGACGCTTTGAACCAGACCGTGGAAGCGGTCCGGGACAAGCCAGAGTTGGCCCAGGTCACCTTCGGCGTCCAGTCCGAATGGAGTGGGGGGACCCACCAGCGGGGCACCACGACCGCCCCCCTGCAGAACGGTGAAGCCATCGCCAGCCGTACCGCCACGTACTCCTTCGAGTCGGACGAGCCCACGGCGCTGCTCGGCACGGACAAGGCGGCAAACCCTGGCGAGTACATCCTCCAGGGACTGGCAGGCTGCTACGCGGTGACCTATGCGTCGGTCGCGGCCTCGCGCGGCATCGAGCTGAGCTCTCTGAGTCTGGATCTGCAGGTCGACTTCGACCTCCAGGGCTTCCTCGGCATCGACAAGTCCGTCCGTCCGGGGGCACAGGAGATCCGGGTGGACGTCCACGCGCAGTCGCCGAACGCGACGGCAGAGCAGCTCCAGGAGCTGACCGAGCTCGTCCAACAGCGCTCCCCGATCAGGGACACACTGGCCAACCCCGTCAAGGTGACGACGACCCTGGTGACGGACGAGGCTCAGTAGCCCGCAGAGGCATGGCCGGCGCACGGCAGGCCGCCCACCGCGAACGCGGCTGAAAAAGGGCCCTCCCCGACAGTCAGGGAGGGCCCGGCGAAGAAGCGGCACGAAAAGGACTTTTTGTGGTTGACGCGACTGCATCATCTCTCGTATTCGATTCCGTCAATTACGGAGTCTTGATCCCACTGGATGTTCACTTCGACGATCTTGACCCGTACGGGATGCTGCACAACGGTCGTTACACGGTGATGGCTGAACGTGCTTTCAACACGTACGCATTTAGCCTGGGGTTCGGCAGATCCGAAGAGGCGGTGCCTTCCCATTACGTCGTGAAGGCAGTCGCCATCGTGTTCGACCTCCCTTTGATCGGCAATGGGGAAATCGCCGTCCACCTCTGGACCGAGCGGATAGGCCGCACATCGGCAACAATCGGCTTCCGCGTGTGTAGCCGCGATGGCAACACCACATATGCACACGGTACGCGGACCATCGTGAATGTGAGCGGGGAGACGATGCGCCCCACCGAGTGGTCTGAGAGCCATCGAGCGGGGTTCGATCGAATTAATGGCCCTGAAGCCTGAGACCGCGTTTGAGATCTAACAGCGAATCAGGCTAGTACTCCAGCAGCACTTTGACGTTTTCCCTGTTCAGGGGCAGTTTGGGTGAGTGTAGAGGGCTGATGACCGGCCTGTGTTGTCTTTCCCGGGCCGCCCCTCGATCGTGTGCAGCCGCCGCTGATAGTGACAGTGGCGGGCGACGGCTTGGCGTCGTCTGCGCCAGTGTGACCATCTCAGTAGCTGTCGTCTTTCCGGACGTGAGGACTGCGTTTCCGCTGGTCGGGCGTAGGGTCGGTGATCCCGTGGGAGTTGTGGCCTGTCGTGCTGTCGCTCTCCGGGAGGTCGTGGATGCCGTCGGTGGTCGGGCTGTTGGAACAGCGTGAGTTGGGCGCTCGCCGTCGTGTGGACGAACTGCGGGAGGCGGCCGACCGCATCCAGGCCGAGTTGGCCGTGGCCGAGCGGGAATGGAAGGAGTGGGCCATCGCCTGCTCGCGGGTCGGTGAGGTGTTGGCCCCCGTGGACGAGAGCGGGCAGGACCACGCCCCGGCCGAGGGGACCGTGCCGACCGCCGAGGAGCAGACCGGAAGGACGTCGCAGGTGCCGGCCGCGGCGAAGTCGAAGTCGCAGGTGTCGGTGTGGCGTGAGGGGCTGGCCTGGTCGGTGCTGTCGGTGGACTACCAGCGCATTCTGCAGGCGGTCTCGGACCGGGCCCGGCTTCATCAAGGGCCGCTGACCTGCCAGGAGATGGCCGCGGTGTTCGGCATGGACGTGGTGCCGGCGCGGGTGGAGGCGCTGCGGTCGAAGGCGAAACGCCTGGTCGCGCGCGGTTGGCTGGCCGAGCCGGCGCCGGGCCGGTTCACGCTCGCTGCGGGTGTGGCCGGGCAAGGCGGCAGGTCATGAGCAGGATCATCGACCAGTAGATCATCGCTTCGGCGCTGGTGGTGCGGCGCTCGAAGTCGCGTGTCAGGCGGCGGGTGCGCATCAGGTGGGCGAAGAGGCGCTCGACGATCCACCGTTTGGGCAGGACCACGAAGCCGCGCATGTCGTCGCTGCGTTTGACGATCGCGAGGACCAGGGCGAGCACGGTGAGGCAGTGCTCGACGAGGCTGCCGGTGTAGCCGCCGTCGGCCCAGACCAGCTCCAACCGGTGGTGCGCGTCGGTGACTTGTCGCAGCAGGACCTGGGCGGCGGCGCGGTCGCCGGTGTCCGCTGCGGTGACCATCACCCCCAGCAGCAGACCGAGCGTGTCGACCACGACATGCCGCTTGCGCCCGTTGATCAGCTTGCCGCCGTCGAAGCCACGGCTGTCCGTTCCGACGACGGCGTCTGCCTTGACGGACTGCGAGTCGATCACGCCGGCCGTCGGCTCCGCATCCCGTCCCTCCCTCTCACGGATCCTTGCGCGCAACCGGTCGTGGAACTCCTTGACCAGCCAGTGGTCGCGCCAGCGGCGGAAGAACGTACAGACCCGGTCCCACGGCGGGAAGTCGGCAGGCATCGCACGCCACTTGATCCCGTTGTCGACGAGGTAGCGCATCGCGTCCAACATCGCGCGGTGGCAGTACGCCTCCGGTCGGCCGCCCCGGCCACGCATCCAGCCCGGCACCGGCAGCAGCGGGCGGACCACGGCCCACTCCCCGTCCGTCATGTCCGTCGGGTAGCAAGGCTGGCGCAACCCGTTGTCGGCGGCGGTTCCGAACCGGTGAGCCAGACAGTCACACTCCCAGGTGACCGCACTGGACTGCCCGGCCATCGGCACGCAAGACTGCTGCACCAGGGCCTCCTGCTGCTCGGTGATTCGACACCAACGAGCTGTTCAGGAGGCCCTGTCCGTATGCGCCCAGCACCCCGCGACCACCCGATCGGGACTCCCGTTCGACGCGCATCTCTCAAGATCGAAAAGACAACAGCTTCTCAGCGCGCGTGCGCTGTGGAAGGGCTGGCCAGCGGCGAGGGGTGGGTGGCAAGTTGCCAGGAGCCGCCGGACTTCTGCCACGGTGAGGGGCG
>NZ_JBHZAN010000053.1:0-53182 GCF_042754285.1 Streptomyces sp. NPDC059224
TCATCCGTCTCCGGCTTGACCTGCCCCGGCCGTGGCATCCCAGCACCTCCCCACCACGCACCCTACCAGGAAGCAGCCTTAAGTCACTGGTATTGGTCTTAAAGCCGGTCCTCCGGTGGGCCGCCCGTCCGGCCTGGCCGGCTATTCGACGAACAGTCCCCGGGCCGCCGCCCGCGCGTCGAACTCCTCCAGGCGGGCCTGCGCGTCCGGCAGGTCGTCGGCCATCGCCTCCAGGAGCACCCGGCCCAGCAGCATCGGCGCGCACGCCGTGTCGAAGGCGAGCCCGGTGCCGACGGCGGCCGGCAGCAGCAGGTCGGAGACCTTGGCCACGGGCGCGAAGGCGGAGTCGGCGACGGTCACCACGGTCAGCCCGGCCGCCTTGGCATAGCCCAGGGTGTCCACGACCTCGCGCGGATGCCGGGGCAGCGCGAAACAGAGCAGGGCCGTCGCACCCGCCCGCAGGGCCGCGTCGATGCGGTCGTGGATCATCGTGCCGCCCTCGTCGAGCAGCCGGACGTCCGGGTGCACCTTGGCGGCGAAGTAGGCGAAGCCGTACGCCTGCGACGCGGCGGCGCGCAGCCCGAGCACCGGCAGCGGCCGGGACGCGGCCAGCACCCGGCCGGCCTGCTGCACCGGGCGCGGGTCGGCGAGTACCTCGGCGAGGTGCCGCAGGTTCTCGATCTCGGCCTCGACGGCCTGCTGGTACTCGTTGTACGACGCGTTGCCGGCCGACTGTTCGGCGGGCACCACCTCGCGCAGGTGCTTGCGCAGCGCCGGGTAGCCGTCGAAGCCCAGGGCGACCGCGAACCGGGTCACGGACGGCTGGCTGACCCCGGCCAGGTCGGCCAGCTCCACGCTGGACAGGAAGGGCACGTCGGCGGCGCGCCGCACCATGCTGTGCGCGATGCGCCGCTGGGTCGGCGTGAGCCGGTGCCCCTCGAAGAGCGCCTGCAACCGTGTCGCAGGGCTGTCGGTCACGTTCATGACGTGCTCCCCCTCCAGATGTCCGTGAACCGGTCGAGCAGTCCGGCCGCCGCCGTGACGTCGTCCGTGAGCGGCCGGTCGGCCGGGTCCGCCTCGAGCACCGCCTCGGCGAGCTCCAGTGCCAGCCCCACCCCCAGCCCGGGTTCGGGCCGGAGCTCGCGCTGGCGCAGCGCCCGTACGCCGGCGACGAGTTCGCAGCCGACCACCAGACGGTACGCACGGCAGGCGCGCAGCGTTTGACGGGCGGCGAGCGAGGCGAAACTGGCCTGCTCCTCGACGCCTCGGGAGAGTACAGCGTGCCCGAGCGAGGCGGGCGCGGAGAAGGCGCGCAGATCGCCGAGGGCGGCGCCGGCGGCGTACTCCAGGATCATCACGCCGGAGGAGGCGGGCTCCTGGTCGGCGAGGAAGGGGCGCAGGCGGGTGAAGGCGGGTTCGTTGAGGGAGGAGAGCCGGGAGGTGGACAGGCGCGCGACCTGGGTGACGGCGAGCCGGAAGTGGTCCAGGGCGAGAGCGAGTTGGGCCTGGTAGAAGCCGCCGTGGTGGTAGGCCGCCAGGTCCGCGGGTGAGATGAGGGGGTTCTCGGCGGCCGCGTTGATCTCGACGGCGAGGACCTGCTCCAGGGCGTCCGCGGCGTCGTGGGCGGGGCCGTGGATCTGGGGCAGGCAGCGGAAGCCGTACGGGTCCTGGATCCGGCCCAGCGGCGGGGTGGGCCGGTCGGCGGCGCCGATCAGCTCCCGCATCCGGCGGGCGACCTCGACGGTGCCCCGGTGCGGGCGGGCCGCGTGCACGGGCGCCGCGTACGCCTCGTGGGAGCCGTCGACCGCGAGCAGCGACAGGGCCGCCACCACCTGGGTGGCCTCGATCAGTCCGCGCAGTTCGTGCAGGGCGAGCGCCGACTGGCCGAGGGTGAGGGCGTTGCTGCTGATCAGGGCGAGGGCGTCGTTGTTGTCGAGGGGCTGGGGATCCGGGGCCTTCTCGCCCCGCCAGGGGTGTTCCCCGGCCAGCGCCAGTCCCACCTGGGCCAGCGCGGCGATGTCCCCGGTCCCGACCGAGCCGAACTCGTTGACGACCGGATACGCCCCCGCCTCCAGCGCCTCGCACAGGGCGCTGACGACGGTGGGCCGGAGGCCCGCGCCGCCCGCCAGCAGCTGGTTGGCCCGTACCGCGAGCATCGCGCGCACCTGACGGGCGGGCAGTTCCTCGCCGATCGCGCCGGCGTGGCTGCGCAGCAGCCGCAGTCCGTGGCCTGCGGCGGCCTCGGTGGGCACGTCCTCGTTCCGGTTGGCGCCGACGCCGGTCGAACGGCCGTAGACGCGGCCGGTGGCGGCGATCTGGCGGGCGGCGTCCCAGGACTCCTCCGCGCGCCGCATCCCGTCCGTGCCGGGGACCGGCCGGGCGGCGCCGTCGGCCAGCCGTACGACATCCTCGACGCCCATTCCGATGCCGTCGAGGATCACCAGGTCGGAAGGTGTCACTCCGGCCGCGTCCACGATACGAGACGACAACACGCCCAAACTCCCCTCAACGCGGACAGCTGGTCTTGCTTTGCGGTCATCCGTTACCCCGGATTAACGCCAGACCGTTGACAAGCTATTCACCTACGAAGAACTCTGCATGACGTTATACAGCCGGGCAAGGGACATCTCATGATCCAGTTCGACGCGGTCCACAAGCGCTTCCCCAACGGCACGACAGCAGTCAATGATCTCTCCCTGGAGATGCCGGAGGGCGGGGTGACCGTCCTGGTCGGTTCCTCCGGCTGCGGCAAGACCACCACCCTGCGGATGATCAACCGGATGGTCGACCCGACCTCCGGCACCATCAGGGTCGGCGGCAAGGACGTCCTCGAACAGGACGCGGCCGAACTGCGCCGCTCCATCGGGTACGTGATCCAGCAGGCCGGCCTCTTCCCGCACCGCACGGTGCTCGACAACATCGCCACCGTCCCGCTGCTGCTCGGCTGGAACCGGAAGAAGGCCCGCGCCCGCGCCGCCGAACTCCTGGAGACCGTCGGCCTGGCCGCCGACTCCGGCAAGCGGTACCCGCACCAGCTCTCCGGCGGCCAGCAGCAGCGCGTCGGCGTGGCCCGCGCGCTCGCCGCCAACCCGCCGGTGCTGCTGATGGACGAGCCGTTCGGCGCGGTCGACCCGGTGGTCCGCGCCCAGCTCCAGGACGAACTGCTCCGGCTCCAGAAGGAGTTGAGCAAGACCATCGTCTTCGTCACGCACGACATCGACGAGGCGGTCCGGCTCGGCGACCGGATCGCCGTCTTCCGCACCGGCGGCCATCTGGTCCAGTGCGCCCCGCCCGCCGAACTGCTGGCACGCCCGGCCGACGACTTCGTGGCCGACTTCCTGGGCGCGGAGAGGGGACTGAAGCTGCTGTCCCTCCAGACCCTCGCCGACGTCCCGCAGGGCCCGGCACCCCAGGGCGAGTGGACCCTGGCACTCGACCCGGCGGGCAGGCCCCTGCGCTGGCGCTCCAAGGACGCCGAACTCCCGCTGCGGCCCCTCAAGGACGGTGACTCCCTGCTGGCCGCGCTCGACGAGTCCCTCGCCTCCCCCACCGGCCTGATAGCCCGGGTCGACGCGGACGGCGTCCTCACCGGCGTCTCGTCCCGCGACGACATCCACACCCGCGCCGGCCAGGCGCACACCGCGGCCCGGGCGGTGGCGGCATGACCATCGACTGGTCGTGGATAGGCGACCACACCGACGACCTCACCAGCCTCACGTTCTCCCATCTCCAGGCGGCGATGACGGCGGTCCTCCTCGGCCTGCTGATCTCGCTCCCGCTCGCGGTCCTCGCCCACCGGGTCCGCCCGCTGCGCGGCTTCCTGCTCGGCCTGTCGAACGTGCTCTTCACGATCCCCTCGATCGCGATCTTCGTCCTGCTGCTGCCGGTCAGCGGCCTGACCCGCACCACCACGGTCGTCGGCCTGACCGTCTACACGCTGGTCGTGCTGTTGCGGAACACGGTCGAGGGGCTGGACTCGGTGCCCGCGAAGACCAAGGAGGCGGCCAGGGCGATGGGCACCCGCCCGCTGCGCACCCTCCTCACGGTCGAGTTCCCGCTGGCCCTCCCCGTGATCATGGCGGGCGTCCGGATCGCCACCGTCATGTCCATCTCGCTGGTGAGCGTCGCCACCTACATCGGCGACGGCGGCCTCGGCCAGCTCTTCACCGACGGCTTCCAGCGCGACTTCCCGACCCCGGTGATCGCGGGCGTGGTGCTCACGATCCTGCTCGCGGTGGTCGCCGACGCCCTGCTGGTGGCCCTCCAGTACGTCCTCACCCCGTGGCGCAGGAGGCGAGCCTGAGATGTACGAGCTGTTCAAGAACCTCGGCACCTGGCTGACCAGCGGCTCCCAGTGGGCCGGCCCGGACGGCATCGGCCACCGGCTCGCCGAGCACCTCCAGTACTCACTGCTCGCGACCCTGATCGCCGCCGCGATCGGCCTGCCGATCGGCCTGCTGATCGGGCACACCGGCAAGGGCGCGTTCGTCGCCATCAACCTGGCGTCCTTCGGCCGCGCCCTGCCCACCGTCGGCCTGGTCGTCCTGGTCTTCCTGGCCGGCGGCCTGTCGATGCTGCCGGTGTACGTGGCGCTGGTCGCCCTCGCCGTACCGGCGATCGTCACCAACACCTACGCCGGGATGACGGCCGTCGACCCGGACGTCCGCGACGCCGCCCGCGGCCAGGGCATGCGCGGCCACCAGGTCCTCTTCCAGGTCGAGCTGCCGCTGGCACTGCCCCTGGTCATGACGGGCCTGCGCCTCGCGCTCATCCAGGTGGTGGCCACCGCGACCGTCGCCGCCTACGTCTCCTTCGGCGGCCTCGGCCGCTACGTCTTCGACGGACTCGCCCAGCGCGACCTCGTCCAGGTGCTCGGCGGCGCGGTGCTGGTCGCGGCCGTCGCCATCGTCCTGGACCTGCTGCTCAGCAGCCTCCAGCGCCTCCTCTTCCTCCCCCACGCTCGAAAAGACTCGCGCGGGGGGACCCCCATCCGCACCGCTAGGGACCCCAGATGAACCGACGTACACTCCTCGGCGGCCTCCTCGCGGCGGCCTCCGTGCCCGCCCTCTCCGCCTGCTCCAGCGGCATCACCTCCCTGAACGAGGGCAGCGGCCCGGCCGCCGGCGGCGGCTCCAGCAGGGACGGGATCACCATCGGCACCGCCAACTTCACCGAGAACCAGGTGCTCGGCTACCTCTACGCGGCCGCCCTCAAGGCCGCCGGTGTGAAGGTGAAGGTCCGCCCCAACCTCGGCACCCGGGAGATCGTGATCCCCGCGCTCAAGGCCGGCGACATCGACCTGCTGCCCGAGTACCAGGGCGCCCTCCTCAACTACCTGGCCCCCAAGGACACCTCGGCGGACCCGGGCACCATGCAGAACGCACTGGCGATCGCCCTGCCCAGCGGCCTCCAGGTCCTTCCCTACGGGCAGGCCGCCGACTCCGACTGCTTCGTCGTCACCCGGGCGACCGCCCAGAAGTACGGCCTGGCCTCGCTGGCCGACCTGGCCAGACAGAACGGCAGGCTGGTCATCGGCGCGGCCCCCGAGGTGAAGAAGCGCCGGGTGGGCGCCATCGGCCTGCAGGACGTGTACGGCGTCCAGTTCAAGGAGTTCAAGTCGCTGGACTCGGACGGGCCGCTGGTCAAGGGCGCCCTGAAGAAGGGTGACGTGGACGTGGCGAACCTGTTCACCACCGACACCGACATCACGGCCAACGACTGGGTGGTGCTCACCGACCCGAAGAACCTGATCCCCAGCCAGCACATCGTCCCGCTGATCGCCGACCGCAAGGCCGACTCCACGGTCCGCAAAGCCCTCGCCCGGCTCGGCAACCTCCTCACCACCGAGCAGCTCACCGAGCTCAACAGCCAGGTGGACAACGACAAGAAGGACCCCGAGGACGTGGCGGACGCGTACGCCGAGCAGCACGGGCTGACCTGATCACGAAGCCGTATCGCATGATCGATGAGCCGATGACGGAAGCGCCAAATGTCCGCAAACAGGCACGCGGAGTGACCACACGTGTGCTTACGGTGAGGAGGCGTCAACAGCACCGCACCTGATCTCTGTGAACTCTGAGGAAGCGTCATGGCCTCGAACCGCAGGGCCTTCCTGACCGCCACCGCAACCGTCACCGCGGCCGGCGCACTGGCCGTCGCCCCCGCCCCGGCGGCGTCCGGCACCGGCCGGCCGCACTCCCCGGGACCGGCCACCGCCGGCGCCGCGCTGGACGAACTCCTCGCCGGCAACCGGCGGTACGCGGCCGGCCGGCCGCACCGACCGCGCGACATCGTCGGCCACCGCCGGCTGCTGGCCGGCGGACAGCACCCGTTCGCCGTCGTCCTCGGCTGCATCGACTCCCGGGTCGTCCCCGAGCTGGTCTTCGACCAGGGGCTCGGCGACCTGCTCTGCATAAGGACGGCCGGGCAGGTGCTGGACGAGGCCGTGCTCGGTTCCATCCAGTACGGCGTGGAGGAACTGCGCGTCCCGCTGGTCGTGGTGCTCGGCCACGAACGCTGCGGGGCCGTCGCGGCCACCCTCGGCCAGCTGCGCTCCGGCGCGGCCGTCCCCGGCCACCTGGAACTCCTCGTCGAGGAGATCACCCCGGCCGCCCGCCGCACCAGGTCGCTGCCCGGCGACTGGGCCGAGCACACCATGCGGGCGCACACCGCGTGGGTGCGGGACGCGATCCGGGCGGACCCCGCCTTCGCGGGGGCCTCGGTGGTGGCGGCACGGTTCGACCTGGACAGCGGGCTGGTGACGCTGCTGCCCTGAGGGCGGGCCCCCGGAGAATTGCGGGGGCTTACCCCAGTGCGCCGGGCACCCCGGCTCCCTACCGTGGGCTCCATGACGGACGCGCATGACACCGACCTGAAGAAGGAACTCGCCGCCACCCTGCACGCCCGCAGGGATCTGGGGCCCGAGTACGAGTCGGAGCTGGCCGACTCCTTCCTGGAGAAGATCGACCAGCGCATCGACGGCGCGGTCGAGCGCCGGCTGCGCAGGACCCTGGCCGAGCAGCAGATGCAGCAGGCCCGGGGTTCGCGCGGCGCCAAGGGCAGCGACTCCTGGGGCGAGCGGTTCGGCTTCGGGATCGTGTCACTGGTGCTGGCGATCCCGCTGTCGGCGATCGGCGGCGGCATCGCGCACCTGCCGGGACTGGTGGCCGCCTGGGTGGGCATCGTCGGCATCAACGTGGCCCAGGCCGTCCGCCTGAACCCCGGCATGTTCGGCCGGGGCGGCCGGGGCGGCCGGGACGGGATGTGACCGGCCGGACCCGGCGCTGCGCTCACACCTGACGGGTCGGCAGCACGACCACCTGACGCAGGTTGACGTGCCGGGGCCGGCTCGTCACGTAGCCGACCAGGTCGGCGACGTCCTCGGCGGCCAGCCGGCCGGTCGTGCCCAGCATGCCGTCGATCTGCTCGCGCAGTTCGTCCGAGTCGATGTGGTCGGCCAGTTCGGTCTCCGTCAGCCCGGGCTCCACGTTGGTGACCCGCACGTCGCGCGGCCCGAACTCGGCGCGCAGCACCTGGGAGAGCTGGGTGACGGCGGCCTTGGTGGCGCCGTACACCGCGTAGGTGGGGAAGACGACGTGGGCGCCGATCGACGACACGTTGACGAGGTCCGCGGTACGGCCCTCGGCGGCCGCCGCCACCAGGTCCCCGGTGAAGGCCCGCAGTACCCGCAGCACTCCGGTCACGTTGGTGTCGATCATGCGCTGCCACTCGTCGAGCCGGCCGTCGTCGACCGGATGGGGCAGCATGACGCCGGCGTTGTTCACGACGAGGTCGACGGTTGCGAAGGCCTCGTGCACGGCGTCCGCGGCGGCCCGCACCGATGCGTCGTCGGTGACGTCGGCGACCACGGCGAGGGCCTGCCCGCCGCCCGCCCGGATCTTCTCCACGACCGTCTCCAGCCGGTCCGCGCGCCGGGCCAGCAGCGCCACCCGGGCGCCCCGCGCGGCCAGGCGCAGGGCGACGGCCGCCCCGATGCCGCTGGCGGCCCCGGTGACGACGGCGGTACGGCCCGACAGGTTGTCGTACGACATGAGGTACTCCCCGGTGCAGGCACCGGGCCGGTCCCGGTGGCGTGTCTCCACCCTCGCCGGGTCCGCGCGGCCTACCCAGGGATGAGCTTTTCCTGGGTCTGGCAGAACCAGGATGGAAGAACACCACTCCCCTACGATCGATCCCATGGACGGGGAACTCGGAGACTTCCTGCGCTCGCGCCGCGCCCGGATCCGGCCCGAGGAGGTGGGGCTGCCCACCCACGGCAGGCGCCGGGTGCCGGGCCTGCGCCGGGAGGAAGTGGCGCAGCTGGCGGGTGTGAGCGTCGACTACTGCATCCGGCTGGAACAGGGGCGCGGGCCCGGGGGTCCCTCCCGGACGAAGTCCGGGGGAGTGTCGGACGCGGTGCTGGACGCGATCGCCCGGGTGCTGCGCCTGGACGAGACCGAGCACGCCTGTCTGATGACGGTGGCCCGCCCCCGCCGCACGGCCGCCGGCCGTCCGGCCGCCCCGCGGGTCCGCCCCGGTGTGCAGCTGCTGCTGGACGGCATGGGGCTCACGCCCGCGTTCGTGCTGGGCCGCCGCATGGACGTGCTCGCCTGGAACGCGCTCGGCGACGCGGTGAACGGCTTCAGCACGCTGGCCCCGGCCGAACGCAACGTGCCGCGCCAGGTGTTCCTCGACCCGGCGGCCGTGGGTTTCTATCCAGACTGGGCGGCCGTCGCGGCCCAGACCGTGGCCAACCTGCGGATCGACGCGGGGCGCCACCCCGACGATGCCCGTATGGCCGCGCTGGTCGGCGAACTGTCCATGAAGAGCGCGGACTTCCGCCGCCTGTGGGCGGACCACGAGGTCAAGGAGTGCGCGTACGGCGTGAAGCGCATCCAGCACCCGGTGGCGGGCCTGCTCACCCTCCCCTACGAGACCCTCACGGTCCCGACGAACCCGGACCAGACGATCGTGGCGTACACCCCGGAACCGGGCTCGGGGACGGCTGAGCGGCTTTCGCTGCTGGGGAGCTGGGCGACGACCGGCTGAACGGGCCGGGAGAAGCGGCGCACCGGGAAGAGCCGGGAAGAGTAATGCGCGGGGACCGCCGCACCCCCGTTACCGGGGGGCGGGACGACGGCGGTCCCCGCGAGGGACGCGAGCCGGGTCAGGGCCGGGCTGGCACGTCCAGGCGTCCATGGAGGTCCGGGAGCCGCTCCGGAGGTCCTTGGACGTTCGGTGTCGGCCGAGGCGGGGAGCCGCTCCCGCCCTGCCGACATCCACCAATGTGCCGGACCCGTGTTAAGCGTGTGCTGCGTGGACGTGACACGCTCGTACCACTTCCGCGAAGTCCACCGCTCGGACGCGAAACGGCAAGTTCCCCGGCGTCACGGCCGGTTCACCGGACGTTCGTCAGTGCTTGCCGCCCTTGGCGAGAAACGCCAGCAGGTCCTGACGGCTGACCACGCCCTTGGGCTTGCCCTCGACGAGGACGATCGCCGCGTCGGCCGCGCCCAGCACCGACATCAGGTCGCCGACCGGCTCGCCGGAGCCGACCTGCGGCAGCGGCGCGCACATGTGCTTCTCCAGCGGGTCCTCCAGGGAGGCGCGCTTGCTGAACAGCGCGTCGAGCAGCTCGCGTTCGACGACCGAGCCGACGACCTCGGCGGCCATCACGTCCGGGTGCCCGGCGCCCGGCTTGACGACCGGCATCTGCGAGACGCCGTACTCGCGCAGCACCTCGATGGCCTCCCCGACGGTCTCCTCCGGGTGCATGTGGACGAGGGAGGGGATGGAGCCGCCGGCCTTGTCGCTGAGCACGTCGGCGACGCGGGCACTGGGGCCCTCGTCCTCCAGGAAGCCGTAGTCGGCCATCCACTCGTCGTTGAAGATCTTGCTCAGGTAGCCGCGGCCGCTGTCCGGCAGCAGGACGACGACGACGTCGTCCGGGCCCAGCCGCTCGGCCACCCGCAGCGCGGCCACGACCGCCATTCCGCAGGAGCCGCCGACCAGCAGCCCCTCCTCCTTGGCCAGCCGCCGGGTCATCTGGAAGGAGTCCTTGTCGGACACCGCGACGATCTCGTCGGCCACGGTCCGGTCGTAGGCGGTGGGCCAGAAGTCCTCACCGACGCCCTCGACCAGGTACGGCCGGCCGGACCCGCCGGAGTACACGGAGCCCTCCGGGTCGGCGCCGACGACCTGCACCCGGCCGTCGCTGGCGTCCTTCAGGTAGCGGCCGGTCCCGGAGATGGTGCCGCCGGTGCCCACGCCCGCCACGAAATGGGTGATCTTCCCCTCCGTCTGCTCCCACAGCTCGGGGCCGGTCGAGTGATAGTGCGAGAGGGGGTTGTTCGGGTTGGAGTACTGGTCAGGCTTCCAGGCGCCCGGGGTCTCGCGGACGAGCCGGTCGGAGACGTTGTAGTACGAGTCCGGGTGCTCCGGGTCGACGGCGGTGGGGCAGACGACGACCTCGGCGCCGTACGCCCGCAGCACGTTGATCTTGTCGGTGCTGACCTTGTCGGGGCACACGAAGATGCACTTGTACCCCTTCTGCTGGGCCACGATCGCCAGCCCGACTCCGGTGTTTCCGCTGGTCGGCTCGACGATGGTGCCCCCGGGCCGAAGCTCCCCGCTCTTCTCGGCGGCCTCGATCATCCGCAGGGCGATGCGGTCCTTCACGGAACCGCCCGGGTTGAAGTACTCGACCTTGGCGAGCACGGTGGCCTGGATGCCCTGGGTGACACTGTTGAGCCTCAGCAGCGGGGTGTTGCCGACGAGGCTGATCATCGAGTCGTGAAATCGCACCGTTGTCTCCGGTTGCTTGCAAAAGGGGTGGTCCTGGTGGTGTCGCCAGCCTAGGGCCTTTCCCGCGACCCGATCCGGAGGTTCACTCCCCGTTGAGATTGACGCACGGCCTGTACGGGGCAAGGAGTGGATGAGCGGCAACGAGGAGGTGGCGGCGGCGCATGACGAACATGTCGAGGGCGCGGGTGGCCCGGCGGATCGCGGCCGGGGCGGCGTACGGCGGCGGCGGGGTCGGGCTGGTCGGCGCGGCCGCGGTGGGTCTGGTGCTGGCCGAGGTGCGGATGGCCAGGACGGCGGTGGGCAACGGCAACAGCGGCGGCCGGGTACCGGTGGCGGACGGCCGCTACGGCGACGCGTACGGCACCGGTGAACCTCCGCTGCGCCTGACGATGCTCGGCGACTCCACGGCGGCGGGGCAGGGTGTGCACCGGGCCGCGCAGACCCCGGGCGCGCTGCTCTCGTCGGGCCTCGCGGCGGTGGCCGAACGCCCGGTCGAGCTCACCAACGTGGCCCTGCCCGGCGCCCAGTCCGACGACCTGGACCGCCAGGTGGCGCTGGTCCTCGGCTCGGCCTCGCCGGTCCCCGACGTCTGCGTGATCATGATCGGCGCGAACGACGTCACCCGCCGCATGCCGCCGACCCGCTCGGTGCGTCACCTCTCGGCCGCGGTTCGCCGGCTGCGCACGGCGGGCGCGGAGGTGGTGGTCGGCACCTGTCCCGACCTCGGCACGATCGAGCCGGTACGGCAGCCGCTGCGCTGGCTGGCCCGGCGGGCGTCGCGCCAGCTGGCGGCGGCGCAGACGATCGGCACGGTGGAGCAGGGCGGCCGCACGGTGTCGCTGGGCGACCTGCTGGGCCCCGAGTTCGCGGCCAACCCCCGCGAGCTCTTCGGCCCCGACAACTACCACCCCTCGGCGGAGGGGTACGCCACGGCGGCGATGGCGGTGCTCCCCACGGTCTGCGCGGCCCTCGGCCTGTGGCCGGCGGAAGAGGAGCGCCCCGACGCCACCCGCCGCGAGGGTTTCCTCCCGGTCGCCCGTGCGGCGGCGGAGGCGGCGGCCGAGGCCGGCACGGAGGTCACGGCGGCGATGCCGACGGGGCCGCGGGGACCGTGGGCCCTGCTGAAGCGCCGCCGGCGCCGGCACGTGGAGCCGCCCGCCCTCCCCGCCGGCCCGGCCTCCGAGGAGGCGAGGTCGAGGGCGGGCACGTCCGAGTAGGGCACGGCGGGCCGGGCCGGGGAATGCCGGGTACCGGCAGCGCCCCCGTGAGGGGCGCGGGGAACCGTACGACCAGCCACGACGGTCCCGCACCCGACGGGCACCGCACCGACCCCACCAAGCAAGCGCTTAGAAAGTGCGGCCAGTGTCACACCGCGCCACCGGTGCCCAACCACATACGTACGGGTAACTTCCCAAGCAGCCCTGTCAGTCTTCGCACGCCACTGGAGCCGTGAGATGCCAGAAGCCGTCATCGTCTCGACCGCCCGTTCCCCGATCGGCCGTGCCGTCAAGGGCTCCCTGAAGGACCTGCGCCCGGACGACCTCACCGCCACGATCATTCAGGCCGCCCTCGCCAAGGTCCCCGAGCTGGACCCGAAGGACATCGACGACCTGATGCTCGGCTGCGGCCTCCCCGGCGGCGAGCAGGGTTACAACCTCGGCCGGGTCGTCGCCGTGCAGATGGGCATGGACCACCTCCCCGGCTGCACGATCACCCGGTACTGCTCCTCGTCCCTCCAGACCAGCCGCATGGCGCTGCACGCCATCAAGGCCGGCGAGGGCGACGTGTTCATCTCGGCCGGCGTCGAGACGGTCTCCCGGTTCGTCAAGGGCAGCTCCGACGGCCTCCCGGACACCACCAACCCGGTCTTCGCCGAGGCGCAGGCCCGTACCGCCGCCACCGCCGCGTCCACCGGCTCCACCTGGCACGACCCGCGCGAGGACGGCCTGGTCCCCGACCCGTACATCGCGATGGGCCAGACCGCCGAGAACCTGGCCCGCGTCAAGGGCGTCACCCGCCAGGACATGGACGAGTTCGGCGTCCGTTCCCAGAACCTCGCCGAGGAAGCCATCAAGAACGGCTTCTGGGAGCGCGAGATCACCCCGGTGACCCTGCCCGACGGCACGGTCGTGAGCAAGGACGACGGCCCGCGTGCCGGCGTCACCATGGAGGGCGTTTCCGGTCTGAAGCCGGTCTTCCGCCCCGACGGCCTGGTCACGGCCGGCAACTGCTGCCCGCTGAACGACGGCGCGGCCGCCGTGATCATCATGTCCGACACCAAGGCCCGCGAGCTCGGCCTCACCCCGCTCGCCCGGATCGTGTCGACCGGCGTCACCGGCCTCTCCCCCGAGATCATGGGCCTCGGCCCGGTGGAGGCCTCCAAGCAGGCCCTCGGCCGCGCCGGCCTGACCGTCGACGACATCGACCTGTTCGAGATCAACGAGGCGTTCGCCGCCCAGGTGATCCCCTCCTACCGCGACCTGGACATCCCGCTGGAGAAGCTGAACGTGAACGGCGGCGCCATCGCCGTCGGCCACCCCTTCGGCATGACCGGCGCCCGCATCACCGGCACGCTCATCAACTCCCTCCAGTTCCACGACAAGCAGTTCGGTCTGGAGACGATGTGCGTCGGCGGCGGCCAGGGCATGGCCATGGTCATCGAGCGCCTCAGCTGAGCCCCTGAGTAACCGTCACGGGACCCAACGTGACGCCACGGCCCGGTGTTCGAGAAAGCCCCGAACGCCGGGCCGATTTGTGATCCAATCTCCCCCAGGATGTGACCTATCTCCCTCTGCGGATATATCGCCGCAGGTCAGTGTGGCCGTCGGGGCAGATGCGCCAGTCAAAGTCCTGTCCATTTCGTGACGTTACGCACTGACAGGTTGATAGTCCACCCTTCAAGCTGATGTAGGAAGTCGGGGGTCGACTTTGAACCGGGAGTACGTCAGTGAGCGCCATGCCGATCGCCTTGCTGCTCACCACGGCCGCCACGGGCGCCGTGGGCGTCGCTGTCCTGCGCACCGTGCTGAAGCTGCGCCGTCAGGTCGCCGAGCTGCACACCCAGCTTGCTCAGAACCAGGCCGCCGCGATGCGCGCGCTGCTGCCGGCCGCCCGCAGTCATGCGGACGCCGAGCAGATACGGGCCGCCGTCGCCGCGGCACTGGCCGAGGAGCGGGAGCGCGAGCTGGCCGAGGCGCGGGCCTTCTGGGCCGCGCAGGAGGCGCGGGACGCCTCCGACACGCCGTCGCTGCTGGGCCTGGCGGACGGTGAGCCGTTCCTGCCCCGGCACAGCGACTTCGTGGGCCTGGAGCCGGTCGCCGAGCAGGCGACGGAGACCGACGACTTCGCCGGGGGCGCCGGCACCGAGTCGCCGGAGCTGGCCGCGGCGCGCCGCCGGCACCCGTCCCACCCGGACTTCGTGCCCGTGCAGTCGCCGGTGGTGAACGACCACGAGCGCACGGTGGCGACGCTCGAGCAGCTGGCCGAGTTGCAGGTCGAGCTCTCCGACGTGCGCCCGGGGCCGCTGGGCACGCTGGACGTCTACGTCTTCGCCGACGGCACCACGCTGTGCATGACGCCGGGGCACCGGGAGACGGCGGAACGGCTGGCCGCTGCGCTGAACGCGGGCGAGACGCCGTACCTGCTGGGCGGGTCCGGGGTCTCCGGCGCCTACACGCTGACGTTCGCGTGCGGCGAGGAGAACGTGTACATCCTGGCGGACCGGGTCATAGCGTCGCTGTGACGCGTTGAGGCCACGGGCAGGCCGCCGGGTGCGGGACCGTGGGCGTTGTTGGCGCAGTGCACCGCGCGCCTTTCAGGGGCGCGGGGCACTGCGCGACCAGCCACGACGGCCGCGCCCGGCAACGCGCACCCCCGGCCCTCACACCCCCGCCTTCTTCTGCGCCTCCTCCACCAGGCGTACCGCGTCGTCGACCTCCGCGTCGCTCTCCAGGACGATCGCCAAGTCGTTCCCGGCCACGGTGATTTGGTCGGCGACCGCGAACATCCCCGCGTCCGGCATCTCCCGGGCCTGGCCGCCCGGATCCTCGACGTCCTGCGCCCAGTCGGCCAACCGCCTGGCCAGCGCCAGCGCCTCCGCGGCCGCTCCCCTCTGCAACCGACTCTGCGGCGCCGCCCTCAACTTGTCGGCGAAGTGCTCCACGGCACGGGTAAGAGGCGTCGTATCAACCACGCCGTGAGCGTAACGCCTGGCGTCGGCTGTCCTGTCCCGACTGTTGCCAACACGCCAACACTCAGGCACGGTGGCGTGAAGGACCGGCTACAACCCCCTTTGCGCACCGGAGGCGCCGATGTCCCAAGTCTTCTCCGAGGAGACCCATCGCAACATGCTCGCCCGCATCCCCCACTGCACCGGTCGTGAAGTGTCCGACTGGCTGCGCACCGTGGCCGAAGGCCCGTCCCTCTTCCGCTTCGAGGAGAAGGTCAGCTGGCTCCGCCACGAGCACAATCTCGCGTACGGCCACGCGAAGGCGTTGATCCATGAGTACGACCTGAGGAGGGCCGCGCGCAAACTTCTCTAGGCGCGCACAGACGAGAAGCAGGGACGGGAAAGGGCCCCGGGGATGTCCCGGGGCCCTTCTCGGTTCGCTTGCTCCCTTGCGGGCGCTAGTCGTTGCTGCTGAAGATCGCCACCAGGCGCAGCATCTCGACGTAGATCCACACCAGCGTCAGGGTGAGGCCGAACGCGGCCAGCCAGGCCTCGTTCTTCGGGGCGCCGTACGCGATGCCGTCCTCGATCTGCTTGAAGTCGAGGGTCAGGAAGAACGCGCCGAGCAGGATCGCAATGATGCCGACGATCGCACCGAGCGGGCCGAAGCTGCGCAGCCCGCCGTTCTCCGCGACGCCGAACGCGACCAGCAGCAGGTTGACCGCCATCACCAGAACGAAGGCGATCGCGATGGCCATGCCGACGCGGGCGTAGCGGGCGGTGACGCGGATCCAGCCGGCCTTGTAGACCAGCAGGGTCGCGGCCGTGACCGCCATCGTGCCGAGCACCGCCTGGAACGGGGCGCCGCTCCAGCGGCTGTTGTACATCTCGCTGATCACGCCGAGGAAGACGCCCTCGAAGGCGGCGTATCCCAGGATCAGCGCGGGCACCGGGGTGCGCTTGAAGCTCTGGATCAGGGCCAGGACCATCGCCACGATGGCGGAGCCGAAGGCCAGGCCGTAGCTGGTGGTGGAGATCGGCAGCAGCGCCCAGGCGAGGGCCGCGCCGACCGCGACCGTGCCCAGCGTCGTCGCCGAGCGCAGGACCACGTCGTCCATGGTCATCCGGCCGGTGGTGGCCGGGGCCTGCGGCGGGGCGCCCTGCTGGACGTCCTGCTGGGCGTAGGGGTTGTTCGCGTACGGGTTCTGCGCGTACGGGTTGCCCTGCGCGTACCCGGCCTGCGGCGCGGTGTTGAAGCCCGCGTAGCCGTTGTCGCGGCTGAACCCCCGTCGCGAGAAGACCGGGTTACTGCTCCTCATTTCACTCCTCCATGGCCGCCTTGCGAGGCCTTGGCATCAAGAGTAATGGATTGGCAAAAGAACGACCCTCGTACTTGGGGAGGATCTTTCCCTCGTCGTGCTGCGCAACACGCTACGCGGACCCCTCATTCCCGGCCACGGAGGGCTTCATTCCATGACGGGGCCGCGACACGGCCGGAACCGGCCGGAGATGCCTCAGCCGTCCAGAGGGAAGCCCGTGTACGCCTCCGCGAGGTCCGTCTCGGCCGCCCGGTGGGAGGTGATCCGGCCGAGCCGGGCCAGCTGGAGCCGGGCGTCGAAGGGGGTGTCCTCGGGGCCGCGGTGGAGCAGGGTCGTCATGTCGTAGGAGAACCGCTCGGCCTGCCAGACCCGGCGCAGGCAGGTCGCCGAGTAGGTCTCCAGGAGCTCGGGCGAGCCCGTCTGCCGCTCGTGGGCGAGGGCGCGGGCGAGGGTGACGACGTCCCCGACGGCGAGATTGAGCCCCTTGGCCCCCGTCGGCGGCACGATGTGGGCGGCGTCCCCGGCGAGGAAGACCCGGCCGTGCCGCATGGGCTCGTGGACGTACGACCGCATGGGCGTGACCGACTTCTGGGTGATCGGCCCGCGCTCCAGGCGCCAGTCGTCGTCGGTCCCGAAGCGCCGCTCCAGCTCGTCCCAGATCGCCTCGTCGCTCCACTCCTCGGCATCCGTGCCGGCCGGCACCTGGAGGTAGAGGCGGGAGACGGACGCGGAGCGCATCGACAGGAGGGCGAAACCGCGGTCGTGGCGGGCGTAGACCAGTTCGTCGTGCGAGGGGGCGACATCGGCGAGGATGCCCAGCCAGGCATACGGGTAGGTGCGCTCGAAGACCCGGGAGAGGGATGCGGGGAACACGTTCCGGGCCACCCCCCAGAAGCCGTCGCAGCCGACGACGTACGCGCACTCCAGCACGTCCTCCCGGCCCTCGTGCCGGAACCGCACCCGCGGCCGGCCTCCCTCGGCGCCCTCCACCGCCACCGCCTCCGCCTCGAAGAGCAGCGGACCGCCCTCCTTGAGCTGGAGCGCGATGAGGTCCTTGCAGACCTCGGTCTGCGCGTAGACCATCACGGACCGGCCGCCGGTGAGGCCGGGGAAGTCCACGCGGTGGCGCTGCCCGGCGAACCGCAGTTCGATGCCGTCGTGGCGCAGGCCTTCGCGGTCCATCCGCGCCCCGGCACCGGCGGCGCGCAGCACGTCCACCGTGCCCTGCTCCAGGATCCCGGCGCGCTGGCGGTGTTCCACGTAGGAGCGGTCGCGGCTCTCCAGGACGACCGAGTCGATGCCGGCGTTGTGCAGCAGCCGGGCGAGCAGGAGCCCGGCGGGTCCGGCTCCGATGATGCCGACGGTGGTGCGCATCGGGTCGTTCCTTCCGTGGACGGGGCGTCGTCGCCGGCTCGGGGACCCGGGAGTTCGCCGGGTCAGGCTGGTTCGTCTGGTGAAATTTCTTTCACTTTGACCCCCCGAGTCTCCGTCCGCGCCCACAGCCTGTCAATGGGCGCGCCCGGGGTCCGCCGGCACGCGGCCGGCCGCCCGGCCCGCCTGAGGCGGGGTGGGCCGGGCGGCCGGTGCGTGCGGCGGTGGGACGGGGGTCAGCGGCCCGGCCAGCCGTCCAGGTGCCGGTGCATGGTGACGTCCTTGTGCGGGTTGCCCTTCGGGGCGTTCGCGACCGCGTCGTGCAGCACGGTGGTGACCTCCGCGGCGAGCCCGTCGGCCTTCGTACGCAGTTCGTCGGCGGGCAGCGTGGAGCGCGTCAGCTCGTCGAGCCGGTGGTGGATGTCGGCGAGCTTGCCCCGCGCGGCGGCGTCGAGCAGCAGCGGGTTGGGCGTGGCGACCACGAACTGGTAGGCGCCGGCCAGGGTCTGGCAGCCCGTGCACTCCTTGTTGGCGGCGTCGCTGAGGTTCACCGCGTTCAGCCGCGTGTGCTCCCCGGCGACCGTGACGATCTGGAAGGACAGCGCGACCGAACGGCAGTGGTCGTCGGCCGAGCAGCCGGCCGAGACGGCGTTGGCCTGGTTGCGCACGGCGGCGGCGTTGACCTTGCCGAACTGACGGACCGTGAACGAGTCCCGGACCTGGGTGTGGTGGCCCCGGTCGGCGTGGCTGAAGACGTGGTCGGAGGCGACCGCGGCATGCGGCACGGCGGTGGCCGCCTGCGCGGGCACGGCGGCGGCCGCGCCGGCGACCCCGGCGGCGAACAGGCCGATCCGGACGGCCCGCCGGGTGAGCGGACCTGAGGTGGTGCGTGGTTTTCGGTGACTGCTCATGGATGCTCCAGTGCTCCAGTGCTTGTGCGGAAGGTGGTTCGACGGCCGTACGACGGCCCGGGACCGCCGGTCAGGACGAGGCCGGGGGCGGACTGGCCGGGTCGCTGGCCGGCGGCGGGGACGGGCTGGGCGTCGCGGACACCGGGACGCTCTCCGACGGCGTGGGCGACGGCGCGGGCTCCGTCGTGCCGGGTCCGTCGGACGGCGAGGGCACCGGATCGGCGACCGTTCCCCCGCCGGACGGCACCGGCGACCCGGAGGCATCCCCGCCGGATTGGCCGGACACGGAGGCGGACGGCGACGCCGCGGCGGAGGCCTGGCGCGAGGACTCCGCCGGCGAAGGACCGGCGCTCGCCCCGGCCGAGTCGTCCGGCGCACCGGCCGCCGGGTCCGACGGGCTGCCGGAGTCCGTCGGACGGTCCGGAGTGTCGGCCTGCCGGGCCGGCGGTGCCTCGGTCGGCACGCCCGGCTGGAGGATCGGCGCGATCGGCGGCTGCTTGGGCAGCGGCTTCGGGGTCACCCCGGACATCCAGGCGTAGCTGAGACCCGTGAGCCCGGCGAGAGCGAGCGCGCAGGTCACGAGCCGCAGCCTGGGCCGCCCCTGCGTGGTGCGTTTCGCGGCCCGGATGATCCGCCCGCCGATCTTCACGGACAGATAGACGACGCCGGCCATCGGGCACAGCAGCATCACGCTGCCGATGGTCCCGACCAGTCCCTCGACGATCTTCCCGTCCACGAACGCCGAGCCCGTGCCGACGAGCTGCTCGGTCAGGGAGCGGGTCATGGTGGTGAGGATCCGCGGCAGGTTCCACAGTGCGTACCCGAGTTCACCGATGATCAGCGGGACCATCGTCAGCACCCAGGTGGCGACGATGGTGCGCGCCGACTTCTTCAGCCCGGCGACCTCCGTGCGGGCCTTGTCCCCCCGCGGCCCCGGCACCAGCGACAGCAGGATCGGCTTGATCTTGCCGTACAGGTCCGGGACCCCGGCCAGGTCGCCGAGGATGTAGTAGCCGTCCAGCCGTACGGCCGGCATCAGCTGTTCCAGGATCTCGAAGTGCCCGAGGTAGACGGTGGCCAGGAAGAACTGCGCCCCGGTGGCGAAGTAGGCACCGGCCATGGCCAGCATGAAGACGATGTTGAAGTAGACGCCGCCGAGGTCGGTGCGCAGCCGCCCGGCCCGGCCGATCCGGTAGACGTCGGTGACGTCGGTGTACATCGAGGGCCAGATGAGGAAGAGCCCGCACCCGATACAGCCGGGGCGGGCTCCGCCGTATCTGCACGCGGAGGCGTGGCCGAACTCGTGGAAGACGAGGGAGGCCACGGTGAGCGCGAAGACGACCAGGATCAGGACGGGCTGGTCGAGCACCTGCAGGACGGGTTCTATCGCCCCGAAGAACCCGAACAGCCAGACGTCCAGTGCGACGACCGAGGCCAGCACCACGGCCACCACCACCGGTCGGTGCAGCCAGGTCAGCGAACGGGCGATCTTCGCCGTACGCCGCTCGTCGAAGATCACCCGATGGCCCTTGAGGGCGAGCAGCAGGTCGGAGCGCGGGGCGTCGACCTCGTCGTCCTCCTGCCCCTCCGGGACCGTCACGCCCAGCGGTTCGAGCTTCTTCTCGACGAGGAAGCGGATGTTCTCCCCGCTGACCTCGCGGCCGAATCGGGCGCTGACCCGGTGGGCGATGGCCTCGGCATCGCGGACGCCGTCGACCGACGACGCCACCAGGTACAGCAGCCTGGACAGCTGCACGACCTGCCCGTCCCCCCGACGGGCGATGTACTTGGGCTCGGTGAATCCCGACCCCTGGTACTCGCCGTGCAGCCGCAGTCCCGCGCTCAGCCGCGGGGCCGGCGACGGCGGGTCGATCACCGGCAGGTTGCCCGTCGCCACCTGCTCGTAGGTGACCGGCCAGCCGCCGGGTCCGGGCACCGGGCCCGTGTCGTACAGTGCGGCGGTCCCGTCTCCGAGCACCGTCATGTGTGGTCTCCCCCCGGATCCCGCATGCGTTCCCCCCTCTGGCGCCCGGCCGGCGCCGGCCGCGAGCGCCACCGCCGGGGCGACGGCGGTGGCGCTCCCGGGGACTACTGGGTGACGCTGATCGTCTGCGCGGCGGACGAGCTGGCCGACGACCACGCGGAGTGGTCGTTCAGCGCGGCGGACTGGTTGGACGCCTCGATGTTGGCGACGTGCTTGGTCACGTTGACGGTCCTGCCGAAGCTGAACTTCAGCTTGCCGAGGGCCTCGCGGCCCGGCAGCAGCTCGGCGGACTCGTTCTCCAGCTCGTTCATGTCCATGCTCATGACGGATGTCCTTTCGTTTCCTGCGCGATGAGGTTGAGGTGGGCACCGGCGCCGCGCGCCGGCACGGTGTTACTGGTGGACGTTGATGCTCTGGGCGGCGCCGGAGTCGGCCACCGACCACGAGGAGTGGTCGTTCAGCGCGGCGGACTCGTTGGCGGCGCTGATGTTGGCGACGTGCTTGGTGACGTTGACCGTCTTGCCGAAGCCGAACTTCAGCTTGCCCAGGGCCTCACGACCCGGCAGCAGCTCCGCGGACTCGGCCTCGAGCTCATGGGCGTCCATCATGATCGCTTCCCCCTCAGGGATAGACATTTCCGATCGGACCGAGTCAGGTTCCCCCCGGACTCTGTCCAATCTGGTCGGACGTGCTGTCCAACGAGATTGGACACTAGGCCCTCGGAGACCCCCCGCGCAACCCGTTCGGGAAATCACCCTCTCGGCCGATCGGGGCGACGACCGTAGAATCGGCGCGACATGACGGACTCCGCAGGTGGCGAGCAGGAAGTGACGGTCAGTGGCCAACGCACTGCAGCAGTTGATCCGTGAGCACCTCGACCGCAAGGGCTGGTCCTACGGTGACGTGGCGCGGCGCGGTGGCGTCCCCCGCTCCACCGTCCACCACCTGGCCACCACCGAGCGGGTGGTCCGCATGCCCCAGGCGAGCACCCTGGAGGGCCTGGCCAAGGGGCTGGAGCTCCCGCTGGAGAGCGTGCGCCGGGCCGCCGCCGAGGCGTGCGGGATCCACGTGTACGACACCTCGCCGGGCGCGGAGCCGAACGAACCGCACGGCGCGGCCGCCGCCGACCCCGAGGTCGCGCTGCTCATCGCGAGCGTCCAGAAGCTGTCGGCGGACGACCGCCGCCACGTCACCGCCCTGGTGGAGTCCCTGCTGGACCGTTCCTCCAGACCCGCCAAGGACACGTGACCGCGTCCGGACCGTCTCCGGACCAGGTCCGGGACCTTCCGGACCGCCTCGCCGCCGTCCCGGGGGGTACCGTCTCCGGTCCGCCGCCGGACCGCTCCTCGAACGCTCTCGGACTGTCTTTCGCCAAGTCGGAAAAAGAATCCGACTCCGCACGAAACCGTGAAGATCCAGGACTAGTCTCTCGTTCTGCCCGGGACGCGAGAGCCGCACGACCACGGGCTCTCAGGGGGAAATGTGTTGTTCGTGCACGGCGGACCGGCGACGGCCGTGGTCCGGGGACCCGACGGTGAGTCCGTCGTCCTGCTGTCCGGGGAACTGCCCGAGGTGCTGACCGACGCCTCGGTGAGCGAGCTGCTGGACCTGGCCGCCGCCATCCTGGACGCCGGCGAACTCACCCTCTTCGAGGAGTGCCTGCGCGCGCTGCGCCGCAACGGCATGCGAGCGGGCCGCCGCATCGAGGTCGACGGCGCGGTCCTGACCGTCTACGAGGGGTGAGCCGACGCCGCGGACGACGGAGCCCCTGCCCGCCCGGAGGCGGACAGGGGCTCACAGACCGTTCTAGCGGCCCTGCTTTATGCCGAAGGCGCGGATCACGGTCTGGTCCACCGTGTTGCCCTTCGCGTCCTTCGCGACCGCGCGCAGGCTCGCGAAGCGGGCCCCGGACGGGGCGTTCAGCGTCGCCGTCCAGGCCGCACCCTTGTGGCGGGCCGTGGTCCGGTGCCAGGTGGCCCCGTCGTCGTAGGAGACGTCCAGGGTCACCGTGCGGATCGTGCCGCCGTCGGTCACGCCCTTGAGGTGCGAGGGGGTGACGGACACCGCCGACCGCCTGCCCGCCCGGCCGGACAGGTCGGTGGCCACCGCGTAGTCCAGCTGGATGAGCGGCAGGGGGGACAGCACGGTGTAGTCCGTGGTGCCGGAGGTGAATCCCCAGTCGGTGCGGGTGCGGGTCGAGTACGGCCGGCCGGGCAGGTTCCGGTTCCCCTCGACCACCAGGCGGTAGGGCAGCCGTTCGGTGGGCAGGCCCTCGACGGAGAAGATCCCGTCGTTGGCCGTCTCACCGAGCAGTTGGGTGCCCTGGTAGAGCGAGACCTTCGAGGTGTCCCCGTCGGCCCAGACGACGCCCGCGTGACCGCCGGAGTCGCCCCAGGCGCTGATCGACGACGGGCTCATGACGTCGCCGACCCTGAACGGGGCGGTACGGGTTGTGTCGTTGAGGAGCCGCGGGTGCACGACGGGGGCGAACCAGGTCTCCCGCGAGGTGCTGCGCGCCTTGTACGAACGCGGCGTGCCTCCCTGGCCGAGATCGCTCATGCCCGCGCCCGAGACCCAGCTGACGCCGGGCCCGGCCGTGACCCACGAGGTGAGCGTGCCCTGTGCCGGGACCGGGACCGAGCGGCCGAGCATGGCCCAGAGGCCGTCGACGGACAGGTCGTCGCGGCCTTCGACCGCCTCCCCCTGCTTGGTGTCGCGGAACGACTCGTCGATGCGGGCGAGATCACCCGGACCGGGCCGGTAGGTCAGCGTCCGCGGGATCGCGCCGCTGTAGTGACGGACCAGGTCGTACACATAGCGCGGGTGCGGGTGCGAGACGACCTTCAGCTGTCCCTTGCCGGGCCGGAGAAGGCGCAGGCGCAGACGGATGCTGTCGTCGGTGCCGAGCGAGGCCACCGGCAGCGGGGCCGCGTCGGGCAGGTCGGCCCACGCGTCGAGCGTCCCGTAGCCGTCGTTGAGGATCAGCAGCAGCTTTGCGCCGGCCTTCGCCGCGGCCGCGGCCTGGTCGGGGGCGGACACGGTGTCGCTGCGGCGGACGAGCGCCACCTGGCCGCGGACCTTGACCTCGGCGAACTCCGCGGCCGAGCCGTTCCCGGCCCAGACGGGCCGGTACGAGCCGCTGCCCTCGGGCAGCACGGGGGACAGGCTCTGCACGACGGCGCTGCGGTAGGTCTGGGACCCCAGCGAGAGCGTGAGCGGCGGCTGGATCTGCCGCCAGCGTGTGGCGAAGGTGTACGAGCCGTGCGTCACCTTGGGCGTCGGGGCCGCCCAGAGGCTGTCGTACCGCCAGTACTCCGGCGCGTAACTGTCCACGAACGGGACCAGGTCGCCGTTCGACCGGTACTGGTCGACCCGCATGAAGCTGTTCGCGGTCGGCTGCGGGGTGAGCGCCGCTGCCCTGCGGAGGTCGGCGGTGTCGAAGTGCAGCGACCGGTCCTGGTTCAGGTCGATCTGCGGGGCGGAGAACAGGCCGAGGCCGAGGGTGTGGGTGCCGTCGATGCCGGGGACGTCGGTGTACATCCAGGCCGCGTAGTTGCTCGGGACCAGGCTGAGGTCCAGGGAGCCGGAGGAGTCGACGGCGTAGACCTTGGGGATGGTGTTCCGGTCGACGTCCTTGAGCACGAGCATGCCGGGCAGCCCGGCGTGCTTGCGGTCCTTCGCGGTGATCGACAGCTTGACGCGCCGGCCCTCCTTGTTCACACCGATCGGCGTACGGGCGAGGACCGCCCCGTCGGAACCGGCGGCGGTGAGCTGGCCGGTGTAGGCGCCGTTGTCCGCGGCCAGGTCGAGGTGGGTGATGACACCGACGGTGGCGGTGCCGTGCGCGGGCACGGTCAGCCGGCTGTCGGTGAGGGTGAACAGCCCGGCGGGGATGCCGTCCGCGATCAGGCCGAGGTCCACCGTGACCGGTTGGGCGGCGGTGTTGGTGTAGGTGACGTCCCTGCGGACCGTCTGGCCGGGCGTGTACGGGTACTTGACCTGGGCGAACGCGGCGCCGGAGGCGATCACGGTGGCCTTCACCGCCGCGGCGATGTCGAGCCGGCCACTGCCGCCCTGGTAGGGGCTGAACCTCCGGGTGCTCGCCGTGGTGCCGACCAGCGCGTCCTTGAGCTGCTGCCCGCTCCAGTCGGGGTGCTCTTCCGCCAGCAGGGCGGCCGCGCCCGCGACATGGGGCGTCGCCATGGAGGTACCGCTCATGGTCTGGTAGGCGCCCTCGCCCTCGGGCGCGTACTGCGAGCGGGCGGCGAGGATGTCGACACCGGGGGCGGTCAGGTCGGGCTTGACGGCGTTGTCACCGACGCGCGGGCCGCGGCTGGAGAACGCCGCCAGCTGGTCCACGCCCTTGCCCGGGCCGTTCACCGCGCCGACCGTCAGCGCGGCGTCGGCCGCGCCCGGTGCGCCGATGCTGTACGGCTCGGGACCGGAGTTGCCGGCCGCGATGACGAACAGCGCCCCGGTCTCCGCGCTGAGCCGGTTCACGGCCTGGCTGAGCGGGTCGGTGCCGTCCGTGGGAGGACCCCCCAGGCTCATGCTGACGATCTTGGCGTGCTGGTCGCGGGTCGCCCACTCCATGCCGGCCAGGATCCAGGAGTCCTGGCCGCTGCCGTCGTTGTTCAGGACCTTGCCGATGTGCAGCGAGGCACCCGGGGCGACGCCCTTCTCCGTTCCGCCGGAGGCGGCGCCGGTGCCCGCGACCGTCGAGGCGACGTGGGTGCCGTGGCCGTTGCGGTCGGTGACGTCCTGGTCCGGTACGAAGCTCTGCGAAGCGGCGATCCGCCCCGCGAAGTCCGGGTGCGCGGCGTCGATCCCGGTGTCCAGGACGGCGACGTCCACGCCCTGCCCGGTGTCCCCGCTCTGCCAGACCTCGGGTGCACCGATCTGCGCGGTGGTGTCGGCCAGCGTGGCCTTCGCCTTCCCGTCCAGCCACACCTTGGCGATGCCGCCGGTCAGCCGGCCGGACGGTGCCGCGCCCGCGGTGCTCTTGGCGGCCGAGCCGGTGAGGGAGGACCAGAAGTCCGCCGCCCGCGCGTGCTCGGCGGAGATCGCGGCTCCCTGGATGCTGCTGAGCGTCAAGGTCTTGCGCGCGCCCTCGGGTGCTTTCGCGCTGCGCGCGCGGGCGGCGGCGTCGGCGCCGCCGTAGGTGACGATCAGCGGCAGCCGGTCGCTGTGGCTGTCGTCGTAACCGTCCTTGAGCAGCTCGGTGACGTTGAACAGGTGCTCGTCGAGCGCGCCCGAGGCGATCCAGGGCAGGGCCTCGTCGGGGTACACGTAGGTGTCGGGCCCCACGGACATGACATGGGCGCCGCCGGGCCTGCCCTGCGGATCGGTCACGGTCGCCGTGGTACCGGCGGCACCGACGGTCACCTCGACCCTGTCGCCCGTGATCAGCGTGACGGTACCTGTGGCATCGGGGCGGGCGGGGGCGGACTCGGCGGTGACGGTGGACGCCGCGGGGGCGGGGCCGGCGGTGCGGATCCCGGCCGACGCGGCCGGCCCGGTCGTCGTCAGGGCCACCAGGGCGGCGGCCGCGACGGTCAGCCCGCGTCGGGAGGACGGAGGTGTGCGCAAGGGGACCTCAAGAGGCTAGGCGTGCGAAAGATGTGCGTAGTCAGCCACCCTTCTGCCTCGGTGTAAAGAAGAGGTCATGTCCCTTGGGTGCCATTGTCCTCACCTGGACAGACGGCAGTTCCGCGCTCCGCAATTCCCCGGTTTGTTACGGACATGTTGACAGCAATTGATGTACCGTCAATTACCTTCCCAGGCGCCCGCATTGACCGGGGCCCAACGCCCTGACCTGCGGCTCCGGCGGGAGTGGCCGTCCGCCTCAGACCCAGTTCCGGCGGGCCGCCGCCACCCCGGCGCCGAAGCGGCTGGTCGTCCCCAATTCCGCGTAGAGGTCCTGAATACGCCGGCGAAGGGTCCGCGACGAGATCCCGAACTGCCGGGCGATCGCCTCGTCCTTGACCCCGGCCGCGAACAGCGCGAGGAGATTGCGTTCCTCGTCGGTGGGTCTGCGGCCCTCCACCGCGGGATCGGCCGCGGAGGGCCGCGGTTCGCCCGGGCCGGGGGTGCCGGCCAGGGGGGAGGCGGCCGCCCAGTAGCGCTCGAAGAGTTCCACGAGCGCTTCCAGAAGCGGGGGCGACTCGGTGTAGAGGCACTCGGTGTTCCCGGGATCCAGGCTCAGCGAGACCATCGCGGCCGCGCGGTCGGCCATGGTCAGCTTGATCGGCAGGGTCGGGGCGATCCTGGCCTCCTCGCCCCGCGACACCAGGCTGCCCAGCTCCCCCCACTCGCCGTCCGCGGCGAAACTGGCCGCGGCGTAGACGGCGCGCACCCGCACCCCGCGGCCCACCGCCGCCTCGTCGATCGGCCCGTTCGGGACCAGCAGGAAAGGGGGGCGGTCCAGGCAGCAGATCTCGGTGCGCGCGGCCTGCTTCAGCCGGTAGTAGCGGTCACCGACCGTCTCCGGCCCGCTGATCACCATCGTTCCCTGGCTGCCGGATCCGGCCCGCTTCGCGGCGTCGAAAATCGCGCCGAGCGACCCTGCCGTCTCGCGTACGGAGGCAAGTTGCCGTTCACGCGACTCCACCAGCACCCGCAGCGCGTGCCGGGGATCGACGGTCTGGAACTCCCCGGAGGTACGGCGGCTGACCAGCCCGAAGCCGTGCAGCCGCTCCAGCAGCACCAGCCCCTCCGGGTACGTCATCCCGAACTCGGCCGCCACGTCGTCGACCGTCCCTGCGCCGCGCGCCAGCAAGTGGCGATAGGCCCTCTCGGCCTCGGGGTCCACCCCCACCAGGTCCAACGGCGCAGCACCTTCCATCAGAACCTCCCAGTCGCCTGCCACCGCCCCCGGCTGTCACGAACCTAACAAGCCAACGCGGCGGACGTAGGCTGATTTTCGCCCCTCTTTCCGGGGTCGGGTCACCGCGCGGCGGGCGCGCTCCGGCGAGCACGGGCGGCGGGTCCCGTGTCGCGTCCCTTCACGGCCGAAGACCGGGCGCCTCGGCCCGAACCACCGCGGGCCCCGAAGCACCCGGACGCCACCGACCAATTCGCGGGGGCCGGCCCTCGCCCCTCCCGTCGAACCGTTCCGCCTGCGCGCCCCGCGCACGGGAGCCGCCCGGCCGTCACACGACGCCGCACCCGGCGGTGGTCTCGTCCCGGCCGTTCTTCAACGCCGTCACGTCCGCGCCATGACGGCAAGCCGGGGAGGGCGGGCACCAGCGGTGCACCGACGAGAGGCGAGTGACGCGGCCATTCGGCCGTTTCGCCAGGTAAGCTGCAGAACAGGTTGAAGTGCCCGGAACCGGACTTGAACCGGTACGCCCGCGAGGGGCAGCGAGGTTTAAGCTCGCCGTGTCTGCATTCCACCATCCGGGCAGGCCATGGGCTCCGCAACGAGATTCCGAGCCTATCGGGAGGCGTCCCCCGAACAGCGGACGGGCGACCCGATGTTGTCTTATTTTATTGACGTCTGAGGGTGCATCAGCCACCGGAACGGGCCATCCGCACTTGCCAATAGCGTTACGCGAGGTGGGCGCGCGCGTACGGGGAATGACGGAATTTCACCGTACGAACAAGGGGGCTCCACCTGTTCTCGACGGGCCGGCCTAGGGGTCCGCCGTCATCCCCAGGTATGACTCGGCGCCCTCCGGTCCCCCCCTGGTCGCCCCCCGGAACCGGAACTGCGGCTGACTACACGGGCCGCCGCGGCCGGGACGATGGTCCTGTCCCCATGAACCTCGTCGTCCCGTCAGGAGCGCCCTTCCGTGTCCACCACACCCTCCCCCAAACTTCTTCCGGGGGTGCCCCCAGCCGACCCGCGGACCACCTCGGTGGCCGCTCGCGCCACGGAGCTGTCCAAGATCTACGGGCAGGGTGAGACGCAGGTCGTCGCCCTGGACCGGGTCACCGTCGAGTTCCGGCAGGCCGAGTTCACCGCGATCATGGGGCCGTCCGGTTCCGGCAAGTCCACCCTGATGCACTGCGTCGCGGGCCTCGACACCTTCTCCTCCGGTTCCGTGCGGATCGGCGACACCGAACTCGGCTCCCTGAAGGACAAGCAGCTCACCAAGTTGCGCCGGGACAAGATCGGGTTCATCTTCCAGGCGTTCAACCTGCTGCCGACGCTGACCGCACTGGAGAACATCACCCTTCCGATGGACATCGCAGGGCGGAAACCGGACAGGCAGTGGGTCGACGGCGTCATCCAGATGGTCGGCCTGAAGGACCGGCTGAGCCACCGGCCCGCGCAGCTCTCCGGCGGCCAGCAGCAGCGCGTGGCCGTGGCCCGCGCCCTCGCCTCCCGGCCGGAGATCATCTTCGGTGACGAGCCGACCGGAAACCTGGACTCCCGCTCCGGTGCCGAAGTGCTGGGCTTCCTGCGCAACTCGGTACGGGAGCTGGGCCAGACCGTCGTCATGGTCACCCACGACCCGGTGGCCGCCGCCTACGCCGACCGCGTCGTCTTCCTCGCCGACGGCCGGATCGTCGACGAGATGTACCGCCCGACGGCGGACGGTGTCCTCGACTTCATGCGCCACCTTCCCGGGGGCGGCGGCACCAGCGGCTCCGCCGCGCGGCCCCAGGCCCCCGAGTTCGACGCGAAGGGCCGGACCAGCTGATGTTCCGCACCGCCCTGCGCAACGTCCTCGCTCACAAGGCCCGGCTGCTGATGACCGTGCTCGCCGTGATGCTCGGCGTGGCCTTCGTCTCCGGCACCCTGGTCTTCACCAACACCATCTCCGACGCGTACCAGAACAGCTCCGCCAAGGGCTTCGACGGCGTCGACGTGGCCGTTCAGGCCAAGTACCAGGACTCCAAGGGCGATCAGGTCGGCAAGACCCCCGACCTCACCCAGGCCCTGCTCGACAGGGCCGCGAAGGTCCCCGGGGCCGCCTCCGCCACCGGCGTCGTCTCCGGTTTCACCGCGATCGCCGACAAGGACGGCAAGCTGATCGGCGGCGGCTGGCAGTCCGAGGGCGGCAACTACTGGGGCACCGAGGACACCCGCTACCCGCTGGTCGGCGGCCACGCGCCGAGCGGCGCGAACGAGGTGCTGATCGACTCCAGGACCGCCGAGCGGGCCGGCTACGAGGTCGGCGACACCGTGCGCATCTCGGTGAACGGCCCGGTCCTGACGCCCACCGTCGCCGGCATCTTCACCACCGACGACGGCAACGTCGCGGCCGGCGGCAGCCTCGCCCTGTTCGACACGGCGACCGCGCAGCACCTGTTCGGCAAGAAGGGCACGTACGACGAGATCGACGTGACCGCGAAGTCCGGCACCGGCCAGGGAGCCCTCAAGGCCCAGCTGGACCGGGCGCTGCCGAAGAAGCTCGTGGAGACCACCACCGGGCAGGAACTCGCCGACGACCAGGCCGAGGCCATCTCCAGCAGCATGAGCGGCCTGCGTCAGGGTCTGCTGGTCTTCGCCGGCATCGCGCTGTTCGTCGGCACCTTCATCATCGCCAACACCTTCACCATGCTGGTCGCCCAGCGCACCAAGGAGCTGGCGCTGCTGCGCGCGGTGGGCGCCTCCCGCCGCCAGGTCACCCGCTCGGTGCTGATCGAGGCGTTCGTGGTGGGTGCGGTGGCCGGGATCGCCGGCCTGGTCGCGGGCATCGGCATCGGCGCCGGGCTGCGCGCGCTGATGGGCTCGTTCGGCGCGACCGTCCCGGAGGGCCCGCTGGTCGTCAGCCCCGGCACGGTGGCCGCCGCCCTCGCCGTCGGCGTCGTCATCACCATGCTGGCCGCCTGGCTGCCCGGCCGCCGGGCCGCGAAGATCCCGCCGGTGGCCGCGATGAGCGCCCTGCACGCCACCCCGACCACCAAGTCGCTGGTGCTGCGCAACACGGTCGGCGCCCTGTTCTCGGCGGCGGGCGTGGCGGTCATCCTGGCGGCGACGACGATGAGCGGCAGCGACGGCCAGGCCCCGATGGGTCTCGGCGCGGTCCTGCTCATCATCGGCGTCTTCGTCCTGACCCCGCTCCTGTCCCGGCCGCTGATCGCGGCCGCCGCCCCGCTGCTGCGCGGGTTCGGCGTCTCCGGCAAGCTCGCCCGGCAGAACTCGGTGCGCAACCCGCGCCGTACCGCCGCGACCGCCTCGGCGCTGATGATCGGCCTGACCCTGATCACCGGTATGACGGTGGTGGCGGGCAGCCTGCAGAAGTCCATCGACAAGATGGCGAGCTCGGCGATCCGCGCGGACTACATCGTCTCGATGGCCAACGGCAACGCGCTCTCCCCCGACGTGGCGAAGAAGGTCGCGGCCGCCGACGGCGTGACCGCCTCCAGCCCGCTGCGCAACGCGATCTCCCGGATCGACGGCAAGACCGAGTTCCTGACCGGCGTCAACGGCACGGAGATCGGCCGGCTGACCGACCTCACGGTGGACAGCGGGTCCTTCAGGGTCGCCGGCCCGGACGTGGTCGTGGACGACGACACCGCCAAGTCGTACGGCTGGAAGGCGGGGTCCGGCTTCACCGTCCACTACGAGGACGGCAAGGCACAGCGGATGACGGTCGCCGGGGTCTACGAGGGCAACGAGGTGATCCGCGGGATCATGCTCGACAACGCCACCCTCACCCCGCACGTGACCGACCCCGCCGACATGCAGGTCATGGTCAAGACGGCGGACGGCGCGTCGCCCGCGGCCAAGGACGGGCTGGAGAAGGTCCTCGGCTCGAACCCGGCGATCAGGGTCCAGGACAAGCAGGACCTGTCCGACTCCATCGCCAAGGCGTTCACGCTGATCCTGAACATGGTCTACGGCCTGCTCGCGATGGCGGTGATCGTCGCGGTCCTCGGTGTCATCAACACCCTGGCCATGTCGGTCTTCGAACGGCAGCAGGAGATCGGCATGCTCCGTGCGATCGGCCTGGACCGCAAGGCGGTCAAGCGGATGGTCCGTCTGGAGTCGCTGGTCATCTCGCTCTTCGGCGGGGTGCTGGGTCTCGGCCTGGGCGTGTTCTTCGGCTGGGCGGCCGGGCAGCTGGTCGGCGCGAGGATGCCGACCTACGAACTGGTCCTGCCCTGGTCCAGGATGGCGCTCTTCCTGGTACTGGCCGGCGTGGTCGGCGTGCTGGCGGCCCTGTGGCCGGCCCGGCGGGCGGCCCGGCTGAACATGCTCGCGGCGATCAAGTCCGAGTAGCCCGCGGACACCGCGAAGGGGCCCCGCACCACGCGTGCGGGGCCCCTTCGCCGTCCGGCGGCCCTACCGGTTCCAGGTACGGCTGCGCAGCGGCAGTCCCGACGCACCCGACTCGGGGGTCCTGACGGCCAGCACCTGGTTGACGCCGATCCGGTTGCGCTCGAAGGCGAGCGCGGAGGCGGCCATGTACAGCCGCCACACACGGGCCCGCCCGGGGCTGGTGAGCCGTACCGCCCGTGCCCAGTCGGCCTCCAGGTTGACCACCCAGCGGCGCAGGGTGCGGGCGTAGTGCTCGCGGATCGACTCCACGTCCCGCACCTCGAACCCGGCCCGTTCCAGCTGGGTGACGGTGGTGCCGATCGGGGCGAGTTCCCCGTCCGGGAAGACGTAGGCGTCGATGAACCGGTCCACGTGGTAGGCCGTCTCGTCGCGCTGCGGGCGCCGCGCGATCTGGTGGTTGAGCAGCCGTCCGCCGGGCTTCAGCAGGGCGTACAGACTGCGCGCGTACTCCAGGTACTTCTCCGCGCCCACGTGCTCGGCCATCCCGATCGACGAGATGGCGTCGTACGGGCCGTCCCTGACGTCCCGGTAGTCCTGGACCCTGATCTCCACCCGGTCCGTCAGGCCCTCGTCGGCGACCCGTTTACGGGCGTACGCGGCCTGTTCCTGGGAGAGGGTGACCCCGACGACGCTCACGCCGTGCTCGCGGGCGGCGTGGATCGCCATCGAGCCCCATCCGCAGCCGACGTCGAGCAGCCGCTGACCGGGTCTCAGATCGAGCTTGCCGCAGACGAGTTCCAGCTTGTCGCGCTGGGCGGTCTCCAGGGTGCCGTCCTGCTCCCAGTAGGCGCAGGAGTAGACCATCGAGGGCCCGAGGACGATCTCGTAGAAGTCGTTGCCGACGTCGTAGTGGTGGCTGATGGCCTGCTTGTCACTGCGGCGGGTGTGCAGATGGCCGCGTCTGCGCACCTCCTCGCGGGGCGGGGCCGGCGGGAGCGGCGGTCCGGCGAGCCTGAGCAGGTCCCGGGCGGCGGCCCGCACCTGGGGGTCGCGCAGGGCCTGGGCGAGGGTACGGCCGTCCTCCCCGCGCTCCCAGATCAGTCCGGACATCACCGCGAGGGCGCTGTACAGATCGCCCTCGATGTCCAGATCGCCGGCGACCCAGGCCCGGGCCAGGCCCAGTTCTCCCGGCTTGAACAGCATGTAACGCAGGGCACGGCGGTTGCGGATCACGATCGCCGGGGCGTCCGGCGGTCCGGCCTGTGATCCGTCCCAGGCCCGCAGCCGTACCGGGAGCGGAACTCCCAGCACCTGCTCGGCAACACTCCTCAGCCGCGACGCGGCGTCGGTCATGGCGTACACCTCCAAGACGACGATCCCGGATGCCGGTTACCACGTAAACACCGTGAGGGCAGCATCGCAGTCCCGCGAAGGAGTTACGACTGGGCAAAAGAAGCTGTAGCGGCCATGCAGTTGCGGGCGGCCCGGGAATGCCGAAGGACCTCCCGCACCACGGATGGCGGGAGGTCCTTCGGGTGGTTCTCGGTAGACCGTCGGGCAGGCTCGGGCTAGGAGGCCTTGGCCTTCTCCTCGGTCTTCGGGGCGGCCACCGGGGCCGGCTTGGCCGCCTCGTAGAACTCCTCGCGGGGGTTCTCCATGGCGCCCAGGGACACGACCTCGCGCTTGAGGAACATGCCCAGCGTCCAGTCCGCGAAGATGCGGATCTTGCGGTTCCATGTCGGCATCGCCAGACCGTGGTAGCCACGGTGCATGTACCAGGCCAGACGGCCCTTGACCTTGATCTTCGTCTTGCCCAGGACGATCATCGCGACGCCCTTGTGCAGACCCAGACCGGCGACCGCGCCCTTGTTGGCGTGGCTGTACTCCTTCTGCGGGAAGCCCCGCATGCCGGAGACCACGTTGTCGCCGAGGACCTTGGCCTGACGGAGCGCGTGCTGCGCGTTCGGCGGGCACCAGGCGTTCTCGACGCCGGCCTTGCGGGCGGCGACGTCCGGTACCTGGGCGTTGTCGCCCGCGGCCCAGATGTAGTCGGTGCCCTGCACCTGGAGGGTGGGAGCGGTGTCCACGTGGCCGCGCGGGCCGAGCGGCAGGCCGAAACGGGCGAGCGCCGGGTTCGGCTTGACGCCGGCGGTCCACACGATCGTGTTGGAGTCGACCTCCAGGCCGTTCTTCAGCACGACGTGGCCGTCCACGCAGGAGTCCATCGAGGTGGAGAGGTAGATCTCCACACCGCGGCTCTCCAGGTGCTCCTTGCCGTACAGGCCGAGCTTGGGGCCGACCTCGGGGAGGATCTTGTCGGCGGCGTCGACGAGGACGAAGCGCATGTCCTCACGGGACACGTTCTTGTAGTACTTCGCCGCGTCGCGGGCCATGTCCTCGACCTCGCCGATGGTCTCCGCGCCCGCGAAGCCGCCGCCGATGAAGACGAAGGTGAGCGCCTTGCGGCGGATCTCCTCGTCGGTCGTGGAGTCGGCCTTGTCCAGCTGCTCCAGGACGTGGTTGCGCAGGCCGATGGACTCCTCGATGCCCTTCATGCCGATGCCCTGTTCGGCGAGGCCGGGGATCGGGAAGGTGCGGGAGACCGCGCCGAGTGCGATGACCAGGTAGTCGAAGGGCAGCTCGTACGCCTCGCCCACGAGGGGGGCGATCGTGGCGACCTTGCGGTCCTGGTCGATGGTGGTGACCCGGCCGGTGAGGACCTCCGCCTTCGGAAGCACGCGTCGCAGCGGGACGACGACATGCCGGGGGGAGATGCTGCCGGCGGCGGCTTCGGGGAGGAAGGGCTGGTAGGTCATGTACGACCGGGGGTCGACGACCGTGACGGTCGCCTCGCCGTAGCGCATCTTCTTGAGGATGCGCCGAGCTGCGTACAGGCCTACGTACCCACCGCCTACTACGAGGATCCTGGGACGCTCCGTGGTGCTCATGGCATCGAGTATCCACCCGCCTCAGGGGGGCCGCTCGTGCGCCCCTTCACAAGGTTCTCCAGGGGTCGTGCTACACTCCGCCGCCCACGTGACGCAGGTCATGGCCGCCAGCGGGAACCGACTTCCGATACGACCCGTTGTCAATGCCGTGTGAGCTGCTCCTCCGGGCCTCCGGGGGCACCGCGGAGACACCGGATGTCACCCGCACGAACACCTCCGGAAACACCCTCGAAACGCTCTCCTGAGCACGCGTCCGGGGCCGTTGAGCCCCCGAACGGGCCAATGGGGACCCCCGCACCCCCCACCTGCACCGAATTCCTTGTGAAGAACTTCACGAAGTTTTCCGCGGGGGTGTCGTGGCACGGCGTGTCACGAGCCGTCCGGGGCGCTCACCCGCCACCCCGCACGCTCATCCGAGGAGGTCGGAAGGGTCGGCGAGGTGACGGGAAGCCCGCTCGGACGGGTCAGGCGATGGACCAGGCGATGCCGTCCAGGATGTCGTGCTCGCTCACCACGACCTCCGCCGCGCCCACCCGCTCCATGATCGACAGGAGTACGAGGGCGCCGGCGCCGATGACGTCGACACGTCCGGGGTGCATGGACGGGACGGCGGCCCGCTCGGCGTGGGTGGAGCCCAGCAGCCGCTCGGTGATCTCCCGGACCCGGGCGTAGGGGATGCGGGAGTGGTGGATGGCGGCCGAGTCGTACTCCGGCAGGTCCTGGTGGATGGCGGAGAGGGTGGTGACCGAGCCGGCCAGGCCGACCAGGGTGCGCGCCTCGCGCAGCGGCACGGTCCGCTCCGCGAGGTCGAGGGCGTTCTCGATGTCCGCCCGCATGGCGGCGATCTCCGCCTCGCTCGGCGGGTCGCTGACCTGTCCCCCGTGCACCAGGTGCCGCTCGGTCATCCGGACGCAGCCGACGTCCACGGACCGCGCGGCCCGCACCCGCTCGGACCCCACGACGAACTCGGTGGAGCCGCCGCCGATGTCCACGACGAGGAACGGCTCGGCGAGGTCGCCCACCCGTCGCCCACCACCACCCTCGGTCGAAGGGCGCTCCGCGCCCCCTTGGTTCTGCCCCGTCAGCTCCTTCGTCGCGCCCGTGAAGGAGAACTCGGCCTCCTGGTCACCGGTGATGACTTCCGGCTCGACGCCGAGGATGTCCAGCACGCCGCGTACGAACTCCGCGCGGTTCTCGGCGTCCCGGGAGGCGGAGGTCGCCACGAACCGCAGCCGCTGCGCCCCGTGTTCCTTGATGACGGCCGCGTACTCCCGGCAGGCTGCGAAGGTCCGCTCCAGCGCCTCCGGCGCGAGCCGCCCGGTCCGGTCGACCCCCTGCCCGAGCCGCACGATCACCATCCGCCGGTCCAGGTCGACGAGTTCACCGGTCTCGGGGTCGGCGTCGGCGACGAGCAGCCGGATGGAGTTGGTACCGCAGTCGACGGCGGCGACACGGGTCACTGGTCGTCCTCCTTGGCCGGCGTCACGCACGTGCCCTTGGCCCACCACTGGGGCAGCATGGCGATCGCCTCGTCGCCCAGCGGGTTCACGCCGGGCCCCGCGGCCAGCGAGTGCGCCACCAGCACATGGAGGCACTTCACCCGGTCCGGCATCCCGCCGGCGCTCGGAAACCCCGTCAGTTCCTCGATCTCGTCCCGGCGCCGGATGTAGTCCTCGTGCGCGGCGCGGTACGCCGACGCCAGTTCCGGATCGCTCTCCAGACGTGCCGTCATCTCCTTCATCACGCCGTTGGCCTCCAGGGTGCCGATGGCGGAGGCGGCCTTGGGGCACGTCAGGTAGTACAGCGTCGGGAACGGCGTGCCGTCCGGCAGCCGCGGCGCGGTCTCCACGACGTCCGGCTGCCCGCACGGGCACCGGTGCGCGATCGCCCGCAGCCCGCGCGGCGGCCGCCCGAGCTGCTGCTTGAAGGCCTCGACGTCGGCGTCGGTCGGCTCGGTGCGCGGAGTGGAGGGCGGGGGCGTTTGCATGACTGTGTTCTGCGTGGCTTTCTGTCGGTTCACTGGTCGGACGCGTCGGACTTGTCGACGCCGTCCCAGACGTTCGCGTACCAGGGCCGGTCGGCCGCTCCGAGGTAGGCGTGCGCCTGCTGGGCGGCAGCGGGGTCGATCACGATGTAGCCCGTCTCGCCCGGCATCACGTAGTGCAGCCGCTGCCGGATCTGCTGCTCGGCGTAGGAGTCGTCCTGCCACCGGGCCTTGACGTCCCGCAGCTGCTCGACCCGCTGCCGGGCCTGCCTCTGCTGACGTTGCAGGTCGGCGATCTCGGCACGCTGGGAGACGTACTGCCGCATCGGGTAGGCGAGCGCGACGACCATCGTGCACAGCACGATCGCGAGCAGCGCGGCACGGCTGGTGAGCCGGGAGCGGCGGGCCTGCCGCTTGGTCTGGGAGCGGTAGACCCGGGCCGCCGTCTGCTCGCCGAGCAGCTTCAGCCTGGTCGCGGTGGAGAACCGGTCCCGGTCCTTCGCGGCCATGTCCCCGCCTCCCTGATACGTGCGTACGTCCCCGGACACGGTACGGGACCGGGTACGGGGACGTACGTACGACTGGCTAAGCCTTACCCTCTACGGGCCCTACGGCTCAGCCCTTGAAGCGCGGGAAGGCGCTGCGGCCGGCGTACACCGCGGCGTCGTCGAGGATCTCCTCGATGCGCAGCAGCTGGTTGTACTTGGCGACGCGCTCGGAGCGGGCCGGGGCGCCGGTCTTGATCTGGCCGCAGTTGGTGGCGACGGCGAGGTCGGCGATGGTGACGTCCTCGGTCTCGCCGGAGCGGTGGGACATCATGCACTTGAAGCCGTTGCGCTGGGCCAGCTCGACGGCGTCCAGGGTCTCGGTGAGCGAACCGATCTGGTTCACCTTGACCAGCAGGGCGTTGGCGGCGCCGTCCTCGATGCCGCGGGCCAGGCGCTCCGGGTTGGTGACGAACAGGTCGTCGCCGACGATCTGGACCTTGTCACCGAGCTTGTCGGTGAGGACCTTCCAGCCGGCCCAGTCGTCCTCGAACAGCGGGTCCTCGATGGAGACCAGCGGGTAGGAGGCGACGAGCTCCTCGTAGTACTCGGTCATCTCGGCGGCCGAGCGGGACTTGCCCTCGAACTCGTACTTGCCGTCCTTGTAGAACTCGGACGCGGCGACGTCGAGCGCGAGCGCGATCTGCTCACCGGGGACGTAACCGGCCTGCTTGATCGCCTCCAGGATGAGGTCGAGCGCGGCGCGGTTGGACTCCAGGTTCGGGGCGAAGCCGCCCTCGTCGCCGAGGCCGGTGGACAGGCCCTTGTTCTTCAGGACCTTCTTCAGGGTGTGGTAGACCTCGGCACCCCAGCGCAGCGCCTCGGAGAAGGACTCCGCGCCGATCGGGGCGATCATGAACTCCTGGATGTCGACGTTGGAGTCCGCGTGCGAGCCGCCGTTGAGGATGTTCATCATCGGCACCGGCAGCAGGTGCGCGTTCGGGCCGCCCAGGTAGCGGAACAGCGGCAGGTCGCTGGCCTCGGAGGCGGCGTGCGCGACGGCGAGGGAGACGCCGAGGATGGCGTTGGCGCCGAGCGAGCCCTTGTTGTCGGTGGCGTCCAGGTCGAACATGGCCTGGTCGATCAGGCGCTGCTCGGTGGCGTCGTAGCCGACCAGCTCCGGGCCGATCTGCTCGATCACGGCGAGGACGGCCTTCTCGACGCCCTTGCCGAGGTAGCGGTTGGGGTCGCCGTCACGGAGCTCGATGGCCTCGAAGGCGCCGGTGGAGGCGCCGGAGGGAACGGCGGCACGACCCGTGCTGCCGTCGTCGAGGCCGACCTCGACCTCGACCGTGGGGTTGCCTCGGGAGTCCAGGATTTCCCGGGCTACGACGACGTCGATGGACGGCACGAGCATCTCCTTCTTGGGATGTGACGCTGGTTGTGCGGGCGCACGCGGGCCTGGTCGGCCCTTGCTCAGCCTTGCGACTAGAGCCTAACCGTCCCGGGCCCGTGAGCCAGCCGACCGACCGGCCCGTGGACACAGAGACGGTACTCATTGTTCATGCACGGAACAAAGGGGGGTCCGATGAAGAACGGAAGAAGAGCGGGTCAAGGAGAGGACCACCGCACGAGGACAAAGAGAAACCCCGCCCCGGCGCGTACGGGGGAAGACGCACCGGAGCGGGGAGCCGTGGGGGACGGGGGTGGCCCTCATGTGGTCCTCACCGCGGGGACCACGGTTGTGTGAGCGCTGTGGTTCGGCCGGGCGCCGCCTGTCACTTCGGGGTGCCCGCCTCCCGGGGCCTACTTGAGGTGCAGCTGCTGGCCCGGGTAGATGAAGTCGGCGTCGTCGACGATGTCCTTGTTCAGCTTGAACAGCGCCTGCCAGCCACCCTTGACCTTGTGCTTCTCGGCGATCGAGCTGAGCGTGTCGCCCTTGACGACCTTGTACTCGCCGTCGCCCTTCTTGACCTTCTTGCCGGTCGGGGTGGTGACCGTCTTCTTGGCGGCCGGACGCTCGGCGGAGCGGGAGGCGGCCTGGGTGTCGGTCGAGCGGGTGGCGGTGCCGCTGCTCGACGAGCTGGTGCTGCCGCCGGTGTGGGCGGCGCCGGACAGGCCCGTGCCGCAGACCGGCCAGGCACCCTTGCCCTGCGCGCCGAGAACCTTCTCGGCGATCTCGATCTGCTGCGCCTTGGTGGCCTGGTTGGCCTGCGCGGCGTACTGCGTGCCGCCGTACGCGGCCCAGGTGGAGGCGGAGAACTGCAGACCGCCGTAGTAGCCGTTGCCGGTGTTGATGGCCCAGTTGCCACCGGACTCGCACCGGGCGACGGCGTCCCACTCGGAGGCGGTGGCGGCCGAGGCGGTGCCGGTGGCCATCAGCGGAGCGGCGATGGCGACACCGGTGACGCCGGCGAGCGCGGCGACGCGGGCGGCCTTGGACGGACGACGGTGCTTGCCCTTGCCGGAAAACAGCATGGAGGATCCCCTCACCGACGCCTGCGAGGTGAGCTGTCGGGTTCGGGCCGAATGAGTTGCCCGGCCGCACACCTCACGGTGCGCGGCTTCACCCCGAGCCGGACACGGCAGCCTCAACCACCGGTCCCGGCACCTACCTTGGGTCCCCCGCTCCTGCCTACGGCGCTTGACGCGACGACTGTTCCCGGGTGGCCGCTGGCAGGACTCGGCGTTGCGGCGGCCGGGGCTCGTGGTGACGAGCGGCCTCGACCGTAAACAGGCGATCCGGCGAATATCAAAGATGATCAGGGCTTCTGAGACTCATCCCACACTTTCACCAAAGCGGACATTTGGCTTCGAAATAGGGCGGGCGGAAGCGTCAACTCCCGCCGGTTTCAATCCGTTTAGCTACTGAGTTTCAGGGTCTGACCGGGGGCGATGTGGTTCGGGTCGGTGCCGATGTCCGCCTTGTTGGCGGCGAAGAGCGCGCGCCATCCGCCGTCGAGGTCAAGGGAGTCGGCGATGGAGGCGAGCGTGTCGCCGTCCCGCACGGTGTAGGTGCCGGCACCCGGGGAGGCGTGACGTCCGGAAGACGTCGCACTCTGACCGTTTGTCACGCTTTCGTCCGCCGAGCCGCCGCGGTGCTTGCCGCTGCTGCTGACGGCTCCCGTGTCGACCAGATCCCAAGAGCTGCCCGTCTGCCACGAATTGTCCGAGTCGTCGGCTTCGGGCACCACGGGGTTCTCGCTCACCTCCGGGGTGCCGGAGCCTTTGGATCCCGACTTGTCCGTCTTCGTGGAGCCGGTGGAGGCGCCCTTGCCGGAGTCGCCCCTCCCACTCGGGGACGGGGTGGCCGAGTCCGGGTCCGTGGCGCCCGACGCGTCCGGCGAGGAGTCGGACGATCCGGTATCCGATGAACCAGATGAATCCGATGAACCAGATGAAGAGGACGAATCAGACAGCCCGGGGGACGAGTCGGAGGAGCCGGACGTGTCGCCGGATCCGCCGAGGCCCGTGTCGACGTTCACCGAGGAGTCGTCCGAGGACAGCCCGGCGAACAGGGCACAGGTCCGCCAGGGCTTGGTGCCCTGGTCGGCGAGGATCTTCTCGGCGACGGCGATCTGCTGCGAACGGCTCGCCTGGTCCGGCGTACTGGCGTACTCCTGGCCGCCGTGCTCGTCCCAGTCGTCCTGGGACATCTGCAGGCCGCCGTAGTAGCCGGTGCCTGCGTCCATGCTCCAGGAGCCGCCGCTCTCGCACTCGGCCACCCTGTCCCAGGTGCCGCCGTCGGCCGCGTTGGCGCTCGCCGCTCCGAGGAGCGGGATGGCGATGGCCGAGCCGGTCACGCCGGCCGCGACGAGAAGAGCCGGAGCCTGACGGGGGCGACGGTGACGACCGTTCCCGGAGAGCATGCGGAAACCTTTCGAGCGACAGCGGTGACCGGCGCGACGGGTCCTGCCGGCGCGCCGCACTGATGGGTGAAGGTATAGGCAGACGATCACTTGTCACAAGTTAATGCCGCGCAGATCACGTGAAGATCACATAGTTGAACGCCGGTCATCTTTGCCGGTGGAGGGCGCCACGGGGGTGAACTCCACGGGGAGCGTGCGCAGTCCGCGCATGATGAGCCCGCCGCGCCAGCGCAACTCGCTCTCGTCCGCCGCGAGTCGCAGATCCGGGAGACGGGTGAGGAGGGTGGCGAGCGCGCTCTGCCCTTCCAGGCGGGCGAGCGGGGCGCCGAGACAGTAGTGGATGCCGTGGCCGTATCCGAGGTGCTGGTTGTCCCGCCGGGACAGGTCGAGGGTGTCCGGCTCCGCGAACCGCTCCGGGTCCCGGTCCGCCGCGGCGAGCACCACGAGGACCGGGTCGCCGGCCGCGATGCGCTGCCCGCCGATGCCGAGCGGCTCGGTGGCGAACCGCCAGGTGGCGAGCTCCACCGGCCCGTCGTAGCGCAGGAGTTCCTCCACTCCGGTCTCCAGCAGCCCGCGCTCGCCTGCGGCCAGCGAGTCCTGCAGGCGGCGGCGCTGTTCCGGGTGGGTGAGCAGGGCGTACGTGCCGTTGCCGATGAGGTTGACCGTCGTCTCGAAGCCGGCGAACAGCAGGATGAAGGCCATGGCGGCGGCCTCGTTCTCGGTGAGGTGCTCGCCGTGGTCGGAGGCGCGGATGAGTCCGGAGATGAGGTCCTCGCCCGGGGCCGGCTCGGCGGTGAGCGCCTCCCGCTTCCGGTGGATCAGCTCGGCCAGATAGCCGCGCATCTTCTTCACGGACCGCGCGACCCCGCCCCGCGGCCCTCCCCCGTGCCGGATCATCATCCCGGCCCAGTCCCGGAAGTCGTCCTGGTCCTCGCGCGGGACGCCCAGCAGGTCGCAGATGGCGTAGATGGGCAGCGGGAAGGCGAACTCGTGGATCAGGTCGGCCTCGCCCCGCTCCGCGAACCCGTCGATGAGCCGGTCGGTCAGCTCCTGTACCCGGGGCGCGAAATCGGCCACCCGGCGCGGGGTGAACGCCTTGCTGACCAGCCGGCGCAGCCGGGTGTGGTCCGGCGGGTCGATGTTCAGCAGATGCGTCATCAGCTCGGCCTTGCGCTCACCGGGGATCCCGGTCTTCCCCTTCGCGTGCGCGGGCTCGTCGTGGTGCTCCGGGTTCTTGGACAGCCGAGGGTCGGCGAGGGCCTGCCTGGCATCGGCGTAGCGGGTGACCAGCCAGGCCTCGACCCCGCTGGGAAGCCGGGTGCGGTGCACCGGCGCGTGCTCCCGCAGCCAGGCGTAGGCGGGGTACGGGTCGGCGGCGAACTCCCAGGTGAAGAGTTCGGGCGCGGCGGGGCCGCCGGGGGTGGGGCCGTCGGAGGTGGGCTGGTTGGTCACCTCCTGACGGTATCCGGCGGCGGAGGGCCCTGGAGCCGGCCCGGCGGCCCGGGGGCAGTGCCTACGCGTCCACCCCTTCCGCGACGCGCACCGCGTCCCGGTACGCCCGGGCCGCGGCCCGCAGCGCCGACTCGGGGTCGGTTCCCTCCGCCTCGGCCCGTACCGCCAGCGCGAGCAGCTCGTACCCGATGCCCCGCGGCTGTGGCAGCGGCACCTCCAGACCGGCCGTCCGCACCCGGGAGGCGAGCTTCGAGGCCAGTGCGAGTCCGGGCTGGGCGAGGGGTATGCCGTCCGTCACCGACTCGCGCCGCTTCTCGACCGCCTTCGTGCGCAGCCAGTGCTCCTTGACCTCCTCGGGTGTCGAGGCGGTCTCGTCACCGAAGACGTGCGGATGGCGGTGGATGAGTTTCGCGACGATGCCCCCGGCCACGTCGTCGACCGAGAAGGGGGCGTCCGGGTCCTCCTCCGCGATGCGCGCGTGGAAGACGACCTGGAGAAGCACGTCGCCCAGTTCCTCCCGCAGTTCGTCGCGGTCGCCGGTCTCGATCGCCTCGACGAGTTCGTAGGCCTCCTCGATGGCGTACTTCGCCAGACCCTCATGGGTCTTCCGCGACGACCAGGGGCACTCCGCGCGGATCCGGTCCATGACCTGGACGAGGTCGAGGAGGCGGGCGCCGGGCAGGTCGTAGGAGGCGGGGAGCAGCTCCAGCCGGGGCATCGCGACGCGGCCGGAGCCGGCGAGGCGGGCCAGGCCGTCGGTGAGGGCCGGCTCGCCCTCGCCCGTCGCCACGACCACCACCGTCCGGCCGCCGGCGCAGGCCTCGACCAGTTCCTGCGCGGTGGGGGCGCTCTCGTCCACCGCCGTCCCGGCCTCCCGCAGATAGGGCAGCTGCGGGTGCGTACCGTCCGCGCACAGCACCCGGTCCGCCGAGCGCAGCGCCTGCCAGGCGGGCCAGGACAGCAGGCCGGGGGCGACCCGGTGGCTGGTGGTGAGCAGGATGATCCGGCCGGGGTCGGGGACGGGGGGAGCGGGAGGCTCCGGGCTGGTGGTGTTCACCCTCCGAACGTAACGCACCCGCGCCGCCGGCCTCGGGCGTTGTCCACAGGGCGGGGCGGTCGAGTGATCGTATGACCGCTCGCGTCGCCCCCGCCCGTGTCACCCGGCCCGCCGGCCCGGACCCCGCGCGCCGGGCCGTCCGCCCTGCGCCTACGCCGCCGTCTGTGTCCCGGCCGACGTGACCTCACGCACCCACGGCGTCTTGGTGTCCACCCGGCTGCTCTTCTGGATGTCCCAGGCGCCGTAGCGGGGGTTGAGGTCGACGTGGAGCTCCTGGGACGCCTTGGACAGGGCCTTCCAGAAGGCGGGCTGGCTGGTGTCGGTGCCGAGGAGCTTGGCGAGCTTCTGCGCCTCCAGCTGGAGGCGCAGGTTGTCGTCCAGCCGCTTGGGGGCGATGCCGTACTTCTGGAGCCAGGCGTTCTGGAGCGCCCTGGTGCCGCCGGCCTGCTGCGCGAGGCCGGTGCGCATCTGCTGGATCTCCTTGCGGGTGACGCCGATACCCGCGTCCTGGGCGGCCCGGTGCAGCACCTGGTCGAGGACCATGTTGTGCAGCGTGTCCCGGGTGAGGCTGCTGGTGGCGGCGAGCACCTGCTGGTACTGCTGCTCGTCCGGCACAGCCGCCCGCTGGGCCTGGCGTACCTCGTTCACCCGGGTCTCCAGCTGGGTGACGGTGATCCGCTGGCCGCCGACGACGGCCGCCGCGCCCGGGTGCGCGTCGCTTCCGCAGGCGGTGAGGAAGGGGACCGCGGTGGCGATCGCGGCGGACAGGACGAGCGCGGTGCGACGGCGGCGGTGCAAGGATGCCTCCCGAGGAGATTGTGCGACGGTGCACAAAGTCTTGCGGTGATCGATGGTAGGCAGTGGGCAAGCTCTGGCCAACCCATTCGACCAACGATTCACACGCGCATCCGGCACCGCCGCGCCACCCTCCGCAAGGGTTTGCGGTACCGCCTCCGCGGTACGCGCCCGCTCAGCCGGTGATCGCCACCGGGGCGTCCCACGCGTCACGGTCCACGGTGATCGTGTAACCGCCCCGCGTCTCCTTGCTGTTCACCATGTACTGGTGTGCCCGGCTGTGCGCGGTGAACTGCGTCGCGCCGAACGGCCAGTCGGCCGTGGTGGTGTTGTTCTTGTCCCACAGCGCGTACCAGAGGTTGCCCGGCAGGTCCGTCTTGTCCTTGGCGTTCGCGATCGCCTTGGCGCTGGAGCTGGTGAAGCCGTAGAAGCCCGCGCGGTAGGTCTTCGCGTGCAGCTGCTTGTCGAAGGCGCGCACATAGGTGAGCACGGCGTTGTTGCACGCCGTGTTCGTCGTGTCGTACGCCTCCATGTCCAGGTAGATCGGGCTGCCCGCCTTCATGCCGAGGGCGGCGGCCTTGGCGACCGCGTCGGTGGCGTCGGCGGTGCCGAGGGAGGCGGCGTTCGTGGTGGTCATCTTCTCCGGGTTGGAGCCGCTCTGGCAGGACGGCTGGGCGCCGACGTAGAGCGGGATGAGCTTCCAGCCGACCGCGGTGACGGACTTGACCCAGGAGGCGGTGAGGTTCGGCTGGGCGCAGCCGCGGTTCTTGCCGCCGACATAGACGGCGGCGGCCCCGTAGAGGCCGCCGTGCCAGGCCTTCATCGCGGCCAGGGAGGGGGCGGTGCAGGTGTCGAAGGCGCGCCCGGTGTACGTCTTCTGGGCGGGCCAGGTGGTGGCGGCCATGGAGGTCTGCGCGGCGATCCCGGCCCCGGCGACGACCGCGGCTCCCGCCACGCCCCACGTGATGTATCTGCGCTTCCTCGACTGCCGATGGCTGGACATTGCCGGAACCCCACCCCTGTTGTCTGTGTCGCTGGCTGTGGCCGTGCCGTGCGCGGCCGTGCACGAAGTAGGTGCAGTATGAACTGCGCGGGAACTAGCCGCGCACCTGCCCCAGCCAGTGCAGCGTCCGCCGGACCTCGCCCGCCATCGGATGACCGGGTCCGTGCAGCCGTTCCACGTCGAACAGCAGCCGGGTGAGGGTGTCCTGGGCGGCCGGCCGGTCGCCGAGCGCGAGCAGCAGCTGCCCGATCCGGCGGCGCACGTCGTGCGCGAGGTGCGGGTCGCCGGCCACGTACTGGTTCTCGTAGTACGGCAGCAGCGCGCGGTACTCGGCGAGTGCCGCGGCCGGTTCGCCGAGTTGTTCCAGACACTGGGCGGTCTCGTACCGGAACCGCAGGGACTGCGGGTCGGCCTGCCCGGCCTCGGCGGCGCGCTCGTCGGCGAGCCGGCGCAGTTCGGGCAGTGCGCGGCGGTACTGGCCGTCGTCCATCAGCGTGGCCGCGTACTGCTTGCGCAGGGTGCGGACGACCGTGGAGTGCTCGCCGTGCTGGTCGGCGGCGACCGGCAGGATCGCGCCCAGGATGTCGACGGCCTGCGTGATGCGTCCCTCCCCGAGCAGCCGCTTGACCTCGTCGACGGCGGTGACGACATCGGGCCGCGCGGGTACGGCGGCCGCCGCGGCGGCGGGTTGCGGCGCGGGCAGCCGCGCGCGGTCCGGCCAGGGCGCGTGCGGGCGCAGGAAGGGGCGTGTGGGGTCCAGGGGCGAACCGGTGTGCATGCCGCGCGCGGGCAGGAGCGGGACGAGGTTCTCGTACACCTCCTGCGCCGAGGCGGGCCGGTGCTGCGGGTCCTTGGCGAGCAGCCGCAGCACCAGCGCCTCCAGCGGCTCGGGCACCTCCGGGCGGAGCCGGCGTACCGGCACCGGCTGCTCGTACAGGTGGCGGTGCAGCACGCCGAGCGAGGTGGAGCCGGCGAACGGCACCTCCCCGCTGAGCAGTTCGTGCAGCAGCACGCCGAGCGCGTACAGGTCCGTGTACGGGCCGACCGCGCCGCCCATCGCCTGCTCGGGCGCCATGTAGGCGGGCGAGCCGATCGGGGTGCCGGTGTGGGTGAGGCGGGTGCTGTCGGTCTCCATCACGGAGGCGATACCGAGGTCCAGAACGGTGATCGTGCCGTCCTGTTTGACCATCAGGTTCCGCGGCTTGAGGTCACGGTGGACGATCGGCACCGCGTGCACGGCGCTCAGCACGGCACACAGTTGCGCGGCGACCGCGACCGCCCACGGCCAGGGGTACGGGTCGTGCTCCGCCAGGTGCCCGGCGAGGTCGGTGCCGTCCACGTACTGCATGACGAGGAACAGCTCGTCGCCCTCGGTGCCCGCGTCGTGCACGGTGACCAGGCCGGGGTGGTCGACCTGCGCGGTCACCCGGCACTCCCGCAGGAACCGGCGGCGCAGTTCGTCGGCGTCCGCGCCCGCCACCTTGTCGGGGCGCAGCAGCTTCACCCCCACGCGCCGGTCCAGCCGCTGGTCGTAGGCCGTCCAGACCTGGCCCATGCCGCCCTGGCCGAGGAGCGCGGACAGCTGGTAGCGGTCGGCGACGACCCGCCCGGGCGCCACGGTCACCTTCCGCCCTCGCCGCCGTCGTGCTTGCGCAGGTAGTCGCTGAGCTCGTCGAGCTCGGCACGCACCTGTTCGATCCGCGCGGGCGCCGGACGCTGGGGCGGCGCGGGTATGGGCGGCTGGACGTGCGGCGGCCGGGAGACCGGGGGCACGGTGTGCGGGGGCGGGGTGTGCGGCGGCTGCGTGCCCAGGGGCGTCGCCGTCGTGGCGTACGGGGAGGCGGGGTGCGGGTAGCCGTACGCCTGCGCCGCGGTCTGCGCCGCGTACGCCTCGCGCTGCCGCTGGAAGTGGCGTACGTCGGCGGCGAGGTAGTAGACGACCGTGGCCAGGAGGACGCCGAACAGCAGCGTGATCCCGAGGTAGCCGCCGACCGTGTGCACGTCGTCGCCGGGTTCGGTGGCCAGCAGCACGATGCTGAGGACGTCGGCCGCGGCAACGGCCACCAGCAGGCCGTAGTCGGCCGATCTCCGGGTCACCGTGGCCAGCCGCAGCATCATCACCCACGCCAGGAAGCCGACGCTGAACACTCCCATCGACACGAACACCACGCGCAACAGGACCAGTACCGCGTCGTGCGGCGGCCGCTGCACCGGCTGCGCATGGCCCTGGCCTTGCATGCTCGCTCCTGTTTGCCTGAAATAGGGCGTACGTGCCCGTCCGGTGCGTCCGCCGACGGACAGCACCGGACGTGCGGTGGTCGGTTCGAGCATATGGCCCGACACCGACGCGCGGTCCGGGTTGTATCGAACCGTTGTGTGGCGATCGCCGGACGCGGCCGCGTGCCGAGGGGCGGGTGGGGCCGCAGCGGCGTGCCGTCACATGCGCGCACCCCGGTGCACGGTGAACCGCGCCGTGCGCCGGGGTGCGCGAGCCGTCGTGTCAGTGGGCCTTGAACCGGGACGGGGCCTTGGTCGGGTTGCCGCCCGCGGGAAGCTTCTGGCCGGGGCAGGCGGCGAGGACCTTCTTCATCGCCGCCTTCTCGGCGGCGGTGACCCACAGCCCGTACTTCTTCTTCACGGCCACCTGCGCGGCGACGTAGGTGCAGCGGTAGGCCTTGGCTGGCGGCAGCCAGGTGGCCGTGTCGCCGTCACCCTTGCCGCGGTTGGCGCTCGCGTCGACGGCCAGCAGGTTGAGCGGGTCGTTGGCCAGGGCTATGCGCTTGCTGCCGTCCCAGTACTTGGCGCCCGTCTGCCAGGCGTCCGAGAGGGCGACGAGGTGGTCGATGTCGACCAGGCTGCGGCCACGCTTGTAGGTGATGTCCTTGCCGGAGTACGGGTCCGGGTCCAGCACGCCGGAGGAGACCTTGCAGTCGCCGCCGGTGAACTTCACCTCCTTGAGATCCCGCTTGAGTATGTCGTCCCGGGTGTCGCAGGAGTTGGAGTCGGTGTCCGCCCAGGCGGAGCCGAACTTCTCCCTGGTGTAACCGGTCTTCGGCGCCCGGCCCTTGACGGTCAGCGCGTCGGCGGCGGTCAGCGCCGCTCCCCCGCCGCGCGCGCCCTGGGCTCCCGGGCTCCCCTTGTCCTCCAGGTCCTTGCAGCCGGCCACGGCGAAGATCACGACGACAGCGATGACCGCCCCGCCCCTCAGACGCGCCACGTGCGCCCCCTCTTCCTTCCTCATTCCGCCCCCACGTGGGCGGATCTCTCCTGGCTCACGGTATCCGCCGCGTGGTTCACACCGAATGAGACCCGAAAGGGCGGGCAACAACCAACCACCCTTTACCGGTATCTCCTTGACACACCGGGAGAAGCCCGGGCGATGCGCCCCCACGCCCTTTCACGCCACACCGCGCCCGCACGCAGTACCGCACGCCGTGCCGTAACCGCACGCTTTGCCGCTCCACGGCGCGCCAAACCGCCTGGGAGGGGCGCCGGGTGGCGGAGGCGGGCGGCTCCCGGTGCGGTGCCGGCGGCCCGAAGGCCGCCGCGCCGCTCAGGAGGGGGCCCCGGCCCGCCCCGCAGGCTCCGGTGAGCTCGACCGCCCCGGATTCCCGCGTCGCCCGGTGCACCGGATCGAGCGCGTTCCCGTGGTCCACGAGGCACGTCCCGGATCCACGAGGTGCGTCCTCGGTTTCACGAGGTGCGCCGGCGGGCTCGCGCCCGGTCCGTGCGGGAGCCGGGCGCGCCCCGCGCCGGGCGAACGCGGGCGCCAAGGGGACGCGGGCGCCCACGCGTCGGCGACGGGGACGGGGGACGGCGGCGGGGCGCGGCCGGTGTCGAGGCAGCCGGCGCGAGCCGCGCCCCGGCCGTCCTACGAACCCAGCACCGACGCCAGGAACTCCCCGACCCAGCCCAGCAGCTCCCGCCCCACCAGCGGCTTCCCGCCCACCTTCGCGGTCTTCGGACGGGGCACCAGCACCTGGTGGACGGCCGGCTTGATGACGGTCCCCGGGTACAGACGCTTGAGCCGCAGCTCCTGCGATTCGCGCAACTCGACCGGTGCGAAACGGATGTTGGTGCCCTGCAGGACGATCTCGCCGACCCCGCAGGCGCGGGCGAGCATCCGCAGCCCGGCGACGAGCAGCAGGTTCTCCACCGGCTCGGGCAACTTGCCGTAGCGGTCGGTGAGTTCCTCGCGGACCGCCTTGATGTCCGCCTCGGAGTTGGCGGAGGCGATGGCCCGGTAGGCCTGGAGGCGCAGCCGCTCGCCGGGCGCGTAGTCGTGCGGGACGTGCGCGTCGACGGGCAGCTCGATCTTGACCTCCAGCGGCGGCTCCTCCCATCCCCCCGCCGAAGGCTCCCCTGCCTCCAGCTGCCGCCGGTAGTCGGCGACGGCCTCGCCGACCATGCGGACGTACAGGTCGAAGCCTACGCCCGCGATGTGCCCGGACTGCTCGCCGCCGAGCAGGTTGCCGGCGCCCCGGATCTCCAGGTCCTTCATCGCCACGTACATGCCGGCACCCATCTCGGTGTGCTGGGCGATCGTCGCGAGCCGCTCGTGCGCGGTCTCGGTCAGCGGCTTCTCCGGCGGGTACAGGAAGTACGCGTACCCGCGCTCCCGCCCTCGGCCGACCCGGCCGCGCAGCTGGTGCAGCTGGGACAGGCCGAAGGTGTCGCCGCGTTCCACGATCAGGGTGTTGGCGTTGGAGATGTCGATGCCGGACTCGACGATCGTGGTCGAGACGAGCACGTCGAACTTCTTCTCCCAGAAGTCGACGACGACCTGTTCCAGCGCCGACTCCGACATCTGGCCGTGTGCGGTGGCGATCCTGGCCTCGGGGACGATGTCACGGAGTCGGGCCGCCGCGCGGTCGATGGACTCGACCCGGTTGTGGATGTAGAAGACCTGGCCCTCGCGCAGCAGTTCGCGGCGGATGGCGGCGCCGATCTGCTTCTCCTCGTACGGTCCCACGAAGGTGAGCACCGGGTGCCGTTCCTCCGGCGGGGTGGTGATCGTGGACATCTCGCGGATGCCGGTGACCGCCATCTCCAGGGTGCGCGGGATCGGGGTCGCGGACATGGTCAGCACGTCGACGTTGGCGCGCAGCTTCTTGAGCTGCTCCTTGTGCTCGACGCCGAAGCGCTGCTCCTCGTCGACGATGACCAGGCCGAGGTCCTTGAACTTGGTCTCCGAGGCGAACAGCCGGTGCGTTCCGATGACGACGTCGACCGCGCCCTCCCGGAGTCCCTCCAGGGTGGTCTTGGCCTCGGTGTCGGTCTGGAAGCGGGAGAGCGCCTTCACGCTCACCGGGAACTGCGAGTACCGCTCGGAGAACGTGCCGAAGTGCTGCTGCACCAGCAGGGTGGTGGGCACCAGGACGGCGACCTGCTTGCCGTCCTGTACGGCCTTGAAGGCGGCCCTGACCGCGATCTCGGTCTTGCCGTAGCCGACGTCGCCGCAGATCAGGCGGTCCATCGGGACCGACTTCTCCATGTCGTCCTTGACCTCGGCGATGGTGGTCAGCTGGTCGGGGGTCTCCGCGTACGGGAAGGCGTCCTCCAGCTCGCGCTGCCAGGGCGTGTCCGTGCCGAACGCGTGCCCGGGCGCCGCCATCCGCGCGCTGTACAGCTTGATCAGGTCGGCGGCGATCTCCTTGACGGCCTTCTTGGCGCGCGCCTTGGTCTTCGTCCAGTCCGCGCCGCCCAGGCGGTGCAGGGTGGGCGCCTCGCCGCCGACGTACTTGGTGATCTGCTCCAGCTGGTCGGTGGGGATGTAGAGCCGGTCGCCGGGCTGGCCGCGCTTGGCGGGGGCGTACTCGACGACCAGGTACTCGCGGGTGGCGCCCTGGACGGTGCGCTGCACCATCTCGATGTAGCGGCCGACGCCGTGCTGTTCGTGGACGATGTAGTCGCCCTGCTCCAGGGTGAGCGGGTCGATGGTCTTGCGGCGCCGGGCCGGCATCCGGGAGCCGTCCTTGCCGGCCGCCTTCTGCCCGGACAGGTCGGTCTCGGTGAGCACGGCGAGTCTGAGTGCCGGGTCGACGAAGCCGTAGTCGATCGAACCGCAGGACACGTGCACGACCGAGGGGCTCAGCTCGGCCAGGTCGACGTCCAGACGGGCCGCGATGCCCTCGCCGCCGAGCACCTCGACGGTGCGGGAGGCGGGGCCGTGGCCCTCGGTCACGTAGACCGTGCGCCAGCCGTCGGCGAGCCAGCCCTTGGTGTCGGCGAGGGCCTTCGCGGTGTCGCCGCGGTAGGTCTCGGTGGCGTGCATGCCGAGCTTGAGGGTGTCGGCGGACCCCGCCGCGTCAGCGGCATCGGTGAACGACTCGTCGGCGGCGAACGGCGACACCGACCACCACATCATGTCCCGCTCGCGCGCCCGGTCGCGGACGTCCGCGATCGACCACAGGGAGGCCGCGCCGACATCGATGGGCGCCTCCCCGCCGCCCGCGGTCGCCGCCCACGACGCCTGCAGGAACTCCTGGCTCGTGGCCACCAGGTCGGCGGCACGCGTGCGCACCCGCTCCGGATCGCAGACGACGGCCATCGCGCCCTCGGGAAGCACGTCGAGCAGCAGCTCCATGTCGTCGACCAGTACCGGGGCGAGGGACTCCATGCCCTCGACCGCGATCCCCTCGGCGATCTTGTTCAGCAGCTCGCCCAGCTCCGGGTGCTGTTCGGCGAGGGCACGCGCGCGGGCCCGGACGTCCTCGGTGAGCAGCAGCTCGCGGCAGGGCGGCGCCCACAGGCCGTGCTCGGCGACCTCCAGGGAGCGCTGGTCGGCGACCTTGAAGTAGCGGATCTCCTCGACGTCGTCGCCCCAGAACTCGACGCGCAAGGGATGTTCCTCGGTGGGCGGGAACACGTCCAGGATGCCGCCGCGCACGGCGAACTCGCCGCGCTTCTCCACGAGCTCCACGCGCGCGTAGGCGGCGGCCGCGAGGGCGTGCACGATGTCGTTCAGGTCGGCGCTCTGCCCGGTGCGCAGCGCCACCGGCTCCAGGTCGCCGAGGCCCTTGACCTGCGGCTGGAGCACGGACCGCACGGGGGAGACGACGACGGAGACCGGGCCCGTGTCGGGGTCGTCGGAGCTCGGGTGGGCGAGGCGGCGCAGCACGGCGAGGCGACGGCCGACGGTGTCGCTGCGGGGGCTGAGCCGCTCGTGCGGCAGCGTCTCCCAGGAGGGGTACTCCACGACGCCCTCGGACGGCAGCAGGGTGCGCAGGGCGGCCGCCAGGTCCTCGGCCTCGCGGCCGGTGGCGGTGACCGCGAGCACGGGGCGGCCGGCCTCGCGGGCCAGGGCGGCGACCGCGAAGGGGCGGGCCGCGGGCGGGCCGACCAGGTCGACGTGCATGCGGTTGCCGTCCGCGGCCGCCTTGATCGCTTCCGCGAGTGCGGCGTCCTTGACGACGGCGTCGAGCAGACCGTGCAGGCTCATTCAGGGCGGCTTTCGTCGGGGGGCGGGCAACGCGAAGTGCCCGGCGCGGGCTGCGACCGGGGGGTCTCCAGCGTACGACTACGCGGGCGCGGCTGCCGGGGCTGTGGACATCGTCCGTCGCCCTGCGAGGCGCCCCGCGTCGCGGTGGCCGTACCCGGGGGACTCCGTCCCCCGGACCCCAGAAGCCTATGCCCGCCCACCGTCCGACCCGGCCGGTCAGGAAGCCGGACGCGGAGAACACCGACGCTCCGCCGACCCGGGCTGCCGCAAGACCGGACTCGAAGCACCGGCCCGCACGCCCCGCCCCGACCCGCCCCGACCCGGCCGGTCGAAGGCCGGACTCGAAGGGGGCAGGACCCCCGACCCGGAAACGGACACAGACGGAGACGGGCCCGGCGCCGCGGAGACCTCAGGTC
>NZ_JBHZAN010000054.1:0-51644 GCF_042754285.1 Streptomyces sp. NPDC059224
CGTCCAGTGGACGTCCGCCGGGGTCCTGCTGGGCTGCCTCTCCACGCTCCTGGCCGTCGCTGTGGCCGCCCTCGCGGTCACCCGCCCCGGCCTGCTGGCGGTCCGGGGCCGGGCGCTGCCGCTGCGCCGCCTGCAGTCCGGGCACGTCGGGGACTACGTGGCCTGGCTGCTGGTCGGCGCCGCGGCGCTCGGGGCGCTGGCCCTCCCGGGCGTGCTGGGCGGCTGATCACCCGGTTCCGGTCAGACCGTGCCGTAGGACACGTGCACCTCCGTGAAGCCGAGGGAGTGCAGCAGCCCCTCCAGCATGTCGGTGGTGTTGGTCTCGGCCCGGGTGGTCAGACCACTGGTCCTGGCCGCGTCCGAGATGTGCTTCACGGCCAGCTTCTGCACCGCCTGCTCGCTGTTGGGGTTGTCCGAGAACAGGTCTCCGAGCCGGTCCAGCAGACCGCGCTGCTTGGAGACGGCATAGGAGTGGTCGGCGTCCAGGGTGGCCTTGCCCAGCTGCGCGTGCGGCAGCCGGATGGTGGCCTCGGTACGGTCGTCGTTCACCTTCACGTCCTTCTCGCCGATCCTCCCGAGGTCGACGTAGGAGTCGACGTTGCCCGCCCCGACGTACAGGGTGCGGGTGCCGCGGATCGCGCTCGGCAGGTACTTGGCGTCCTTCTCCAGGTCCACGACGACCTGGAAGTTGCCCGACGCCGCGTCGTAACGGCTCATGTCCTGGATCGACTTCAGCAGCGTGGGGCCCGTGTTGTCCCGGGTCTCCGTGCCGAACAGATCCTTGATGCCCGGTAGCACCGCCAGCTTGATCCCGGCGAACAGCACCACGAGCACCAGCACGAACGAGGTGAGCAGCTTCGCCCAACCGGGCATGCGCCGGGGCCGGGCCTTGACCGGAGTCTCCTTCTCGGAGGTCTCCTTGCTCTCCTTGGTGGAACTCGCCATGTGACGGTCCTCCTTTCCAACGACACGAATGCCCGCCGAACGCCCTGCCAGACCGCGTTGTTGGCCGATTGAGACAGCTGACGCACGACTGATACACGCTTCAGCGTGGAGTGACCTGCCGTCGGCGTGCCAGGAGCCCCGGATGACCGCAGAGAGCACCTCTCGGCCCCTTTGTCCGGTGCACCGCACGACGTGTCCCGAGTCCGGCCCGCCCCGGCTCGGGACACTGGCGGCCGGCACCCCGGTGTGGCTCGTGACCCGGTACCACGACGTCCGTCAGTTGCTCATGGACCAGCGCTTCGACCGCAGCTCCCTGAACGCCGAGGAGGCCCCGCCGCTGCTCGCCGTACCGAACCTGCTGAGCGACGCCGACGGGCTGGTGAACCAGGACGGTCCGGACCGTCAGCGGGCGTCCAGGACGCGAAAGGAAGGGCTGGGCCCGCGAGCCTGCTCCAGACGGGTGTAGTAGTCGACGGACACATGGGCCAGTTCCGCGACCTCCTCGCGGCGCAGGCCGGGAGTACGGCGCGCACCGGTGCCCGGCGCGAGCCCCGCCGTCCGCGGACGCAGCGCCGCCCGGCGCTCCCGCAGGAAGCGGGCCAGTTCCTGCCTGGTCCTCGCCGTACCGCTGCCTCCCGGTGCTGCCTGGTACGGACGGTCCCTGGCAGGGCGGACCCGGCCGGGGAAACGTGGCCGTCATGAACGATCGCACAGCACTCCTCACCGGTGCCAACAAGGGCATCGGCTTCCATGTCGCCCGGCTTCTCGCCGAGGCGGGCTTCGGCGTCCTCGTGGGGTCGCGGGACGTCGAGCACGGTGAGCGGGCCGTGGCCGAGATCGGCGGCGACGCGCGGCTCCTGGTCCTCGACGTCACCGATCCCGGCAGCATCGAGCGCGCCGCCGCCCGCGTCGGCCGCGTGGACGTCCTGGTCAACAACGCCGGCGTCCAGCCGGTCACGGGTCCGCCCGCCGGGACCGGCGTCGAGGATCTCCGGCGCACCTACGAGACGAACGTCTTCGGCGTCGTCGCGGTCACCGACGCCTTCCTGCCCGCGCTGCGCCGCTCCGCCCACCCACGCGTCGTGAACGTCTCCAGCGGCACGGCGTCCCTCACCTGGAGCACCGGGCCCAATCCGCAGTTCGCGCACGGCAGCCCCCGGTCCGCCGCCTACCGCTCCTCGAAGGCCGCGCTCAACGCGCTGACCGTGTTCTACGCCCAGGAGCCGGCCGGGGACGGCATCAAGGTGAACGCCCTGGCCCCGGGGCGGCGGGCCACCGACCTGGTCCCCGGGGCGGCCGGGGGAGGCGGCGATCTGGCCGAGGCCGCCCGTGGCGCCGTACGGCTGGCGCTGCTGCCCGACGACGGGCCGAGCGGCGGGTTCTTCTCCTGGGACGGCACACCCGTTCCGTGGTGAGAGCGCGACGGTCCGTAGCATGAGCACATAGCCCGTATTGATCATGCGAGGAGCGGATCGTGCGCGACATCGCCGTCTTCAGCGGCAGTGCCCATCCCGAGCTGGCCGAGGAGGTCTGCGCGCACCTCGGGGTGCCGCTCAGTCCGACGCGGGTCAGCCGGTTCGCCAACGACTGTCTGGAGGTACAGCTCCAGGCGAACTGCCGGGAGCGGGACGTCTTCCTGATCCAGCCCCTGGTCCGGCCGGTGCAGGAACACCTGGTGGAGCTGTTGCTGATGTGCGACGCGGCCCGGGGCGCCTCCGCCGGCCGGATCACCGTCGTCATGCCGCACTACTCCTACGCCCGCTCGGACAAGAAGGACGCCCCGCGCATCTCGCTCGGCGGCCGCCTCGTCGCCGACCTGCTGGTGGCCGCCGGTGCGAGCCGGGTTCTGGCCATGACCCTGCACGCCCCGCAGGTGCACGGCTTCTTCTCGGTGCCCGTCGACCATCTGCACGCCCTGCGGGAGCTGGCCGTGCACTTCCGGCGCTACGACCTGTCGCGCACCACCGTCGTCTCGCCCGACCTCGGCAACGCCAAGGAGGCCGCGGCCTTCGCCCGGCTGATCGGCGCCCAGGTGGCGGCGGGGGCCAAGCAGCGGTTCGCCGACGACCGGGTGATCATCAGCTCGGTCATCGGAGACGTGGCCGACCGGGACGTCATCGTGCTCGACGACGAGATCGCCAAGGGCAGTACGGTGATCGAACTGCTGGAGCGGCTGCGGGAGTTGGGGCCGCCCCGGTCGATCCGGATCGCGTGCACGCACGGGCTGTTCGCGGCCGGGGCGCTCAAGCGGCTGAGCGAGCAGCCCGACGTGCTGGAGATCGTCTGCACCAACACCGTGCCGGTGCCCTTCGAGGAGCACACCGACAAACTGCGGATCCTGTCCATCGCCCCGGCCCTGGCCGAGGCCGTACGCCGTATTCACAACGGTGAGTCCGTGAGCGCCCTGTTCGACGAGCCGCGCAACGTCTAGACAGGAAGGAGGAGTTCAAGCGCCGACCCGCGCTCGGCGTACCGAGGCGGACGGGAGGCCCCAGTGGCGAAGGCCAGGTTCGAGCGGACGAAACCCCATGTGAACATCGGCACCATCGGGCACATCGACCACGGCAAGACGACCCTCACCGCGGCCGTCACCAAGGTGCTGCACGACAAGTTCCCCCAGCTCAATCCGTTCACCCCGTTCGACCAGATCGACAAGGCACCGGAGGAACGGCAGCGCGGCATCACCATCTCCATCGCGCACGTCGAGTACCAGACCGAGCGGCGGCACTACGCCCACGTCGACTGCCCGGGGCACGCCGACTACATCAAGAACATGATCACCGGGGCCGCCCAGATGGACGGGGCGATCCTGGTGGTCGCGGCCACCGACGGGCCGATGCCGCAGACCAAGGAGCACGTCCTGCTGGCCCGGCAGGTGGGCGTGCCGTACATCGTCGTCGCGCTCAACAAGACCGACATGGTCGACGACGAGGAGATCCTGGAGCTGGTGGAGCTCGAGGTGCGAGAGCTGCTCACCGCGTACGAGTTCCCCGGCGACGACGTCCCGGTCGTCCGGGTCTCCGCGCTCAAGGCCCTGGAGGGCGACCCGCGATGGACCACAGCGCTGCTCGAACTCCTCGACGCCGTCGACGAGTTCGTGCCCGAGCCGGTGCGGGACGTGGACCGGCCGTTCCTGATGCCGATCGAGGACGTCTTCACCATCACCGGCCGGGGCACGGTCGTCACCGGCCGGATCGAACGCGGCGTGCTGCGGGTCAACAGCGAGGTCGAGATCATCGGCATCCACCCGCAGAAGACCAGGACCACCGTCACCGGCGTGGAGATGTTCCGCAAGCTGCTCGACGAGGGCCGGGCGGGGGAGAACGTCGGTCTGCTGCTGCGCGGGGTCAAGCGGGACGACGTCGAGCGGGGCCAGGTCGTCATCCGGCCCGGATCGGTCACCCCGCACACGGAGTTCGAGGCCCGGGCGTACATCCTCTCCAAGGACGAGGGCGGCCGGCACACCCCGTTCTTCCAGAACTACCGGCCCCAGTTCTACTTCCGCACCACCGACGTGACCGGGGTCGTCACGCTGCCGCCGGGCACCGAGATGGTGATGCCGGGCGACAACACCACGGTGCGCGTCCAGCTGATCCAGCCGGTCGCGATGGAGGAGGGGCTGAAGTTCGCGATCCGCGAGGGCGGACGGACGGTCGGCGCCGGTCAGGTGACCGGCATTCTCAAGTAGTCCTCACCCGGGCCGGCCCCGGACGGCGTCACAACGTACCGGACGTGGCCCCGGGCCGGCCGAGGGCCGCGTCCAGCGTCGCCAGTGGCGGCAGCAGCTGCGACAGTCCCGTCACCCTCAGCACCCGCAGGGTCAGCGGGTGCGCGCACACCAGCTGGAGCTGTCCACCGCGCTCCAGCACCCGGCCGCGTGCCCGGTACAGCAGCCGCAGCCCGGAGCAGTCGAAGAACTCGACGGGCAGCAGGTCGATCACCACCCGGGTGCTCTCCCGGGCGGTCACCCGGTCCAGATGGGGCGCCATCTCGGTCGCCGCCGCGATGTCGATCTCGCCCCGGAACTCCAGCACCGTGCATCCGCGGTCCTGGCGGATGCGCAGGTGCCGGGTGAGCGTCCCGGTGTCCGGTCGGGGTTCCTGGCGCACGACGTCATCACCTCCCACCCCAGCCGGTCCAATTCCGTTACCCGCCTTGCAAGTTACCCTCGATGGAGGGAATTTGAGCATGTTCGATTGACATATGTCTGCTGGTTTGGTGCGTCATTTTCTGTGGCGTGCGCGACAGTCGGCGAACGGGCACGTGGGAGCGCTGCCACCCCGCCGAGAAAGCGCGTGCCGGGCCACGCCGAGCGGAGCGCCCGACCCTCCCGCCGACCGCACCCGCCCGATCGCAGAGATGGGCGCGGGCATGATCATCATGCCCGTGCCCATCATCCGGCTCTTGAGCCCTCGGGGGTCAGTCCACCACCAGGACCAGCTTCCCCGTGGTCCGGCCGGTGCCGCCCACCTCGTGCGCCTTGGCGGCGTCGGTCAGCGGGAAGGTCCCGGCGACGGTGGCGCGCAGCTGCCCCCGCTCCACCAGGTCGGCGACCGCCCGCATCCCGGCGCGGTCGGCGTCCACCAGCATCCGCACCGCCCGCACCCCGAGCCGCTCGGCCTCCTCGTACAGCTCCGCGGAGCCCACCGGCAGGATCGACACCAGGATCCCGCCCGGCCGCAGCACCCGAAGCGAGGCCACCGAGGTGTCCCCGCCGAGCGTGTCGAGCACGACGTCGGCGTCCCGTACCGTCTCCGTGACGTCGACGGACCGGTAGTCCACGGGCTCGTCCACGCCGATCTCGCGCAGGAAGTCGTGCTTGGCGGCGCTCGCCGTGCCGATCACGTACGCGCCGCGGGCCTTGGCGATCTGCACCGCCACATGGCCGACCCCGCCGGCCGCCGCGTGGACCAGCACCCGCTGACCGGGCTGGATGTCGGCGTTCTCCACCAGGGCCTGCCAGGCCGTCAGCGACACCAGGGGCAGCGCGCCCGCCTGGACGTGGTCGATCCCGGCCGGCTTTCGCACCAGGGCACGGGCGGGGACGATCGCGTACTCGGCGTGGGTCCCGTGGCCGAACGGGTAGGGCACCATGCCGAAGACCTCGTCGCCCGGCTTGAAGGCGGCCACGCCGATCCCGGTCTCCTCGACCGTGCCGGAGACGTCCCAGCCGAGGACGAACGGCGGGTCGCCGAGGAAGCCGCCGTTCTCGCGGTGCTTCCAGTCGGTCGGGTTGAGTCCGGCGGCCCGCACCCGGACCAGCACCTCGTTGGGGCGCGGCCGCGGCCGGGCCGCCTCGATCACCTTCAGGACCTCGGGGCCGCCGAGGACGTCCTGACTGACCGCGCGCATCGTGTTCACATTGCTCATGGTGACCCAGCCTGCCGGAACCCGCCCGGCCGGGAAATGGCACGAAGGCCAACCTTCGATGGAATCGTGCCAGCCCTGGCGGCGGTGCACCCCCGCCGCCGGACCTGTCAGCGGCTCAGGTGCAGGGCGACCAGCAGTTGCCAGACCTGGTCGGCCACGTCGTCGGGGCCGGTGTCCAGCAGGCCGTGCAGCCAGTCCGCCAGTACCCCGGCGAAGGTGGCGGCCACCGCCGAGGCGACCAGCGGGGCGTCGGCCGCGCCGGCCAGCTCGCGCTCGGCCAGGCTGCGGGCCCGCAGGTCCCGGTGCAGCACCCGGCCCAGCGGGCCGCCGCCGCCCGGTGTGAGCAGCTCCCGGTACAGGGCCGCGCGCGGAGCCAGCCCCGCGAAGAAGTCCCGCAGGGCCGGTGGCGCGTGCACCGGATCCGGCCGGCCCCGCCAGGCGTGCAGCGCGTCCACGGCGTCCCGCACCACGTCCGCGCAGGCGTCGACCGCCAGCGCCTCCAGGCCGTCGTAGTGGACGTAGAAAGTGGCCCGGCCCACCCCGGCCCGGCGGGTCAGAGCGGCCACCCCCACCTCGGCCAGCGGCCGTTCGGCGCACTCCGCCAGCAGGGCCGCCCGCAGCCGCGCCCGGGTCCGGGCGGCCCGTGGGTCCTCGGCCGCGGGGCGGGGCACCGGGCCGGTCACCGGGCGGCGAGGACGGCGGCCAGGGCGAGGGCGCCGGGCAGCGCCTGCGCGAACAGGATCCGCCGGTTGGCGGTGACCGCGCCGTACACCCCCGCGACCACCACGCAGGACAGGAAGAACACCTGGGCCCGGAAGCCCGTCGGGTCGGCCGCCACCAGCCCCCACACCAGCCCGGCCGCCAGGAACCCGTTGTACAGGCCCTGGTTGGCGGCCAACGGCGCGGTGCGCCGGGCCAGTTCCGCGTCGAAACCGTGGAAGCGCATTCCCGGCCCCTTCTGCCACAGGAACATCTCCATCACCAGGATGTACACGTGCAGCGCGGCTATCAGGCCGACCAGCACGTTCGCCAGGATCTCCATGATCGCGGATCCTCCCCATTTCTTGGACAGGTGTCCACTATAGCTGGACAGATGTCCAGCAGGTCTCGCGCCGATATGGGTATTTGTTGATTTGCCGTCAACTGGCGGAGAGTGACCGAACCCTCACCTCCCCTACTCGTCGAGGTTGATCCTTTCGGGTTCAAACCCGATAGGCTCCGTGCGTCGCAGCGAGTTGACGCGCCTCCGTCGTGAGGCCCGTCCCGCGGCGCGCACTCATGGCCGCGGCCATCGCGCAATGCCCCCTGTTCGCTGTTGTTCGATCGTGTTGCTCAGAAGGATGCAGATGGAACTCGCCACTTCGCGGCCGGCGGCACGGGTCCCTGTCGCCTGGTACGGCTGGTGGCTGATGCCGCTCGCCCTGGGCGGAGGCACGGTCACTGCCACCTTCATGAGCTCCGAGCACGTCACCGCGGCCGTCGCCGGCGCCGCGGCCACCGCGGCGAGCTCCGTGTGCGTACGGCTGCTGATCCGTTCGCAGGGCCGACTGCGCCGAGCCGAGGGGGCGTACCGAGATGCGCAGGCCCAGCAGGCGCAGCAGTGGCAGCAGCATGTTGCGGGCCTGGAGCGGAAGTTCTCCGCCGAGCGCGCCGCGCTGGAGGACCAGCTGACCGAACAGTCGGCCGCGTTCGACGCGCAGCTCCGTGAGCAGGCGTCGGCCTTCGAGTCCCGGCTCGGTGAGCGGACCGCCCACTACGACGCTCAACTGGCCGAGCAGACACGGGCCTACGAGGAGCGGCTGGTCGCCCAGGTCGAGTCCGCCGAGGCGCAGCTCGCCGACCAGGCCGAGGTCTGGCAGGAGCAGCTCTCCCACGAGCGGGCCGCGATCTCCCGGCTCGCCGAGGAGCAGTTGCCCGAGGCGCTGAGGCGGCTGCGCGACGGCGACGCCGTCGACGACCTGCTGCCGGCGACCGAGCAGTGCGCGAGGGTCGACAAGGAGCTCCAGGCCGACCTGCGCCGCATTCTGCGCACCTCGCTGATCGGCGTGGAGGAGGAGTTCAACCGCTCCACGTCCGCCGAACAGGCCGTGATCAGCATCGGCAACCGCATCCACGTCCTGACCAGCAAACTGCGCGGCCGGCTGCACGAGATGCAGGGCGAGCACGGCCGGCTGCCCGCCGTGGCGCGCGGTCTCATGGAGCTCGACCAGGAGCTCGGCCCCGCCGACTCGCTCGCCGCCAGCATCGGCGTGCTCGGCGGCTCGGACCGCCCCGGCCGCCAGTGGCAGGAGCCCCAGCGCCTGCTCAGCGTGGTCCGCGGCGGCATCGGCCGGATCAAGGACTTCCACCGCGTCGAGGTCCGGCACCTGCCCGAACTCGGCGTCGACGGCGGCCTGGTGGACCATCTCACGCTGATCTTCGCCCACCTCCTGGACAACGCGGCCCGCTACTCGCCGCTGACCGAACGGGTCGTCGTCTCCGGCAAAGCGGTGACGAACGGTGTCGGCATCGAGATCCAGGACTCCGGCAAGGGCCTGAGCGAGGAGAAGAAGCGCGAGGCCGAGCGGACCCTGGCGGGCACCGGGGCCGGACCGGGCATCGGCGGCATCTCCGAGGACGCCACCATCGGCCTGCGGGTCGTCGGCATCCTCGCCCGCCGCTACGGCATCCGGGTCACCTTCGCGGACTCGCCGTGGCTCGGTACCTCCGTGGTCGTCGTGGTCCCGCACAAGTACTTCGGCCCGCTGCCCGTCGCCCGGACCCCCGCGGCGGCGGCCTCCGCCGGCGCCGCCCCGGACCGGGCGCAGGGCCCGGGCGCGGCCGGGACGGCCGGCCGGCCGGAGTCCGGCGAGACCCCTGACACCACCCCGGGCGGACTGCCCCGGCGGCGCCCCCGGCTCCGTACGGAGGAGGAGCGGCCCGAGGCGCGCCCCGCCCGCGCGGAGGTCACCGCGTTCACCGCGGTCCCGTCGGAGGAGTCCTTCGCCGGTCTGGCCGCCTTCGCCGCCGCGGGCCGCGCGCCCGGGGCGGACGAGCGGACGGACGGCGAGGTGGAGCCGGCCGGAGAACAAGACGTAGCAGCGGCGCCCACGACCCCGTCCGGCGCCGATGACGCCGCCGGACGCGGTCCCGCCGGGCACCGCACTGAAGAGAGCGACTGGTCCGCATGACGCAACAGGGAACCGACGTGAGCTGGGCGCTCCGCGATCTGGTGGAGAGCATTCCGGAGATCCGCTTCGCGCTGGTGGCCTCCAGCGACGGCAAGGCCATCACCTCCTTCGGCGCCGACGACCCCGACGACGTGGACCGCTTCGCGGCCGTGGTGGCCGGACTGCAGGCACTGGCCCAGCCGGTGGCCGAGCAGTTCCCCCGGTACGCGGGGCAGCTGCGGCTGGCGATGATCGAGGTCGACGGCGGTCATCTCTTCGTCGTACGGGCCGGTGTGGAGACGTATCTCGGGGTCCTCGCCCGGGAAGGCCTCGACCAGGGGCTGCTCGGGCACCAGATGAGGGACGTGTCCCGCCGGATGGGCGAGCTGCTCGGCACCTCTCGGCGCCTGGATGAGCACTCTGGATGAGCGCACCCGGCCGGCCGGCGGACCCTCCCCCGAGCCCTCGGCCCCCCTCGGGCAGGGAGGACCCCCACGGACTCGAACGCTATTACGTCCTCACGGGAGGACGCAGCGGACCGGGCGGGCCGGCCTCCGGCATCGACGTGGCGACGCTCGTCGTGTCCCGCACCGCCCCCGCCCCGGGGATGCAGTACGAGCACGAGGAGATACTCCGGCGCTGCCGTCGACCGCTGTCGGTGGCCGAGCTGAGTGCCCATCTCGGACTGCCCTTCAACATCGTCGCGGTGCTGCTGTCCGATCTGCTGGAGGCGGGACGGATCGAAGCCCGCGACCCCATCCCGGCCCACCACGCCGGACGCGGGCCCGACCTCGCGCTGCTCCAGGAGGTACTCAATGGACTGGAAGGGATTTGAGCGGCCCGGTGACCCCGGCACCGGGGGGACCCGCTCGGTCAAGGTGATGATCGCCGGCGGGTTCGGCACCGGGAAGACCACCATGGTCGGCTCCGTCAGCGACATCCGGCCCCTCACCACCGAGGAGACCCTCACCCGGGCCAGCGCCGGCGTGGACCCGCTCGTCGGCGTCGCGGACAAGGCCGAGACCACCGTCAGCCTCGACTTCGGCAAGATCAGCCTCAACGAGAGCCTGGTGCTGTACCTGTTCGGCACGCCCGGCCAGGAGCGGTTCTGGTTCCTGTGGAACGGCCTGTTCAAGGGCGCGCTCGGTGCGGTCGTGCTGGTGGACACGCGCCGGCTGTCGTCCAGCTTCCGGGCGATCGAGGAGATGGAGCGGCAGGACGTGCCCTTCGTCGTCGCCCTGAACATGTTCCCGGACTCCAGGGAACACCCCGTCGAGGAGATCCGGGACGCTCTCGACGTCGCCCCGCACATCCCGGTCGTGGCCTTCGACGCCCGTGACCGCGCCTCCAGCCGTGATGTGCTCGTCGCGCTCGTCGAGCATCTGCGGGACCGTCCGCCCGTCGCCCTGGAGCCCCGATGACCACACAGCCGCACGATCCGGAGGCCGCCGGAGGCTGCCCGGCCGCCCACGGCACCGGCGTCACCAGACTCTACGGAGCCGACGCGGCCATGGACCCGCTCACCGTCCACGAGCGGCTGCGCGCACGGTACGGCGCCGTGGCCCCGGTCCTGCTGGAGGGCGACGTGCCCGCCTGGCTGGTGCTCGGGTACCGGGAGAACCGGCGGGTGCTGGAGAACCCGCTCCAGTTCGCCCGCGACTCCCGGGTCTGGCGGGACCGGCGGGAGGGCCGGGTCGCGCAGGACTCGCCGCTGATGCAGATGGTGGGCGGGCACGCCGACTGCGTCTCCCAGGACGGCGGACCGCACCGCAGACTGCGCGCCGCGGTCACCGACAACCTGGCGGCGGTGGCCGGGCGGGGGATCCGCCGTCACGTCACGCACTTCGCCGGCAAGCAGATCGACGCCTTCGCGGACGCCGGCCGGGCCGACCTGGTCGCGGACTTCGCCGCGTACCTGCCGATGCTGGTGCTCACCCGCGTCTTCGGGCTCGCCGAGAGCGAGGGACGCACCCTCGCCGAGTCCAGCGCCGCCGTCGTCGCAGGCGGCGCGGACGCCCTCGCGCACAACGAGAGGATCGTGGCCGTCCTCGCCGAACTCGCCGCCCGCAAGCGGGCGGAGCCCGGCGCCGACTTCGCCACCGGGCTGATCGCCCACCACGCGCGGCTCGGCGAGGACGAGAGCGTCCAGCTTCTGCGGTCGGTGCTGGTCACCGCCCACACCACGACCAGCAATCTGCTGGCCAGGGTGCTGGAGGCGGTCCTCACCGACCCCGGGCTGCACTCCGGGCTGGTCAGCGGTGAACTCGACATCACCTCGGTGCTGGAGGAGGTGATGTGGAACTCCCCGCCGTTCGCCGTCCTGCCGGGCCGGTTCGCCACCAGCGACCTGGAACTCGGCGAGTGCCCGGTCAAGGAGGGCGATCTGCTGCTGCCCGGCCTCGCGGCCGGCAACGCGGACCCGCTGATACGCCCGGACCCCGGGGTCTCCGTGGCCGGCAACCACGCCCATCTGGCGTTCGGCGCCGGACCGCACGAATGCCCGGGACAGAACATCGGCCAGGGCATCGTCGAGACGGCCGTGCACGTCCTGCTGCACCGGCTGCCCGGGCTCCGGCTCGCGGTCGCGGCCGAGGAGCTCACCTCGACCGCCTCCACGTGGGAGTCCCGGCTGGACAGCCTGCCGGTCGAGTTCGACCCCCGGGCCGCAGCCGCTCAGTCCTCCTGAGCCGAGTACACCCGAGCGCCTCCCACGTAGGTGTGCGTCACGCGCGCGTCCGCGATGTCCTCGGGGTCCCCGGCGAACGGGTCGCGGTCCAGGACCACCAGGTCCGCGAGCGCTCCGGCCGCCACCCGGCCGGTGTCGTCGAGGTGGTTCACGTACGCCGATCCGGCCGTGTACGCCGTGATCGCGTCCCGGAGCCCGAGCCGCTCCCCGGCCAGGAACACCGGCGCGTCGCCGCCGGGCTCGACCCGGTTCACCGCGACATGGATGCCCTGGACCGGGTCCGGGCTGCTCACCGGCCAGTCGCTGCCGGCCGCGAGCCGCGCCCCGGAGCGCAGCAGCGACCCGAACGGGTACTGCCGGCCGGCCCGTTCCGGACCCAGGAAGGGGATCGTCAGCTCGTCCATCTGCGGCTCGTGCGCGGCCCACAGCGCCTGGATGTTCGCGGTCGCGCCGAGCCGTGCGAAGCGCGGTACGTCGGCCGGGTGCACGACCTGGAGATGCGCCAGATGGGGCCGGGTGTCGCTGGGGCCGTTGACGGCCCGCGCCGCCGCCACGGCGTCCAGCGCGTCCCGTACGGCCCGGTCGCCCAGCGCGTGGAAATGGCACTGGAAGCCCAGGGCGTCCAGCTCCGTGACGTACTTCGGCAGTTGCTCCGGGTCGATGAAGCTCTTGCCGCGGTTGGCCGTGGCGCAGCCGCACTTGTCGAGGTACGGGTCGAGCAGGGCGGCCGTGCCGTTCTCGGCGACCCCGTCCAGCATCAGCTTCACCGTACTCGCCCGGAACCGCCCATGGCTCAACACCGCCCGCTTCTGAACGAGTTCCGGGATCTGCTCGGCGCCGCGTGCCCGGTCCCACCACAGCGCGCCCACCACCCGCGCGGTCAGCGAACCGTCCCGGGCCGCCGTCAGGTACGCCTGCGCCGGATCGTCCATGCCGAGGAAGTCCCCGACCAGCGCGCCCTGCCAGGCGGTGATGCCCAGCGCGTGCAGGTACCGCTGGGCGTGCAGCAGAGCCGCGAGCCGGTCCGCGGGGGTGGCAGGCGGCGCGAGCCGGCCGACCAGCCGCATCGCCCCCTCCTGGAGCGTGCCGCTCGGCACGCCGGACGCGTCCCGCTCGATCCGCCCGTCGGCCGGGTCGGGCGTGTCACGGTCGATCCCGGCCAGCTCCAGGGCCCGGCTGTTGACCCAGGCCCCGTGATGGTCCCGGTTCGGCAGGTACACCGGCCGAACCGGTACGACGGAGTCCAGCAGCTCCCGGGTCGGGGTACCGCCCTCGAAGGCCTCCATGGACCAGCCGCCGCCCAGGATCCACACCCGCTCCGGATGCGCCTTCGCATAGGCGCGTACGGCGGCCACGGACTCCGCGGCGGTCCGCCGTCCCGTCAGGTCGCACTGGCTCAGCTCCAGGCCGGCCGGCACCGGATGGACATGGGCGTCCTGGAATCCGGGCAGCAGCAGCCGGCCGGCGAGATCGACCACCTCGGTGCGAGGTCCGGTCAGCTCCCGCAGTCCCGCGGCGGGGCCGACGGCGGTGATGCGTTCGCCGGTGACGGCGACGGCGGTGTCCGCCGGGCCCTCGGGGGTGAGGACGGGGCCGCCGGTGAGGAGCAGATCTGCGTACATCGTTCCTGTTCCTCAGTTGGGGGTCGTGAGCAGCCGGGGTGCGTCGGAATCCGTGCCCTCTACCGCTACTTCCGGCACACCGACGACCTGATGCTGGCCGTCGCCGACGAGCTGACCGGCCGTACCCTGCGCGCCTGGCGGCCCACCGGCGACTGGCGCGCCGACCTGCGCGACCTGGGCCTGCGCATGCACGCGGGTGCTCTCGCCCATCCCCGGGCGGCGGTGCTCAGCGCACACCGGGTGACCGGACGGACGTACGAGATCCAGGCCGTCGAGACCATCCTCGGGGTGCTGCGCGGCGCCGGTTTCCCGGACGCGGAGGCGGTCCGGGTCTACCACGCCTTCGTCGACCAGGCCCTCGCCTGCAGCGCCCTCGACTCCGCCAGCACCGCCCTGCCCGAGCCCGCCCGTGAGGCCGAGGCGGACGTGTGGCGGGCGACCTACGGCCGGCTGCCCGCCGCCACCCACCCGAACATCGCGGCCACCGCCCGCCACCTCGTGGCCTCGATGCGGGACAGCTCCTACCCGGCCGCCCTGGACCTGCTCCTGGCGGCGGCCGAGGCCCGCCTGATCCGGACGCGTCTCCGGGACTGAATCCGGCGGCCGGGGACATCCGCACTCCAAGGACCTGTCCAGGGAGGAAGCATGGCATTGGTGAACGCGGCCGTCGTGGTGCTCGACTGCGCCGAGCCCGAGAAACTCGCAGTGTTCTACCGGGAGTTGCTGGACGCCGAGGACGGCGAGACATCGGCCAACCTGGTCGAGATCCGTACTCGCGGCGGCTTCAGGATCGCCTTCCGGCGCGACGTCACCGCGACCCCGCCCAGCTGGCCGCGGCCCGAGAACTCGCTCCAGGCCCACCTCGACTTCCTGGTCGAGGACCTCGACGAGGCCGAGCTGCGGGTGGTCGGCCTCGGCGGACGCCCGATCGACACCAAGGAGCCGGCCGGGCCCTACGAGGAACGTGGGTACGCGGACCCGGCCGGACACTCCTTCACCCTGCGCCTGCTGCCGCCGGTGGCGCCGAAGCTGGGCTGAGACCGCTCAGTCCCGGCCGCCCCTGCGGGTCGCCGGCCATGCTCCCGTGGAGCGTTCTACGGCGGTGGCGCCGGTGCGGTCCACGGCGCTGCGCACCACCGCGAAGACGGCGCCCTGGAGGGCCGCGGCCAGCAGCACCTCGCCCCAGCCGCGCTCCCGGTCCAGGGCGTCGGGCGCGTCCTCCTCGCCGCGCAGTGCCATCCAGGTCCGGCGGAAGACCAGTGCGCCCAGCGCGCCCCCGGCCCAGCTCAGCAGAAAGCCGAGCGGCGCGTAGACGAGAGGGAACTTCGGTTTCTTCCTGCGCTTGGCCATGCCTGCCTCCGCGTTGTCAGGGCCGCCCCGCGTCCGCGACCTGCTCGGCCGCCGGCACCGGACCGGGCGGTGTCCCGTCCCCGAAGGGCCGGCCGCCCAGCTGCTCCCGGTGATGGGGCGTCAGCCACCCGGCGAGATCCGGGCCGAGGGGAACGATACGGGTGGGGTTGATGCCGGTGTGCACCTGGTAGTAGTGCCGCTTGATGTGGTCGAAGTCGACGGTGTCACCGAATCCCGGCGTCTGGTAGAGGTCCCTCACGTACGCCCACAGCACCGGGTTCTCGGCCACCTTCCAGCGGTTGCACTTGAAGTGGCCGTGATAGACCGCGTCGAACCGCACCAGTGTGGTGAAGAGCCGGATGTCGGCCTCCGTGATCGTGTCCCCGACCAGGTAGCGCTGCCCCGCCAGCCGCTCGGCGAGCAGGCCGAGCCGCCGGAACACGGCCGTGCACGCGTCCTCGTACACCTTCTGCTGGTGCGCGAACCCGGCCCGGTAGACACCGTTGTTGACGTCCTCGTAGACCTCGGCCGTCACCGTGTCGATCTCGTCCCGGCGTGCGGCCGGGTACAGGTCCGGCGCCCCCTCCCGGTGCAGTGCCGTCCACTCGGTGGCCAGGTCCAGGGTCAGCTGCTGGTAGTCGTTGGTGACCAGCCGCCCGCTCGGCACGTCCACGACCGCGGGCACGCTCACCCCGCCCGGGTAGCCGGTCTCCCGGCGGTCGTAGGCCTCGCTGAGGAACCGGATGCCGAGTACCGGGTCCCGGTCGTCGGGGTCGAGGGTGAAGCGCCAGCTCCGGTCGTCCTGGACCGGGTCGGTGACGGCCAGCGACAGGGCGTCCTCCAGGCCGAGCAGGCGCCGTGACACCAGTGCCCGGCTCGCCCACGGACAGGCGCGGCTGACCACCAGGCGGTAACGCCCGGCCGCCACCGGCCAGCCGTCCCGCCCGTCCGCCGTGATCCGGTCCGTGAAGTGACTGGGGGACCGTGAGAACGCCTTGTGCCCGAGCGAGGTGTTGCTGCCGTCACCACTCATGCTGCCTCCCTCACGTGCCTGATGCGCCGTGTCTCCCGATGTTCCCCGATTCGCAGCTCCCGCACGTGTGATCAGCCCGGGCCGGGGCAGTCGGCCGAGGTGAGTGGGACTTCGTCGCAACGACAACCGCAAGGGCAGCCGGACCGGTCGCACGCCGACCGCGGGACACGGCTGACCGTGTTCGTGGCGCTCGCCGCCAATCTGGTGATCGCCGCCGCCAAGGCCGTCGGCGGAATCGTCGCCGGGTCGCCCGCACTGCTTTCCGAGGCCGCGCACTCCGTTGCCGACAGCCTCAACGAGGTGTTCCTGCTGGCCGCCCTGCGCCGCAGCCGCCGCCCGCCCGACGAACGCCACCCCTTCGGCTACGGCAAGGAGCGGTTCTTCTGGTCCCTGCTCGCGGCCGTCGGGATCTTCGTCATGGGCGGCTGCTTCTCCGTCTTCCAGGGCGTCGAGGCGCTGCGCAACGGCGCCGACGAGAAGCTCAGCGGCTATGTGGCGGGCCTGATCGTGCTGGGCGTCGCCCTGCTCGCCGAGGGCGCCTCGCTGGTCCGGGCACTGCACCAGGCCCGCCGGGAGGACCGGGGCCTGCGGGATCCGGCGCTGCGCACGGTCGTCGCCGAGGACGGCACCGCGGTGCTCGGGGTGCTGCTCGCGATGGCCGGCATGGCGTTGCACATGGTCACCGGACAGGTCGCGTGGGAGGCCTCCGCCTCCCTGGCCATCGGCGTGCTGCTGGTGTACGTGGCCTACCGGCTGGGCGCCGACGCCCGCGCCCAGCTGATCGGGGAGGCCGCGGACCCCGAGCTGAGCGGCAGGATCCGTGAGCGGCTGGCGGAGGAGCCCGAGATCGACAGCGTGGAAGCGCTGTTCACGATGAAGCTGGGGCTCGACGCGACCCTGGTCGCGGCCCGGATCGACCTGGTGCCGGGCCTGGACAGCGAGGAGGTCGAGGAGGTCCTGGTGCGCATCAAGCGGTCCCTGGACGAGGAGTTCGGCGAGACCGACCAGATCTTCCTGGACGTGACCGACCGCTCGGCGCAGGAGGCGCGGGAAAGCCCCGCCGCGACGGGGGAACGCGGCGGGGCCTGACTTCCGGCTGCCCTGGCGGGTGCCGGTTCATGCCTGCGGGAAACAGATTTTTCTAAATTCCGACGTTCCCCGGCCGGAAAGGATTCCCGGAACCGTCAGTTCCCCTGGTGCGGCTCCAGCACGAACACCGGGATCTCCCGGTCGGTCTTCTTCTGGTAGTCGGCGTAGGGCGGATACGCGGCGACCGCCCGCTCCCACCACTCGGCCTTCTCCGCTCCGGTGATCTCACGGGCGGTCATGTCCTGCTTGACCGGCCCGTCCTGGAGCTCGACGAGCGGCTGCGACTTGACGTTGTAGTACCAGACCGGATGCTTCGGCGCACCGCCCTGCGAGGCGACCACCGCGTACTTCCCGCCGTGCTCCACGCGCATCAGCGGCGTCTTGCGGATCTTCCCGCTCTTCACCCCCAGGGTGGTCAGCAGGATGACGGGCATCCCGGTGTCCATCAGGGTCGTGCCCTTCGTCCCGCCTGAGCTCTCGTACAGCTCGACCTGCTCGCGTACCCAGGCCGCCGGGCTGGGCTCGTACTCGCCCTCAAGAGGCATTGAGGTCCGTCCCCTCGTCGCTTCCAAGACTGACGCCATGATTCAACACCGGGAGTGCCCCGGATCATCCGTACGACACCGGGCCCTCCTTACCTCACGGGCAATCGCACGTACCGCACGACGCGGGCACAGTCGTGGACACACCCCGTCCGGCCGAACACCCGAGGCAGGTCACGGCGATGTCCCACACCCGTACCGTCGTGACGGAACTTCTCCGGCGGATCGCCGAGCTGTACGCCGAGGACGCCGACTGGCGGCTGAACCGGCCGCGGCACGAGCACGACCGCCGGGACACCCCCTGGATCACCTGCCGCACCGGCCGCGCCGGAGCCGCCGCCCACTACCGCGACCTGGCCGCGCACCACGTACCCGAGCGGGCGGACACCCGGGTCGAACGGGTGCTGGTCGACGGCGACGACGCGGTGGTGCTCGGCGAGATCCGGCAGACCGCGTGCCCCACCGGACGCCCGTATCACGCCAGATTCGCCCTGCACCTCACCGTCCGGGACGGCCACGTCGTACGGCACCACGTCCCACGTCGTACGGCACCACGTCTACGAGGACAGCCTGCCGTCGCCGGAGCCTTCGCGCCCCGACCGGGTCCCGGCGGTCTCAGCCCGGCGACAGCACCATCCGGGCCGCCAGCCCCAGCATCACGCAGCTCGACAGCAGCGCCGTGACCAGGCGTCCCCGGTGGCCGGTCAGGCCCCGGCCGAGCAGCGCGCCGCCGCCCGCCAGCAGCAGCTGCCAGCTCGCGGAAGCGGCGAAGGCCGCGAGGACGAAGACGCCCTGCTCCAGCGGCCGCACCGGCTCGGCGGAACGGGAGCCGACCACCAGCGCCGCGAAATAGATCACCGTCGTGGGGTTGAGCAGAGTGATCCCGAGCAGGCCGAGATACGCCCGTGCGGGACCGGGTACCGGCCGCTCGGCCCGGGTGGAAAGACGCCGCTCCCGGTACTGGCGCAGCGCCCCCGTCGCACCTCGTACCGCGAGCCCCACCAGCACCAGGGCCGAGACCAGGCGCAGCGGCCCGAGCACCGGCAGCAGCGCGGTCGCCAGCGCGGCCCCGCCGACCGCGGCGAGCAGGGCGTACAGGCCGTCGGCGCTCGCGACACCGAGCGCGGCGCAGGCGCCGGTCCTCAGCGAAGTGCGGGCCGTGAGGGACACTAGATATGTGCCGACCGCGCCGACCGGGACGGCGATCCCGTAGCCGGCGAGCAGGCCGGCGACGAGCGCGGCCGTCACGGGCGTGCGGGCTCGGGCCTCCAGGGGCGCCTCGGCTGCTGCTGGACCCGCCCCCGGGCGACGGTCGCGAAGGTCAGCGGCACCACGGCGTCAGGAGTGTTCATGCGCAGATCCTGTGGTCCGCCTCGTCCTGCCGGCAAGCCGTTTTCGGCGTGGAATCGTCCCCCGACCACGTGGGGTTCGGCCAGATCACCCGGTTCACCGATCTGGCCGAACTTGCGGTCGTCCCATAGATGCCCCGAGCATCTAATGAAGATCGGCACGACGTACGACATTCGTCTGCGAGGTCTTCCATGAACGAACTGACGGACCTGACGGAACCCACTGTTCCGGCCCACCCGGCCGACCCTGTGGCCTGGCCGCAGGACCGCACCTGCCCCTACCACCCGCCCACCGGCTACGACCCGCTGCGCGACGGGACCCCGCTGTCCCGGGTCACCCTCTACGACGGCCGCACCGCCTGGGCGGTCACCGGCCACGGCACGGCCCGGGCGCTGCTCGCCGACCCCCGGCTCTCCAGCGACCGCCGACGGGACGACTTCCCGATGCCGAACGCCCGGTTCGCGGCGGCCCGCGAGCGCCGCCAGGTCGCCCTGCTCGGCCTCGACGACCCCGAGCACCAGACCCAGCGCAGGATGCTGATCCCGGACTTCACCCTGAAACGGGCGACCGAGATGCGGCCGGCCATCCAGCGCATCGTCGACGGCCTGCTGGACCGGATGATCGCCCAGGGTCCGCCGGCCGACCTGGTGAGCGCCTTCGCCCTGCCCGTGCCGTCCATGGTCATCTGTGACCTGCTCGGTGTGCCCTACGCCGACCACGAGTTCTTCGAAGCACAGTCCCGGCGGCTGCTGCGCGGTCCGGCGGCCGCGGACTCCCTGGACGCGCGCGACCGGCTGGAGGCCTATCTGGGCGACCTGGCCGACCGCAAGAGCCGGGACGAGGCGCCCGGCGAAGGCGTCCTGGACGACCTCGTCCACGAGCGGCTCCGCGAGGGCGACCTGAACCGCGCCGAGGTCGTCTCACTCGCCCTCATCCTGCTGGTCGCCGGGCACGAGACCACGGCCAACATGATCTCGCTGGGTACCTTCACCCTGCTCCAGCAGCCCGAGCGGCTCGCCGAACTGCGCGCCGACCCCGCTCTGGTGCCCGCCGCCGTCGAGGAACTGATGCGGATGCTGTCCATCGCCGACGGGCTGCTGCGCGTCGCCCTGGAGGACATCGAGGTGGCCGGCTCCACCATCCGCAAAGGCGACGGCGTGCTCTTCGCCACCTCGGTCATCAACCGCGACGAGTCCGTGTACGACGACCCCGACACCATCGACTGGCACCGCCCGGCCCGCCACCACGTTGCCTTCGGCTTCGGCATCCACCAGTGCCTGGGCCAGAACCTGGCCCGCACCGAGCTGGAGATCGCCCTGCGCACCCTGTGGGAGCGGCTTCCGGACCTGCGGCTGGCCGCGCCGCCGGAGAAGATTCCCTTCAAACCCGGCGACACGATCCAGGGGATGCTGGAACTCCCCGTGACCTGGTAAGAGGCTCCTGCCATGCACATCGACATCGACACGGACGTCTGTATCGGAGCCGGCCAGTGCGCCATGACGGCCCCGAACGTCTTCACCCAGGACGACGACGGCTTCAGCACCCTGCTCCCCGGAATGGCGGACGGCGGCGGCGACCCGCTGGTCAAGGAGGCGGCCCGGGCCTGCCCGGTGCACGCCATCACCGTCAAGGAACCGACGGGCTAGCCGGCGGCCGGCGGTGCCTGCGGCACCGCCGGCTCCGGACCGCGCGCCGCGCCCGATCGGCGATCACCTGGCAGACGGCCACCCGGTCGCCCTCGACGGTGACCCGCAGGACGTACCGGAGCCGTCCGAGCGGGGCGACCACCAGATCGGCCCTCGACCGGCGCCGGCGCGGCGAACCGGGCGCGCCGGCGCACCAGTACCGTGCCCTCGGCGGCCCCCGGAGCCCCTCCTGACCTCACGGGTCGCGCGGCGGTTCCCGGGCGTCCGTCGGGAGGGGCTGTTTCCGGGTGCGGCCCGGTTGCCCGGGGCCGGGGTGCTGCCGCGTCTGGGCGGCGGGGAGGCGGCGGCGTCGCGTCGGTCGCCCGGGCCCGGGACGGGCTTTCGGCGGTCCGAGCCAGGCGGGCGCGCTCCGTGCCTGGCCTCAGCGGTCGCGCAGGAGTTCCCGGGCCGCTTCGCGTGCCTCGGTGGCCGGGCGCGTGGTGCCGGTGATGCCCGCGGTCACCATCGCCCCCTCGGCCAGCAGGAACAGCGGCCCGGTGAGCGCGGCGTCCAGTCCCGCGTCCGCCACCAGGCGCCCGAGATAGTCCCGGAAGGCCTGCTTGTGGTCCCGTACCTGGGCCACCACCCCCTCGGAGGTGGCCCCCAGCTCGCCGTACGCGTTGATCCACGCGCACCCCCGGAAGTCCGCCTCGCCGAACCATCCCGCCAGCCAGTCGAAGACGGCGAGCAGCCGCTCCCTGGGGTCAGGCTCCCGTTCGACATGCGCGGCGAGCAGTCGCCGCCAGCGCAGGTCCCGGCGCTCCAGATAGGCCACCACGAGCTGTTCCTTGGCGGGGAAGAGCTGGTAGAGCCGTTTGAGGGAGACCCCGGAGGCGCCGCGTATGTCGTCCATGCCGACGGACTGGACCCCGCGGCCGTAGAACAGCCGCTCGGCGGCGTCCAGGGCCTGCTCCCGCGCGATCGCGCTGTCCATGACCACTGCTGATGGCTCCTTGACGTGAGAACGTGCGTTCTCCTACGTTAGCAGCGACCCGGAGAACGCACGTTCTCCGCGTGAGGAGGAGACCCATGACCGACCGTCCGCCCCTGCCGCCCTTCACCCACGAGACCGCCCTCCAGAAGGTCCAGGCCGCCGAGGACGCCTGGAACACCCGCGATCCGCAGCGCGTGGCGCTCGCGTACTCCGAGGACTCGCTCTGGCGCAACCGGGACACCTTCGTCACCGGCCGGGCCGAGATCGTCGAGTTCCTCACCGCCAAGTGGGACCGGGAACTCGACTACGCGCTCCGCAAGGACCTGTGGGCCTTCGACGGCGACCGCATCGCCGTCCGCTTCCAGTACGAGTGCCACGACGAGGCCGGCCAGTGGTGGCGGTCCTACGGCAACGAACTCTGGGAGTTCGACGGGCACGGCCTGATGACCCGGCGCGAGGCCAGCATCAACGACGTCCGGATCGAGGAGGGCGACCGCCGTATCCACGGTCCACGCCCGGAGTCCGAGCGGGGCCGGTCGTTCCCGCTCCGGTAGCGCTCGCGTAGGGTTCCCGGATGACCGACGCGTCCTCGAAGCCCTTCCTCTACCTGGTCGTCTGCGGGGCCGGCGTCGCCGCGGACGTCGGCAGGCTGATCACCGCGGCGCAGGAACGCGGCTGGGAGGTCGGGGTCATCGCCACGCCGGTCGCCATGAACGGCTTCTTCGACACCGCCGCCGCCGAGGCGCGCACCGGCCGACCCGTCCGGTCGGCCTGGCGCCGCCCCCGCGACCCGCGCCCCTTTCCGGCGCCGGACGCGGTGGCCGTCGCTCCCGCCACCTTCAACACCGTCAACAAGTGGGCCGCCGGGCTCGCCGACACCCTTGCCGTCGGCACCCTCTGCGAGGCCCTGGGGCTCGGCGTCCCGATAGCCGTTCTGCCGTGTGTCGCCGACGCGCTGGCCGCCCACCCCGCCTACCGGGAGAGCGTCACCCGGCTGCGCGGGCTGGGCGTCCGCTTCGGCGAGCCGCACACCGGCGGGGCCGAAGCGGACGGCCGGCGCCCCGAGTTCGCCTGGGAACGGGCGCTTGACCTGCTGGAGCACGGCTGACGCGTCCGATTACCGCCGCCGCCGCACGGGACCGGCCGCCCGCCCGACGTAGGCTCGGCTCTGTACGACGTGATCTCGAAGGCGGGAGACAACGATGGAGTACGTGAAGCTCGGCCGGACCGGTCTGGACGTGTCCCGGATCTGCCTCGGCTGCATGACCTACGGTCTGCCCGACCGTGGCACCCACGAGTGGACCCTCGACGAGGAGGCGTCCCGCCCGCTGATCCGGCAGGCGCTGGAGACGGGCATCAACTTCTTCGACACCGCCAACGTCTACTCGGACGGCACCAGCGAGGAGATCGTCGGCAAGGCGCTGCGCGACTTCGCCCGGCGCGACGAGATCGTCCTCGCCACCAAGGTGCACGGCCGGATGCGCCCCGGGCCCAACGGCGGCGGTCTGTCCCGCAAGGCGATCCTCACGGAGATCGACCACAGCCTCAGCCGGCTCGGCACCGACTACGTCGACCTCTACCAGATCCACCGCTTCGACCACGAGACGCCGATCGAGGAGACGATGGAGGCGTTGCACGACGTCGTCAAGGCGGGCAAGGCCCGGTACATCGGGGCGAGTTCGATGTACGCCTGGGAGTTCTCCAAGGCCCAGTACACGGCCGAGCGGCACGGCTGGACCAGGTTCGTCTCCATGCAGAACCACTACAACCTCCTCTACCGCGAGGAGGAGCGCGAGATGCTGCCGCTCTGCGTGGACCAGGGCGTCGGCGTACTGCCGTGGAGCCCGCTGGCCCGGGGCCGCCTCACCCGCGACTGGGGCACGGTCACCGAGCGCAGCGCCACCGACAACTTCGGCAACCGCCTCTACCAGGAGGGCGACCGCGCGATCGTCGAGGCGGTCACCCGCATCGCAGGCGACCGGGGCGTCCCCCGGGCCCAGGTGGCCCTCTCCTGGCTCCTCCACCAGAACCCGGTGACGGCCCCGATCATCGGCGCGTCCAAGCCCCGGCACATCGAGGACGCGGTCGCCGCAGTGGAGTTGGCACTCAGCGACAAGGAACTCGAAGAGCTGGAGCAGCCGTACGGCCCCCATCCGATCTCCGGCCACTGAGACGTGCCGCACGCCAGGGGCGCGGGCCCCGTCACGGCCGTTCGGTCCCGCAGGGGCCGGCGCCCGCGCTCGCCGGCAGCGCAACGCGTTCCCCGCTCATGGTCAACGTCCGGTAGTACGAACCGATCCGCGCCGCCGACCGCCCCACGTAATGCCCGATGAACGACCGCCGGAACCGCGCGGCGGAGCGGTTCGGCTGTGACCCGTGCACCAGACTCCCGTTGAAGAACAGCACGTCCCCCGGCCCCATGTCGACCGGCACCGCCACCAGCCCCGTTGGCGGTGCCACGTACTCCCGCGCGAACGACAGCTCCGCGTCGGACTCCTCCGGGCAGAACAGCTCCATCCGATGCGTCCCCGGCACCACTTCGAGACCGCCGTTCTCCCGGCCGATCTCCTCGCAGGCGACCCACGCCGCGACGCAGGTCCCCGGCTCCACCCGCAGATAGAAGTTGTCCTGGTGCAGCGCCTGCCCCCGGGCCCCCGGCGGCTTGAAGTAGAACATGCTCTGTGCGGCCAGCACCTCCTCCCCGAACAACCCCTCCAGGATCACCCGCAGCCGCGCGTCCAGCAGGAACCGCCGGGCGAGCGCGCTGATCTCGTGCGGCTGCATCACGCGGGGGTACCGGTGCAGCGGATCCGCCGTCGGCCCCGGCCGGAAGTGGCCCGGCACGGGCCGCCCCGCCGCGTGCAGCGCCGCGAACTCCGCACACAACCGGTCGATCTCGTCGTACCCGAACAACCCACGTACGACGGCGAACCCGTCGTCCTCGAACTGCCGCGCCGTGGTGGTGCCGATGCCCGTGACGGTCATGTCCGCGCTCCTCGGTCCGGTGCTCTGGGCCTGTCACGCTAGGCCGACACGTCCGTGGAGAGGATGTCCATGACCGCTGAGGAACTGCCCGGGACCGCTGTCCCGGCTCCGCCGCCGGGCACGGTCGTCACCGGCCACTACGACCAGGGCCCCGGTTACCGGGTCAACCGGCCCGAGGGGTCGGCCAGTTGGCTGTTCACCTGGACCACGGACGGGCTCGGCCTGCTCCGGCAGGGGACCGCACAGGCCTGGGCCCGCCCCGGCCACCTGGTCGTCCTCGCGCCAGGCGTGCCGCACCACTACACGGTCGGGCCCGGCGCGCGCCGCTGGCGCTTCTGGTGGACGCACTGCCAGGCCCGCCCCGGCTGGGCGCAGTGGCTGGGGCCGTGCGCCGTGGGCGACGGCGTGTTCGCCGTCGGGGCTGCGGAGGACACGCACGCCAGGATCGAGACCGCGTTCCACCGGCTGCTGGCCGACTCCCGCTGGACCGGCTGCGGCGCGCCGCCCGCCGCGGTGCGCGGCGAACCGCCCGTCGCCGTCGCGTACGGCAGCGCGGCACGCGAACTCGCCCTGTGCGCGCTGGAGGAGGTGGTGCTGCTCGCGACGGCCGGCGCGCACCGCGCGGCTCCGGGGCCGGACGCCGGGGACGGGCGGGTGCGCCGCGCCTCGGAGCTGATCGCCGCCGACCCGGGCGCTGCGCACACCGTCGACTCGCTCGCCGCGCAGGTCGCGCTCTCGCCGTCCCGGTTCGCCCACCTCTTCACCCGGGAGACGGGCCTGCCCCCGATGCGCGCGCTGCGCGAGGCGCGGCTGCGACACGCCGCCCGGCTGCTGGAGAGCACCGACCTGACCGTCGGGCGGGTCGCGGCCGCGTCCGGATTTCCCAGCCCGTTCCACTTCAGCCGGGTTTTCCGTGAAAGATACGGTGTCCCACCCGGCGCCTACCGTTCCGGTGAACGCCCCTAATGCCCGCGGCCATTGGTCTCCGGGCGCCGCCCGCCGGGCGGATCGCGCAGGTCGGAAGACGGTTCAATGGTTGGTGCGGATGACGGAGCGGCCGCCCCCGAATCCTCGCGTCAATTACGATGTCGATACAACGACAATGCGCGGACACTCTCATTGACGAGAGGTCAAATTAACCCGGGCTGCGGCCAATCCGCAAAACCATGGGATCCCTTGTTCTGTCGCGCTGGCCTGTGCAAAGGTGTGCCCTGTCGGCATGCGGACAATTCCATTCCCCGCATGCGCGAGGCCGCTCCCGTACGCCACCCACGCTTCAAAAGAGCTGCTGACGGCGGACGTCCGAGCCCCGAACCCCCAACAGCCCATCCGGCCATGAAGCCGGCGGGGTCGCATACCGGTCACATACCAATTGGTATGGACCGCATCACGTGTTGCGTCTGGAAGGAATGCCGCCGTGAATGACGCAGGCCTGGGGAATTCCCCTACCCCCGACCGGCCGTTCGACGTCACCGACGAGCAGCTCAGCGCCGAGCTCAAGCAATGGACGGGTGCCACCCCCGCACTGCACCCCGTCGGTGAACTTCTCGACCGGCACTGGGAAGCGGCCTTCGCCTACGCTCGGCTGTGCACCGACGGGCCCCGCGGCGCGGGAATGCTCACCACCGCCGCATTCACCCGGCTTTTCGGCGAATCCCTGCGCCAGGCCGGGCCCACCGCCGCCTGGCGCCCCCAACTGCTCGTCACCGTCCGCCGCATCGCGGCCGAATGGGACAACGACGGCCGCGGCGAACGCCTGCACCCCGAACTGCGCGTCGGCAAGGGGGAGCGGGCCGCCTCCCGGCTGCTCCCGCCCACGAACCGCCGGCTGCTCTCCCACGCCTTCCAGCGGCTGACGCAGTCCTCGCGCGCCGTGCTCTGGCACGCCGAGGTCGAGTCGGAACCGCTGTCGACCCCCGCCGCGCTGCTGGGCCTCGACGAGCAGGACACGCGGATCGAACTGCGCCGGGCCCGCGAGCGGCTGCGCGAGGAGTGCCTTCAGGTGCACCGCGAACTCGCCCACGAGGACGAGTGCCAGCGGTACGTCCGGATGATCGACGTGACCTTCCGGCGCGGGGGCGTCGACATCGACCGGGACCTCCAGCAGCACCTCGGCGGCTGCACCCACTGCCGGTACACCGCCGACCAGCTCCAGCAGTTCAACGGCGGCAGCAGCCTCGGCCTCGCCCTGGCCGAGGCCGTCCTCGGCTGGGGCGCCCGTGCCTACGTGGAGTCACGGGCCGGCCGCACCGAGCCGCCCGCCGAGCCGGAGACCGCACCCGGCGGCCGCCTCGCGGGCGGCGAGGCCTTCGGGCCGCCCGAGGAGGCCCCGGGCAAGGACCTGGTGGTGCATCCCGCCCTCTCCCGCCGGGCCAGGCAGCGGGCAGCCCGACGGGTGCGCCGCCGCAACCTCTCCGTGGCCGTGGGCACGGTGAGCGGGCTGGTCGTGCTGCCGCTGGTGCTGTGGTCGGTGCTCGGCTCCGGCGACGACTCCGGTCCCGCGGCCGCCGGCAAGCCCTCCGCCACGCCCGGTACCGGCACCGCCAGCTCGGGGCCGTCCTGGATCGGCACCAGTCAGACCACCCAGGGCACCCTGCGCGGCCGCCTGCACAACATCGCGTCCGGACTGTGCATCGGGCTGGTCGGCAAGAAGCCCGCCAAGGGAGCCGAGGCCGAACTCGCCGAGTGCTCCTCGGCCGCCGGCCAGCAGTGGACGTACGAGAACGACGGGCTGCTGCGCAACGGCGCCGACCCCGGCCTGTGCCTCGACTCCCACCTCGGCTACGCCGTCCAGCTCGCCCCCTGCTCGGCCGCCTCCGGCACCGGCGGCCGGAGCATCCGCTACGACTTCACCCTCCAGGGCGCGCTGGTGCCCCGCTGGGACCAGGACCTGGCGCTCGCGCCGGCCGCCACCGACGGCGGCGGTTCCCTGGTGGTCAAGACCCGGGCGAACGTCGCCTCCCAGCGCTGGGTGATGGACACCTCCCAGCCCGACCTGCAGATGCAGGTCGTCAACTGGGACGCCGAGGCCACGCCGGCGCCGAGCCCGTCCTCGTCGGCCACCGCCAAGGCCAGGGCCGCGACGACCCCAGCACCGACGCCCACCCCGTCGGCGGCACGGACGACCGCGCAGCCCACGCCGTCGAGCAGCGCCTCCGGTTACAACCCGTGCGCGGAGTACCCGGGCTACTGCTACGGCGGTGACCGGAACGGCGGCGGCTGGGGCTACGGCGGCGGCTACGGCGGCGGAGGTGGCGGTGGCCGCCACGGCCGCTGAGCCGGTACCGGCTCAGGGGTGGTGCGGGGGCGGGGGCGGCATCGTGGTCAGGTCCGGCGCCCCCTCCGGCCACACCAGCAGCACCGGACAGGGCGCGTGATCGACGGCGAACCGCACCGCCTTGCCCAGGCTGTGCGGCCCCAGCCGGGACCGGTCGCCGTCCCGGGCGACGATCAGCAGGCCGGCCCCCTCGGCGGCGGCCACCACCTCCCGCTCGATGCGGCCGGTCCGCTCCAGCCGGGTGCACGGCCGCCCCAGCCGGGCCTCGGCGGCGTCCAGCAGCTCCGCCGCCGACGTGCCGCCGAGTTCCACCAGCCGGCGCTCCGGGTCCGGTTCCGAACCCGCCCGGCCCAGCAGCCCGGCGAAGGCGCCGTGTGCCAGCCCGGCCACCCCGGGCTCGGTCACGTGCAGCAGCACCACCTCGGACGCGTCCCGCGCACACCCGCGCGCCGCGTCCACACAGGCGGGCCAGGTCCCCTCGACCAGCCAGACGATCACCCGCATGTCCATGGCCTCCCGCCTAGATCCCGACCACCTGGAGCGCCCCCCACAGTGCCACCACCGCGCCGGCCAGCGCGGTCGGCACGGCGAGCAGGCCCAGCCGGGTGAACTCGCCGAGGTCCACCCCGTGATCGTGCTGGTGCACGATCCTGCGCCACAACAGCGTCGCCAGCGAACCGGCGTAGGTGAGGTTCGGACCGATGTTCACCCCGAGCAGCACCGCCAGCACCGCGGCGGGGCCGGTCTGCGCGGCCAGCGGCAGCAGCACGAGCACCGCGGGCAGGTTGTTGACGATGTTCGCCAGTACGGCGGCCAGCGCGGCGACGCCGAGCAGCGCCGGCAGCCCCGTCCCGCCCGGCAGCACCTGCCCGAGCGTGTCGGACAGCCCGTTGTCGACGACCGCCCGCACCACGATCCCGAGCGCGAGCACGAATGCCAGGAACGCGGGCGCGGCGGCCGTCACCACGGACAGCGCGCTCGCCCGTCGCCGTACCAGCGCCCGCCCGGCCAGCACCAGCGCGCCGGCGAACGCGGCCCAGGCGGGGTCGATCCCGAACGCGGAGGTGACCACGAACCCGGCGAGCGTGCAGGCCACCGTCACCACCGCGAACAGCGGCAGCCGGGGCGGCTCGCCGGTGTCCCGCGCGCCCGGGGCCGCCGAGGACAGGTCCCGGGCGAAGAACCGCCGGAACACCAGGTACTCGGCGCCGATCGCCACCAGCCAGGGCAGCACCATCAGCGCGGCGAACCGGGTGAAGCTCAGCCCGCTCGCCGCGAACGCCAGCAGGTTCGTCAGATTGGACACCGGCAGCAGCAGCGAGGCGGTGTTCGACAGATGCGTGCACGCGTAGACGTGCGGTTTGGCCCGCACCCCGGACCGGGCCGCGGTCGCGAACACCACGGGCGTCAGCAGTACCACCGTCGCGTCCAGGCTCAGCACGGCGGTGATCACCGAGGCCAGCGCGAACACCGCGGTCAGCAGCCGCACCGGCCGCCCGCCCGACCAGCGGGCCATCCACGCCCCGCAGGCCTGGAACAGTCCCTCCACGTCACAGAAGTGGGCGAGCACCAGGACGGCGGCGAGGAAACCGACGACGGGCCCGAGCCGTTCGGCCTCCTGCCGGGCGTGGTCCAGCGAGATCGCCCCGGTGGCGATCACCGCCCCCGCCGCGGGTACGGCGAGCACCGCCTCCGGCATGCCGCGGGGCCGGATCACGGCCCAGGCGAGGACGGCGGCGAGCAGGAGGACGGACAGGGTCTCGGCGAGCGGGGTGTTCAGGGCGCGTTCCTCGGAGCGTGATCAAGTGCGGCCCGCCCATGTAAGCAGACGGGCCCGGTTACGAGGAGGGGGTACCCGCCGGGCCCAGGAAATCAGCCCATCCGCCGGTCGGTTCCTGGCCGGGGTTCAGTGTGCGCAGCGTCCGCAGCACCGCCGGGTCCTGCGCCTCCAGCCATGCCACCAGTTGCTTGAAGGAGACGAAGCGCACGTCGTCGTACTCGGCCATCTTGCCGATCGCCTCCTCGACGGCGTCCATGTAGATGCCGCCGTTCCAGCGCTCGAAGTGGTTGCCGATGAAGAACGGCGCCCGGTTGGTGGTGTACGCGCGCTCGAAGCCCGCGAGGTAGGTGTCGCGGGCCTGGGTACGCCAGGCGTCGTACTGGGACTTGTCGCCCAGCGGGTTGCCGCCCGACTGGTTGAACATCATGTTGTAGTCCATCGACAGGACCTGGAAGGAGTGCCCGGACAACGGTATGGACTGCAGGGGGAAGTCCCAGATGCGGTTGCCCTGCACCTTGCCCGGCCAGATCTGCAGGCCGCCGGGGGAGCTGGCGTCGTACTTCCAGCCCAGCGCGGCCGCCGTGGGCAGCAGGTTGGCCTGGCCCTCCAGGCACGGGGTGCGGCCGCCGATGAGCTCCTTGCGGTAGTCGAAGGGCAGCGGCTCCAGGTCGGTGAAGCCGGTGTTGGTCTTCCACCTGGTGACGAAGCCGACCGCCTGGTCGATCTCGCTGCGCCATTCGGCGGGGGACCAGTTGCGCACGCCGTCGCTGCCGCAGAAGTGCCCGTTGAAGTGGGTGCCGATCTCGTGGCCCTCCAGCCAGGCGGCGCGCACCTGCTGGAGCGTGTTGTGGATGTGCCGGTCGGAGAGGTAGCCGATCGCCGAGGCGCCCACCTCGTGCTGCGGCGGTCGGTAGAGGTCCTTCTTGGCCTCGGGCAGCGTGTAGATGCCGGACAGGAAGAACGTCATCTTCGCGCCGTGGTCGGCCGCCACCTTGCGGAACCGGGAGAACAGCTGGTTGCTGAGCTCGCCGGCGCCGTCCCAGGAGAACACCACGAACTGCGGCGGCTTGGCGCCGGCCGCCAGGCGTGCCGCCTTCGGCTGATGGGGCTGGGCACCGGTGTCGGCGGTGGAACCGTCCCCGATGAGCTTCAGCGGCCTGGCCGCCGCGGCGCTGCCGCTGCCGCCGGCCGCGGCGGAACCGCCACCGTCCACCGACCATTCGCCCTTGGAGCAGCCCGACACCGCGCCCAGTGCGCCGAGGGCGCCCGCCGTCGCGCTTGCCGTCAGGATCCGCCTGCGGGAGATGCCGCTCATGTCCGTCCCCGATTCCGTCGTCCGGGCCCTCGCGGGGCCCGCTTCCTGTGTGGTCGACGGGTTCGATGGGCGGCCCGGTGGAAAAGATCGGCGCCGGGAGCGCGTGTAGCACGCCTGTGACAGTCGTGGCCCGGACATGACGAACCCCGCTGCCCGGGGGGTGGGCAGCGGGGTGCGGGTGCCGGGGATCAGGCCCCGGGCGGCCGGTGTCGCGGCAGGTCAGGCACCGGTACCGGCGCTGAGTACGGTCAGCCGTACCGAGGAGGAGTTCCCGGACACCGGGACCGTGCCGCCCTTCCAGGTGACCTTCAACGCGTCCCGCTCGTCCGGCGGGGTGACCTTCAGCGCGGCCGGGGCCGCCGTCTTGGCGCCGCTGATCTCCGGGTTGGAGAAGGTCAGCCCCGCCCAGGCGCTCTGGCCGGGCTTGAGGGTGACCGTCGTGGGCGTACTGCCCGACTCCCGCTGCGGATCGGCACCGAGCTGGGTGCCGGCGGCGTTCACGAAGGCGGCGCCCGGGAAGCCGCGGACGGTGCAGGTGCGGTCCGACTTGTTGGTGAAGACGATCGGGAAGTTCTCCTGACCGGCCCCCGGATCGTTGCCGCCCACCGAGGCGGTCAGCTCGGAGGTGTGGCAGCGGCTGCCGGACGCGGTGCCGGCGGTCGTCGTGCCACCACCGGCCGAGGAACCGCCGCCCGTCGACGAGCCGGTGCCCGGGGACGCCGACGAGGATCCCGCGCCCGACGGCGCGGAGCCGCTGTCCGAGGCGCTCGAACCCGCCGAGTCGCCGGTCGCGGGCGCGGCCGTGCCCGAGACGGACTCCGGCGACTTGCCGGGGCTGTCGTTGCCGCAGGCGGTCAGGAGGCCCAGGGCGGCGACCGTGCTCGCGAGCAGGGCCGCCCCGCGCCGCCAGGACTGGGACGTGTGCGCCATGTCTCTCCACCTTCCTGGATGTTCGCGGCACGCTGCGAGGCGTGCCCGAGGCGCTCCGTGCGCCGTCACTCCCATCCGATGCGAGAAACGGCCGAAAAGTTCGGGGGCACGCCGTGATTCGTCGGGTCAGGTGACCCGGATCGACCGAAGTATGCCGTCGGTGGCCGTGTCGTCCACCGCTCCCTTCTGCCGTACCTGTACGTACACCTGGGGCTGGTCGTCCCCGTCGGCCGGGGCGAGAGCCGCCTCCTGGATCGAGCCGCCCGCGCCGGCACAGCCGCTCCAGGTGCGGACCCGGCCCTTCCAGAGGGTGCTGGTGAAGGCGCGGCTGCCGTCGTAGTGGCACTGCCGGTGGGACAGGGCGTTCACCCTGGCCGTGACGTCGCCGTGCTCGCTCACGCCGATGAACACGCCGTTCACCGCCGTGGTCAGGTCCTGCCACTGGGACACGTCGTCGGCGACCTCGAGGCCGGGCTCGTGCCCCGCGGCGAGCCCGAGCGCCCGGGGATTCCAGCCGGAGTCGCGCAGCTCGCCCGCCCACCCGGACGGCACCTGCGCCACCACCCGCCCGGTGGAGTCGGTGACCTTCGTCTCGTCGCCCGCCGAGCCGTGCCGGTCGACCAGCGTGACCGCGAGGGCCGTACCCCCGGCCGTGAGGACCGCGGCCACCGTCAGCGTGATGGCGTTGAGCCGTCGGCGGACGCCGTCCAGGCGCCGTGGCCGGCGAGCCGCCGCGGCCGCCGCCAGCCGGTCCAGTTCGTCCGCGAAGGCCTGCGCGGACGGCCAGCGCCGCTGCCGGTCCGGCTCCAGGGCCCGCATCAGCGCCCGCTGGACGTCGTCCCCGAGGCCGGGCCGCAGCCGCTCCGGCCGCACCACCTTCCCGGGCGCCCCCGGCACCGTCCCGGTGACCAGCTCGTAGCCGACCGCGCCCAGGGCGTACACGTCGGCCCGGGCGTCGATGCCCTCGCCCGGTTCGGCCTGTTCCGGCGGCTGATAGCCCGCGGAACCCGCGGCCAGCGTCAGCCCCGACGCCTGTGCCAGGCTCTTCGCCAGTCCGAGGTCGGCCAGCAGCACCCGCCGGGTGCCGTCCTGCGCGGTGCGCAGCAGCACATTGGTCGGCTTGATGTCCCGGTGCACGATCCCGGCCCCGTGCAGGTCCGCCGCGCCGCGGGCCGCCAGCGCGGTCAGCAGCAGCGCGTCGGGGACCGGCAGCGGACCGGCTCCGAGCAGATCGGCGAGCGTGCCGGCGTCGGCGTACTCCATCACGAAGTACGGCCGCCCGTCCGGAAGCTCACCGATGTCGTAGACCTGCACCACCCGCTTCGAGTCGGCCCGGCGCAGCAGCCGCGCCTCGGACAGGAAGCGGTCGTGGATGTCGAGACGGTGGGACCAGTTGTCGGCGAGCACCTTCACCGCCACCGAGGCGTCCAACTGGTCGTCGTGGGCGAGCCAGACCGTCCCGAAGGCACCGGTGCCCAGGCGCCGTTCGAGGCGATAGCGGCCGATCCGCTCCAGGGGTTGCATACGACTATCATGCCTGCCCTGAGATCGACTTCGAGGGGGACCTCCCGTGCCGGACGCCGCGCTGACCGAAGACCTCGCCCGGCGGGCCGCCGCGGGCGACCAGCTGGCCCTGAACCAGCTGCTGACCGAGGTCCGGCCCGACGTCGTCCGACGTTGCGGACGGTTCCTGCCGTGCCGGGAGGACGCCGAGGAGGCGGCCCAGGACGTACTGCTGCAGATCTCCCGGAAGATCTCCACCTTCGAGGGCCGCAGCCGCTTCAGCACCTGGCTGTACACGGTCGTCGCCAACTGTTCCCGGCAGAAGTACCGGGACCTCAAGCGCCGGTCGGCCGAGCAGCCGGCGACCATCGAACCGGCCGAGCACGTCGACCCGCGCACCACCAGCGTGATCGCCGGTTCCCGGATCGATCTCCTCGAGGCGCTGGACCGGCTGGAGCGGGAGCATCCGCAGCTGGTCGCTCCGCTGGTCTACCGGGACATCTGCCAGCTGGACTACGCCGAGGTCGCCGAACGGGTGGGGATTCCGCTGGGGACGCTGAAGTCACGGCTGCACGAGGCGCGCAAGCAGGTCCGGCCCTGGCTGAGCGCGACGTGACCAGAACGGCGGCTGCGCCGTGACGGGCCGGGCCGGGCAAAAAAAATAGGGCAAGGAGTTCATCCTCTCCTCGCCACTCTCAACTTATAGCGCACAGGGGGGCTTGCGGCAAGGCCCCCCTCGTCCCGCAAAATCGCAGGCCGAAGCCAGAACCAGCGGTTTTTGGGGGATTCACCAGGTGCGTGTGTTGTTGATGGGATATGGGTCGCGGGGGGACGTCGAACCCCTGGCGGGACTGGGACTGGCGCTGCGCGGACTGGGCGCCGAGGTACGGGTGTGCGCCCCGCCGGACCAGGAGTTCGCTCAGCTGCTGGCCCGGGCGGGCGTGCCGCACGTGCCGTTCGGTCCGTCGGTGCGCTCGGTGGTGACCCGGCCGGATCCGCAGCCGTCGGACGCGTTCCGGCTCGCCGCCGACCTGGTCGCCGCGCACTTCGACACGGTCGCGGCGGCGGCCGAAGGGTGTGACGTGGTGGTGGCGACCGGCCTGCTGCCGGCCGGCGTACGGTCCGTGACCGAGAAACTGGGGATCGGGTACGTCTTCGCGTGCCCCCACCCGTTCGGGATGCCGTCCTCGCACTTCCCGCCGGCCGGCCGCCCGGGACGTCCGGCCCCGCCCGGCGCCGACCTGCGGACGCTGTGGAAGGTGGACGCCGAACGGGTGGACGCGCTGTACGGCGAGGCCCTGAACACCCGTCGGGCGGCGATCGGACTGCCCCCGGTGGACGACGTCCGTGACCACGTCCTCACCGGCCGGCCGTGGCTGGCCGCGGACCCGGTCCTCGGACCGTGGCAGGACCTGACGGACTTCGACCTGGTACAGACCGGAGCGTGGCTGCTGCCGGACGAGCGCCCCCTTCCTGACGCGCTGGCGGCCTTCCTGGCGGCGGGCGAGCCACCGGTGTACGTCGGTTTCGGCAGCATGGCGATGCGCGGCGCGCCGGACGCCGCCCGGGTGGCCGTCGAGGCGGTGCGCGCCCGGGGCCGCCGGGTGCTCGTCGGGCGGGGCTGGGCCGACCTCGCCCCGATCGACGGCCGGGACGACTGCCTGGCGATCGGCGAGGTCAACCACCAGGCGCTGTTCCGGCGCGTGGCCGCCGTCGTCCACCACGGCGGCGCGGGCACCACGACGACGGCCGCGCTGGCCGGCGTGCCCCAGGTGATCGTCCCCCAGATCGTGGACCAGCCGCACTGGGCCGCCAGGGTGGCCGAACTCGGTATCGGCGCGGCGCACGAGGGCCAGGCCCCGACCACCGACTCCCTCTCCGCCGCGCTGGCGACCGCCCTCGCCCCCGGGACCCGGGCCCGGGCGGCCGCCGTGGCCGGTGAGGTCCGTACCGACGGCGCGACGGTGGCCGCGCGCCTCCTGCTCGACGGGACCGACGGGACAGACCGGACCGGCTGGGAACCTCCGCCCGTCTCCGCGTGAACCGTCCGGAAGCCGAGCCGCTCGCACCCGCGCCCGCCACCACCGCCCGGGCCCGTCGCCGCACCGGGCACCCCAACGGAGCTGATGAAGTGAACCCCCTGACCACCCGCGCCTTCGACCTCCCCGACCACCTCTCCGCAAAGGCCGATCCGGCCCTGATCGCCGACGACGAGCGGCACTTCGCGGCGATCGCGCGCTGCCTGGAGGAGACGATCGCCGACCTTTCCGAGCGCCTCGACGCCGAACTCAAGGCCCCCGGCGGCACCGGCCGGGCCGCGATGGACCGGGACACCGAGGTCCACCGGCTGACCGGGCGGCTGCGCACCCTGCGCCGTTTCGGGCTCGATCTGTGCCTGGGGCGCATCGTGGGCGCGGACGCCCCCGAGCCCGCCTACATCGGGCGGCTGGGCCTCACCGACAGCGCGGGCCGCAGGCTGCTGCTCGACTGGCGGTCACCCGCGGCCGAGCCGTTCTTCGCGGCAACCCACGCCGGCCCGATGGGGCTGCGCAGCCGCCGCAGATACCGCTGGACCGACGGCCGGATCAGCGACTACTGGGACGAGGTCTTCACCGACGACGGACTCGAGCGGCACACCGCGCTCGACGACCAGTCCGCCTTCATCGCGAGCCTCGGCGCCGACCGGTCGGAGCGGATGCGAGACGTGCTCGCCACCATCCAGGCCGACCAGGACGCCATCATCCGCGCGGGATCCAGGGGCGCCCTCGTCGTCGACGGCGGCCCGGGCACCGGCAAGACCGTCGTCGCCCTGCACCGCACCGCCCACCTGCTGTACTCCGACCCGCGCCTCGGGCACCGGCGGGGCGGGGTGCTCTTCGTGGGCCCGCACCGGCCCTACCTGGACTACGTCTCCGACGTGCTGCCCAGCCTCGGCGAGGAGGGCGTGCAGACCTGCGTCCTGGCCGACCTCGTCGACGAGGGGGCCGCGGCGGTGCCCGAGGCCGACCCGGAGGTGGCCCGGCTGAAGGCGTCCGCCGACCTGGTGCGGGCGGTCGAGACGGCCGTCCGCTTCTACGAGGAGCCGCCCGCCGAGGGCATGACGGTCGCCACCGACTGGGGCGACCTGTGGCTGAGTGCCGACGACTGGGCCGACGCGTTCCGGGCACCGGGGCCGGGCACCCCGCACAACGAGGGTCGTGAGCAGATCTGGGAGGAACTCACGACCATCCTGCTGGACAGGCACACCGGCGACGACGTCCCGCCGGAGCGGTTTTGCAGGTCGCTCCAGCAGGACCGGGAGCTGACCGACGCCCTGAACGGGGCCTGGCCGCTGCTGGAGGCCACCGACCTGGTCGGCGACCTGTGGTCGGTGCCCGCCTATCTGCGGTTGTGCGCCCCCTGGCTCGACCGTGACCAGGTCGGCCTGCTCCAGCGCGCCGACGCCCAGGCCTGGACCGTGTCCGACCTGCCGCTCCTGGACGCGGCCCGGCAGCGGCTCGGTGACCCGGCGGCGGCCCGGCGCGGGCAGCGGCAGGAGGCCGCGCTCGCCGCCCAGCGCGAACGGATGGCACAGGTCGTCGACAACCTGATCGGGGCCGCCGTCGACTCCGGCGCCGACGGGGACGACGGCGAGGGCCTGGTGCGGATGCTGCGCGGCGAGGACGCCGAGGTGAGCCTGGTCGACGAGTCCGAGCTGCCCGCCGTCGCCCCGGACCTGCTGGCCGGTCCGTTCGCGCACATCGTGGTCGACGAGGCACAGGAGCTGACCGACGCCGAATGGCAGATGCTGCTGCTGCGCTGTCCGTCCCGGAGCTTCACCATCGTCGGGGACCGCGCCCAGGCCAGGAACGGATTCGCGGAATCGTGGCGGGAACGCCTGGAACGGGTCGGATTCGGCCGGATCACCCTGGCCTCGCTCAGCATCAACTACCGCACACCGGAAGAGATCATGGCGGAGGCCGAGCCGGTCATCCGGGCCGCGCTCCCGGACGCCAACGTGCCGATCTCGATCCGCGGCAGCGGCCTGCCCGTCGTCCACGGATCCGTCGGCCGGCTGACCGCGATCCTCGACGGCTGGCTCGCCGCACACACGGAGGGCATCGCCTGTGTGATCGGTGACCCGGCCTTCACCGGGACACCCCGGGTCCGGTCGCTCACCCCCGGGCTGTCCAAGGGGCTCGAGTTCGACCTGGTCGTCCTCGTCGACCCGGAGGACTTCGGCACCGGCGTCGAGGGCGCCGTCGACCGCTACGTCGCGATGACCCGGGCGACCCGGCAGCTGGTCGTCCTGACGAGCACCTCATGAGGAGGTGACCCGTACCACACGCAGGTATGAGCTGGTTGTGTCCGAGTTCGGTCCTTCCTTAATTTTCTGAGAAATCTTCTACAACCATTCGCGTTAGGTGTCCGTCTGGTTAACGCAAGGGTGTGTTGAGGTTGATGTAGAGGAGCTCAGAACGTGACGGTGCGTTCCTTTGCCCGACGGGTACGACCGCGAGTCGAGCGGAAGGCCGCCGAGAAGGTGTGGGAGCTGCGGACCCTGCGCCGCCGCCGCAGGGCAGCGGTCACGGACCCGGTGCTCCGCCCGGTGGCGGTGCGCGGCCAGCAGCTCTACGGGCGGGTCGTGACCCGGTTCACCGCCGCCGAGGCGGCCGCCGCCAACCTCGGCCTGGTCCTCGCCGTGCTGGAGCAGGAAGGCATCCCCTACTTCCTGGTACCGGCCTCGCGCACCCGTCACACCCTCGGCGTGAACGCCCTCGACCGGGAGCGTTTCCTCATCGCACTGGAGGCGCGGAACGCGGGCACGGCGGTGTTCATCGGCAGGCCGCTGCCCGGCGGGAAGCTCAAGCACCCCGCCCTGTTCATGGACGGCGCCCTGCCCGCCGCGCTGCGCACGGCGCCGGTCCTGCGCATCGGCGAGAACCACCTGGGCCCCGCGGGCCAGCTGCTCGCCGGCCCGGAGCTCGCCTGCGACGTCGAGTTCTGGGAGGACGGGGCGGAACTCCTCGCCTCCGACAAGGGCCCGCGGCGGCTGGCCGCGGTCCAGCCGCAGGCGTCCGAGGACATCTTCGCGGAGTCCCTCGTCGCACCGCGGAACAACGGCATCACGGACGTTTTGCCGGCGTCCGAGCAGAAGCCGGCCGTGGTGCGGATCGGCGACCGGGAACTGCCGAGCTTCGTCGCGCTCACCCAGCCGACCGTGCACGACGTCACCTTCCCCGTCGACGTCGTATACACCTGGGTGGACGGCGAGGAGCCCCAGATGCGCGCCAAGCGCGCCCGGTACCAGGAGCGCGGCACCGCCGAGATCCTGGACAAGGAGACCAACGCCTCCCGCTACACGAGCCACGACGAGCTGAAGTACTCACTGCGCTCGCTCGCCATGTACGCCGACTTCGTCCGCCACATCTACGTCGTGACCGACGGCCAGAAGCCGCACTGGCTCGACGACAGCGCCCCGGGGATCACGGTCGTCGACCACCGCGACATCTTCCCGGCGGACGTCCTGCCGGTGTTCAACTCGCACGCGATCGAGACCCGGCTGCACCACATCCCCGGCCTGTCGGACCACTACCTCTACTTCAACGACGACGTGTTCGTCGGCCGCCGGGTCACCGCGGAGCACTTCTTCCACGGCAGCGGTCTGATGAAGATCCCGGTGTCCCCGCTCAAGATCGGCGTCGGCAAGCCGCACGCCGAGGAGACGGCCACCAACTCCGCCAGCAAGAACGTCCGCCGGCTGCTGCTGGAGAAGTTCGGTCGGATGACCACGAACAACTTCATGCACACCCCGCTGCCGCAGCAACGGGAGACACTGCAGGCCCTGGAGGAGCTCTTCCCCGAGGACATCCGCCGCACCACGGCGTCCCGCTTCCGGTCGCCGCAGGACATCGCCCTGACGGCCCCGCTGCTCTACCAGTACGCCCTGATGACCGGCCACGGCGTGCCGGGCCGGTTCGGCTTCCGGTACGTCAACATCAGCCGCCCCGACGCGGAGGCCCGCCTGGCCGATCTGCGCCGCAACCGCCGCTTCGACTTCTTCTGCCTCAACGACGTCGACGTGGCGCCCGAGGAACGGGAGCGGGTCGGAGTCCGGATGAGCGAGTTCCTGGAGGACTACTTCCCCTTCCCGAGCCCCTTCGAGAAGCAGGACTGACGGGGGACCAGGGGGCATGGACATCCGTCACCGCTTCACCGCGCCCGCCGGCCTGCGGGCCGCCGGGAGCCTTCTGACGCGCCTGTGGGCCTGGCTGTCGGCGAGGCTCTGGGCGCTGCGCGCGACCCGGGCCCGACGACGCCTGCGGGCCGCCGTGCCCGGAACCCGGGGGATCACCCTGGGACCGGCGCGCCTGTACGGCCGTACGGTCGCCGCGTACACCGCCACGGACGCCTTCGAAGCCGATCTCGAACGCGTCTGCACCCTGCTGGAAGGGCTGCGCGTCCCGTACTTCCTGGTTCCCTCCGAGCACGGGCACGGCGCGCCGGGCCAGGTCGTGGGCGTCGAGGAGTCGTACCGGGGCGCGGTCCTCGCCCGGGCCGCCCAGCGCTTCGCGGGCACCGCCGGGTACGTCGGTGCCGTCGGACCGGACGGCACCGTGACCACCGCGGTGCTGTGGGCCGACGGCAGGCTGCCGCGGGCCGTGCGGCGGGCCCCGGTGCTCCGCACCGGTGTGGTGCGCCTCGGCCCGGCCGGCCAGGTGCTCAGCGGCCTGGAGACGGGATGCGAGATCGAGTTCTGGCGCCATGGCCGTGACCTCGGCACCGTCGCGGGCGGCGCCCCGGGTACCGCCGCCGATCCCGCCTGGCTCACCGTGCCCGGCAGCAGGCTGCCGGACGTCTTCGGCCCGGCGCTCGTCGCCCCGCGCCGCAACGCCGTGGCGGAGGTGCTGCCGGTGACCGCGCGGCGGCCCGCGGCCGGCCGCGGCCGTACCGTCCCGACCTTCGCCCCGTTCGCCGAGCCGGGCATCGACGAGGTGCTGTTCCCCGTCGACGCCGTGTACACCTGGGTCGACGGGGACGACCCGGCGATGGCCGCGAAGCGCCGCGCCCATCAGGAACTCTCCGACAACGTCATCGCTCCGCGCGAGACCGGCGCCTCCCGCTACACCAGCCATGACGAACTGAAGTACGCACTGCGCTCACTGGAGATGTACGCCGGGTTCGTCCGGCGCGTCTACCTCGTGACCGACTCCCAGATCCCCGCCTGGCTGGACGCGGACGCGGCGGGTCTGACGGTGATCGACCACCGGGACATCCTTCCGGCCGACGCGCTCCCCGTCTTCAACTCCCATGCGATAGAAAGCCGTCTGCACCACATCCCCGGGCTGTCGGAGCACTACCTCTACTTCAACGACGACGTCTTCATCAACCGCCCGGTAGGACCCGGGCACTTCTTCCACGGCAACGGCATCGCCCGGATCCCGCTCTCCCCCCTGAAACTCGGAGTCGGCGACCCGCACCCGCTCGAACCGGCCCCGAACTCCGCCGGCAAGAACGCCCGTGAGGTGATCAGGCGCTTCCACGGCAGACAGATCACGCACAAGTCGCTGCACACCCCGCACCCCCAACTGCTGTCGGTCATGCGGGAGATGGAGAGCCTCGGGATCGAGGAACTCGAACGGACCACCTACTCGCGCTTCCGTGCCACCTCCGACGTGGCCCCCGCGTCCACGCTCCACCACCACTGGGCGATGGCCACCGGCCGGGCCGTCCCCGCCGACTACCGCTTCCGCTACGTCCAGCTGGGCACCCCGGACATGCGCCGCCGCCTGGCCCGCCTGACGGCCGGTGAGGACGTCGACTTCTTCTGCCTCAACGACGTGGAGACGCCCCCGGAGACCAGAGGGGCCGCACAGGCCGCGATCCACGCCTTCCTGGACCGGAAGTACCCGTTCGCGAGCCGCTTCGAGGGAGCGCCGGGCGACACCGCCCGCCCGGCAGCCCCGCTCACGACGATGATCCCCACCCAGCCGGTGCGAAAGGAAGCACAACGCCATGACTGACCAGGCCCGCGACCGCCGCTAGGCGACGTCCTGCGGGAACAGCGACAGCTCGGCCCAGATCGTCTTGCCCTCGCCGGTGTGCCGGGTGCCCCAGCGCTCGGTCAGCTGCGCCACCAGCAGCAGGCCCCGGCCGCCCTCGTCCCAGGTCTTGGCCCGGCGCAGGTGCGGGGCGGTGTGGCTGGTGTCGGAGACCTCGCAGATCAGCCTGGTCGTGTCGTGGATCAGGCGGAGCCGGATGGGGCGGGCGCCGTAGCGGATGGCGTTGGTGACCAGTTCACTGACCACCAGCTCCGCCGTGAAGGCGGCCATGGTCAGGTCCCACACCTCCAGCTGCTCCACCACCTGCTTGCGGATCGGCGCGACCAGGGCGGGGTCGGCGGGCACGTCCCAGGTCGCCACCCGGGACGGCGGCAGGCCCTGGGTACGGGCCAGCAGCAGGGCCACGTCGTCGGCCGCGCCGCCCGACGGCAGCAGAGCGTGCAGGATCCGGTCGCAGGTCTCGTCCAGCGAGTCGCTGTAGGCCGCCAGCGCCTCGTGGAGGAGCCGGCGTCCGGCGTCCGGGTCACGCTGCTGGGAGGTGAGCAGGCCGTCCGTGAACATGGCCAGCACGGTGCCCTCGGGCAGCTCGATCTCGGTGGACTCGAACGGCAGCCCGCCAAGGCCCAGCGGGGGACCGGCCGGCAGGTCCACCTCGTGCAGGCGGTGACCGGGGCGCAGCACGACGGGCGGCGGATGACCGGCGCGGGCCATGGCGCAGCGCCGGGACACCGGGTCGTAGACGGCGTACAGGCAGGTCGCGCCGAGCTCACCCGGGCTGCCCTCGCCGCCCAGCTCCTCCGACAGCCGGACCACCAGGTCGTCCAGGTGGGTGAGCAGCTCCTCCGGGGCCAGGTCGATGTCGGCCAGGGTGCGTACCGCGGTGCGCAGCCGGCCCATGGTCGCCGACGCCTGCACACCGTGGCCCACGACGTCCCCGACGACCATGGCGACCCGCAGCCCGGACAGCGGGATCACGTCGAACCAGTCGCCGCCCACCCCGGCCCGGGCGGCCGGCAGGTAGCGGGAGGCGGCCTGCAGGGCGGCGGTGTGCGGCAGCGTCCGCGGCAGCAGGCTGCGCTGCAGGGCCAACGCGGTCTCGCGCTCGCGGGAGTAGCGGCGGGCGTTGTCGATGCAGACGGCCGCCCGGGCCGTGATCTCCTCGGCCAGCAGCACGTCGTCCGGGCCGAACGGGTCGGGCCGCCGGTGCCGGGTCAGCACGGCGACCCCCAGCGTCGTGCCGCGCGCCTGGATCGGCACCGCCATCGAGGAGTGGATGCCGAACTCGCGCACCCGCTCCGCGCGCGGCCCGTGCCAGGTCAGCCACTGCGTCATCTCACCGGACGCCACCTGGGCCACGATGGTGTGCCCGGCGGTCAGCGAGTCCGCCTGCGGGGAGGAGGTCGGGTAGGACTCGTTGTGACCGGGTTTGAGCACCGCCTCGGGGACGTCGGGCAGCACGGACTGGTGCGCGATACGGCGGAGGGTGACCGGCGCGGTCAGCCGGGTCGGGAGGTCGGCGCCGTTGTCCGGCGGGTCGAGCAGGTCGACGGTGACGAAATCGGCCAGGGCCGGTACACAGACGTCCGCCAGCTCCTGAGCCGTACGGCTGACGTCCAGGGTGGTGCCGATGCGCACGCTCGCCTCGTTGACCAGCTGGAGCCGTTTCCTGGCCAGGTAGTTCTCGGTGATGTTGTGTGCGGCCAGGCTCACCCCCAGCACCCGCCCCGCGGCGTCGGTGACCGGCGCCATCCGGGCCAGCCAGGCGTGTGCCCGTTTCTCGCCGCCGGTACGCAGGTAGCTCTGTACGTCCAGCGGGCGGCCCGTGGCCAGCACCTGGAGCATGTCCTGCTCCAGCTCCTCGCTCTGCGGCTTGCCGCTGATCTCGGTGATCCTGAGCCCCTTGATCCGCTCCTCGGGCAGCCCGAGGACCTCGGCCATCGCGTCGTTCACCCGGCGCAGCCGCAGCCGCTCGTCGTAGACCGCGATCGCGCACGGCGACTGGATCAGCGTGGCCGTGGCCAGCGGATCGTCCAGGGCGGCCGGAACGTCGCCCGGCACCGGGGAGAAGACCAGCCAGCGTCCGGCACGCTCGTCGTGTGCCGTGCGGTGGTGGGCGACCAGCCAGACAGGGACGGTACGGCCGTCCCGGTGCCGGAGTTCGAGAGTGCCGTCCCAGCGGTCGCCGACGGGCACCGGCGGGGGGGCCCCGGCCAGCAGCAGCGGCGCGGGCCGGCCCACGACCTCGTCGGCCGGGTGGCCGAGGAGCCGTCGCGCGCCCTCGTTCCACTCGGCCAGTGTGCCGTCCTCGTCGATGACGGCCCGGGCCGTCGCCGCATCGTCGAAGGGATAGACCCGGCTCATCTCGCCACTCCCAAGCGCACACTCACCGTCAACAGGTGCACCACAGGTGTTCAGCCTAGTGCGTCGGACCCACCCGTGACCGGCAGGCGCCGGCGGCCGGTCGGCCGGGACCGGATCCGTCCGGGGAGCCGAACAAAGGCCGGTCGACGGGACGAAAACCGGGGCCGACCGCCTCCGGACCCTTGACTGCCGCACGTGGCACGGCGTCAGAATCTGTTTGGCCACGATCAGTTGTGAGTAGTTCTGGGCCCTGATGAGGGAGAGCCGCACCATGACGGTCACACGCAGATCGCTTCTGGCAGCCGCCACGGCAGCCCCGACGGCCGGCGCCCTGCTGGGCGCCCCGGGCGCCTGGGCGGTCCCGGCGGCGGATACGGCCACGCAGGTCACCGGCCGCCGCACGCTCCCCCTGCGGGACGGCTGGCGGTTCGCGCTGGTCGACCCGGGCGGCATCACCGACCCGACCGGCGCCTACGCCGACGCCGCCGACCCCGGGTACGACGACTCGGCCTGGCGCCGGGTCGCGGTGCCGCACGACTGGAGCATCGAGCAGACCCCCACCACCGAGCACGGCACCACCAGCGGCACCGGCTTCTTCCCCGGCGGCCTCGGCTGGTACCGGCTGGCCTTCACCCTGCCGCCCGGCTGGGCGGGCAAGCGGATCTCGGTGGAGTTCGACGGCGTCTACATGGACTCGTACGTCTACTGCAACGGCACCCAGGCCGGCCGGCACCCGTACGGCTACACCGGCTTCGCCCTCGACCTCACCGGACTGCTGCACACCGACGGCGCCACGGAGAACGTGCTCGCGGTCAAGGTGCAGAACCAGCTGCCCAGCAGCCGCTGGTACTCGGGCAGCGGCATCTACCGCGAGGCCCGGCTGGTGGTGACCGACCCCGTGCACGTGGCGCGCTGGGGGACGTACGTCACCACACCGGACATCACCGCGGAGCGGGCCGTGGTGCGGGTGCGGACCACCGTCGTCGACGAGTCCGGGACGGGCGCGGACGTCACGGTGGTCTCCCGGATCGTCGGCCCCGACGGCCGTACGGCCGCCCGTACGTCCTCCACGGCCACCGTCACCGGTGAGGCCACCGAGACCCATGAACTGGCTGTCGCGGCGCCGAGACTGTGGTCCTTCGAGGCTCCGCACCGCTACACCCTGCACACCGAACTCCGGGTCGGCGGCACCACCACCGACAGCTACCGCACGGTCTTCGGCATCCGCGACTGCCGCTTCGACCCGGACGAGGGCTTCTCCCTCAACGGCGTGCCCGCCAAGATCAAGGGCGTCGACCTCCACCACGACCAGGGTGCCCTCGGCGCCGCGATCAGCGCCGACGCGGTGCGCCGGCAGATGACCATCATGAAGTCGATGGGTGTCAACGCCTTCCGCACCTCCCACAACCCGCCCTCGCCGCAGATGATCGAGGTCTGCGAGGAACTCGGCATCGTGATGATGGTGGAGGCCTTCGACTGCTGGCGGACCGGCAAGACCACCTACGACTACGGCCGGTTCTTCGACGAGTGGTGCGAGAGCGATGCCACCGAGATGGTCCTCGCGGCCCGCAACTCGCCCGCCGTCGTGCTGTGGTCCATCGGCAACGAGATCCCCGACTCCACCTCCACCGCGGGCCTCGCCATGGCCGACCGGATCATCGCCGCCGTCAGGACCGCCGACGACACCCGCCCGCTGGTCATCGGCTCCGACAAGTACCGCAGCGTGCCGAAGCCGGGCTCCGCCGCCGACCTGATGCTCGCCAAGCTCGACGGACTCGGCCTCAACTACAACACCGCCAAGTCCGTGGACGCGCTGCACGCGGCCTACCCGCACCTGTTCCTGTTCGAGTCCGAGTCCTCCTCGGAGACCTCCACCCGCGGCGCGTACCAGGAGCCGGAGCACCTCAACACGGGTGAGAACCACACCCCCGGCCGCCGCGCGACCTCGTCGTACGACAACAACCTGGCCTCCTGGACGATGAGCGGCGAGTACGGCCACAAGAAGGACCGGGACCGGAAGTGGTTCGCCGGCCAGTTCCTCTGGTCGGGCATCGACTACATCGGCGAGCCGACCCCGTACAACGTGTTCCCGGTCAAGGCGTCCTTCTTCGGGGCGGTCGACACGGCCGGCTTCCCGAAGGACATGTACCACCTCTTCCGCAGCCAGTGGGTGCGCGAGCCCATGGTGCACCTGCTGCCGATGACCTGGAACCACGAGCCGGGGGACACGGTCGAGGTGTGGGCGTACGCCAACGTGCCCGACGTCGAGCTGTTCCTGAACGGGAAGTCGCTGGGGGTGCGGAGGTTCGACACCAAGACGACGACGGACGGCCGTACCTACCTGGAGACCACCGAGGCCACCGGTGACGACAAGACCTTCACCACCGGCCCCTACCCCGGCAGTTACACCAGCCCGAACGGCAGCGCGGGCAGACTCCACCTGACCTGGGACGTGCCCTACCGGCCCGGGGAGTTGAAGGCGGTGGCCCGGCGCGACGGCAAGGTGGTGGCGACCGACGTCCTGCGCACCGCCGGCACCCCGCACGCCGTGCGCCTCACCGCCGACCGCGGGTCCCTCGCCGCCGACGGCCGGTCACTGGTCTTCGTGACCGCCGAGATCGTCGACGCGCACGGCGTGGTGGTGCCCGACGCCGCGCACCTCCTCTCCTTCGCCGTCTCCGGCGGCTCGCTCGCCGGGCTCGACAACGGCCGCGAGGAGAGCGCCGAGCGCTACCAGGCCAGCACCCGGACCGCCTTCCACGGCAAGGCGCTCGCCGTCGTGCGCGCGGGTACGGAGCCGGGTGCGCTCAAGGTGAGCGCACGGGCGGACGGCCTGCGCGGGGACACCGCCACCGTCCGCACCACGCGCGCCCGTGTCGCGGTCCGCACCCCGGCCCCCGACTTCGGCCCGGACCGTCCGGCGCCGCCGGTCCATCCGCACCCGGACGCCAGCTACTCGGGCCGGCCGGACACCCTCCCGGCCGCCATGCTCGACGGCGACCCGGCCACCGGCTGGTCCAACGCCTTCGCCAAGTCGGCCACCGCCCTGCTGCCCGCGTTCAGCGGTGCCCGCACCGAGGACTGGGTGTCGGTCGACTTCGGACGCAACCGCACCTTCGACCGGGCGGAGGTCTCCTTCACCGTGGACGCGACCCATGCGCTGCCCGCCTCCGTCGAGGTGGCGGTCTGGGACGGCAGGGCGTACCGCCCGGTGGAGGGTACGGCGGTGGACTGGGCCACCTCGTCGGACACCCCGACCGTCATCACCTTCTCCCGCACCGCCGGCTCCCGGCTCCGGCTGACCCTGACCAGCGCCCACCCGGGACAGTCCGCGGGGGCGCTGCGGATCAGCAGGCTCGACATCTGACGCCGCCGGGCGCGGCTCGTACGCCTGACCGGCGAGCCGCGCCCGTAGGTACCGCGGGATTCCGCCCCGACCTGCGGATATTTACGAGTGAGTACCCGCACGGTACGGTGAAGGACATGCCAGCTCTCAACGTGGAGTTCAGCGACCGCGAGCTAGAGGATCTGCGGCAGATCGCCAAGGAGCGCGGGACGTCCATGAAGGCCCTCGTCCGTGAGGCGGCCGCCGCCGACATCGCCCGGCACCGGGCGCTGCAGGAGGGGGCGGAGGAGTTCCGCCGGTTCTTCGCCGCGCACGCCGCCGAGTTCGCGGCCGCGTTCCCCGACGACGAGCCGCCCGCGAGGGGCGAGGCCGCCTGAGCCATGCCGCCGGTCATCCACATCGACGTGCCCTGGCTCCTGCAGCGCCATGAGGAGGTGCTGCCGGACCAGCCCATCGTCGACGACTTCTCGGCACTGGTCGCCGCCGTCGCCCGGCACCGCGTCGACCCGCCCCGGCTCGGGGTCGACTCCGACCCGGCCTGGCGGGCCGCCGCCCTGCTGCACACCCTCGCCCTGCTCAAGCCGCTGCCCTCGGCCAACGCCCGGTTCGCCTGCGCGACCGCCGTGGCCTACATGTTCGTCAGCGGCGTCGGCATCGACCCGCCCTACGGGGCCCTCGTCGATCTCGCCCGCGACCTGATCGACGGCAAGGCCGACGTCTACGCGGCGGCGGACCGGCTCCGTTCCTGGCAGTTCTGACCCGCCCGGACCTGCGGGTCGGGCCGCCTCCGGCGCCTCGGGGGTCGCCGGCCGCGGGCGGAAGGAACGGGGCCGGCGACCTGTTTCGCACGGAAGAGCCGCCGTTCCGTGCGGGGCCGTACGAGGAGGCCGGTGACCAGTGGACCACCCGCACGGGTGGGCCGGGAGCGTGTGCGAGGGGCCGGAGTGGACGCACCGTTCACACGGGGTGTGCGTAAAAGTGAATACGGCCGTGACAGGACAATGGCCACGGCCGCCTTTCTGACATTCTGTCAATGCCGTCGATGTCGTACAGGCGCCTTGTTGCTTGTGTGAGACTTGTGCGAGGGTGAAACATCCCCGCGGGGGGTAATGGCCAGGAACTATTCCGCAGTTGGGGAACGCGACCGACGCCATACCGGTCAATTCCCGCTCGCCGTACGCGCACCGAAGAGGTACGCACCACCGCACCAAAGGAATCCGCTCAGTGCCCACCCCCCACCCGCCTCGCCCCCCTTATCCGCCGCCGGGAGGTGGTGCCGGGGAGTCCGACGAGTCCCTCGCCGCCCCGCTGCGCGCCGGATCCGACATCGAGGCCTCCCGGTCCGCCGCGCTGCTCATGGCCCGGCACTGGCGCCCGGTGCAGGAATACGCGGTCATCTGTCTGGCAGTCTCCGGGCCCGTCGCCCACATGGTCGCGGCCGCCGCGTTCCACCAGGTGCTGGACCGGGTGGCGCTGGGGGAGACCGCCGACGCGCTCCGGCCCCGGCTGCTGGTCTCCGTCCGTGACACGGTCGCCAACTGGTCCGCCGAGGACCGAATATCAGAGGTTCTTCCGGACCTCGGGAAACCGGCCGGTGGGCGTGGTATGCGCGCCACGAAGTCCATGACACCGGAAAACCGCACCCTCGCGGAGCGTTCATTCCTGGGCCTTCCCCTGCTCGCCCAGAGTCTGCTCTGGCACGTCGAGGTCGAGGCGGAACCGATATCCGTACCGGCCGGTCTGTTGGGCATGGACACGGCAACCGCGGAGGCCGCGCTCGAAGACGCCCGGGAGAAATTCCGGGAGGGCTGTGTCCGCGCCCACCGCGAACTCGCGCCGTCCCAGGAGTGCCGCTACTACAACCGGCTGCTGGACGTTCCGCTGCGCCGGGGCGGCGCACTGCTGCCGGATGTCCAGGCGCATCTCGCGGAGTGCCCGTACTGCCGGGCCGCCGCCGAACAACTCGGCCAGGTCGAGGGCGGCCTGGGGGCGCTGCTCGTCGAAGCGGTGCTCGGCTGGGGGGCCCGCCGCTACCTCGACACGCGGCCGGGACGCAGGAGCGGCGAGGGCGAGCCCCGTACCCGGTCGGGCTCCCGGCGCTCCGGAGGGGGGCGCCGCCGGGCGACGGCACGGAACCGGATCCTGGCCCGCATCACCGTGCCGGTGCGCCGTCCGCCGGGGTCCTGGTCGTCGAAGACACTGCTGACCGGTGTCGGCGTCGCCGGGGCGGGCCTGCTGGCCTCCGTCCTCGCCGTCAGCGCGCTGTCGGGCGGCGGTGACGGCAGCGACGCCGTGGCCTCCGCCGGCCTGGTGCCGGGCGACTCCGACCCCGACGCGACGCCCACCACCGGTACGGCCGCCGGGCTGCCCGCCGCCGCCCACGAGACCCGGCTGCGCAACGTCGCCGCCCAGCTGTGCCTGGACATCAACGGCGCGCCGAAGGCCGGTGCGGGCGTCGTCCTGGCGGTGTGCTCCTCGTCCTCGACCCAGGAGTGGGCCTACGAGAGCGACGGCGAGCTGCGCAGCGTGGCGGACCGCGGACTGTGCCTGGACTCGCACGCGGACGGCGGGGTGGTCATCCTCGGCACCTGCGCGGACGCCGGTACCGAACGCGGTGCGGACGTGCGCTACGACCTCACCGCCCAGGGCGAGTTGCTGCCCCGCTGGGACCGGACCCTCGCCCTCGCCACGGCCGGCGCCGACCAGGGCGCCGACGTCGTCGTGAAGGTCCGTGACCGCTCCAGCGCCCAGCACTGGCTGACGGACCCGTCGGCCCCGACGCAGAGCTCGGGCTCCTTCTCCATCGCCGGAACCGGAGGGCCTTCGGCCCAGCCGGCGGAACTCTCCGGCAACTAGGTGCATTGATCACGAGCGGACGACAGGACTTTGCGGACACGGCCTGGGCGCTTCACCCGAGGTGCCGGGCCGGGTCCGGCGGTCACTCCGGTGCCGGGCGGTCTCAGGGCTGACCGGTGTCGGGCCCCTGGGCCCGGACCCGTTCGACATGCTCCAGCGAGTCGCGGAGTTCGGTCAGCCAGTCGTCGGTGTGCCTCTGGACCAGCCGCACGCACCAGGCCAGCGCCTCGCTGCGGCTGCGGGCCACGCCCCCGGCGATCAGCGTGTCCAGCACCTGGCGTTCGGGCTGGCGCAACCGGGTCATCACCGGCGCGGCCACATGCGTGAACAGGGCGCGCTGTCCGGAGCACTCCACGCCCCAGGACACCTTGCGGCGGAACTGGTGCTCGGCCTCCCGGGCCACCTCGATCCGGGTCTCCCGCGTGCGCTCCCGGAACTCCTGGATCCGGCCTTCCACGGCGGCCTCCCGCTCGGCGTCCGAGACGCCCTCGGCCGTCCTGGGCCCCGGGATGCGCCCGACGACGGTGACCTCCTCGCGGTCGACCGTCACCTCGACCAGTTCCTCGAACAGGCCGTCGGGCAGCCGGCCGGCGAACCAGCCGCGCACCTTCTCGCGTTGCTCCTGAGTAATCATGTAATGACGATTACTCCGTCACCGCGCGAAGGCAAGGGCTCTCGGAGAAGTCCGCCGACAGCGGAAGCGGAATGTTTCAGGACGATTAACGAGGCGGTGAGAACAGGCCATACGGCCGTTTCGAGCGATCAAGAACCGCACCGTTGGGCGGTCGACGCGCAGGAACTCCGTGACTTCACGCCACTGATTCAATACGCAATGTTACTGAAACCCGTGGGTTCGATGTGTGTTTCGACGGCGGACTCGGCAGAGTGGCGCCCGCCGCCCCGGCACCCACCGGGCCGTGGACGGCACCCGTCGAATCGAGCGGAAGGATGCACACAATGCGAACCACCGCGCGCTGGGCAGCGACCCTCGGCCTCACGGCCGCCGCCGTCTGCGGACCCCTGACCGGGGCCGCCGTCGCCGCCCCGAGCTCGCTGTACGCGCCCTCGGCCCTGGTGCTCACCACCGGCCACGGCACGGAGGCGGCCACCGCCACGCCCGAACGCGCCGTCACCCTCAACTGCGCCCCCGCGGCGTCCGGCACTCACCCGGCGGCCGCCCAGGCCTGCGCCGAACTGACCCGCGCCGGCGGCGACTTCGACGCCCTGGCGCCCAGAACCGACGTGTGGTGTACCAAGCTCTACGACCCCGTCGTGGTCACGGTCGAGGGTGTCTGGCAGGGCAAGCGCGTCTCCTATGAACGCACTTTCGGCAACCAGTGCATGAGGGACGCCTACGGCGTCAGCGTCTTCTCCTTCTGAGCCCGGGATCGCACGGTCCTCGTGACTGCCGGAACAGGTCCGCAACTGGGGAGTGCGGCCCCTGGGACGGGGAACCTGCGATCTCGCACCGGGGGTCGGCGGGCAGTGTGGGGC
>NZ_JBHZAN010000055.1:0-50756 GCF_042754285.1 Streptomyces sp. NPDC059224
CGGGGGGGCGGGCGGTGGGCGCCGGGGGGGGGGGGGCGCGGGGGCGTTGCCGGCCGCCCGCCCCGGGCGCCGGCGGCTCACCGCGAATATCGCATCAGCGCCCGCACCATGTGGCACGTGCTGGCGGACGGCGGGTGGATGCCGATGTCCTGCGCCGTGCTCCTGATCGTCTCGTCGCGCGCCTGGTTGGGCAGGTAGACGCCGGAGTCGAGCAGGGCGATGGCCAGACGCATGGCCTTGAGGCGGCGGTTGTGCATGACGTACCACTCGCGTGGCCGCCCGGCCGGCAGCGGGTGCTTCTCCGCCGGCGCGTAGGGCGAGTCGAGCAGGACGGCACGCTTCGCGGTGGACTGGGTCGGCAACGGCTTCGGCTTCAGAGCGGCAGCGGGCACAGGCATCCTCCTGTCGCGGTCAGAGGGCCTCCGGACACCCCGGCGACTCTCTCGAACACTGCTTCCAGTGTACTGGCCGCCACTGACAATCGGGGGTCCCGAACGAGCCGTCAAAACAGCAGGTGACACGCGTTGTTGCGGTCCCGGTTCAGCGGTTTCGGATGGTGCGCGTGGGGCGGCGGAAATTCGAACACGGCTAGCGCTGGACCTGGTCGGGGTAGTCGGATTCGTGCACGCTGACGCCGTGCAGAACAACGTCCCGTACGGGACGGTCACCGGCCCTCGTGGGGGTCGCGGCGATGGCGTCGACGACGCGTCGGCCGGCCGCGTCGAGGACGTCGCCGAAGATGGTGTGCTTGCGGTTCAGCCAGGGAGTGGGTGCCACGGTGATGAAGAACTGGGAGCCGTTGGTGTGCGGTCCGGCGTTGGCCATCGCCAGCCGGTAGGGCCGGTCGAAGGCCAGGTCGGGATGGAACTCGTCCCGGAACTGGTAGCCGGGGCCGCCCCGTCCGGTTCCCAGCGGGTCACCGCCCTGGATCATGAATCCCTTGATCACGCGGTGGAAGACGGTGTCGTCATAGAGCCTGGCCCGGGTCTTCCGCCCGCTGAGCGGGTCGGTCCACTCCCGTGCCCCCTCGGCCAGATCGACGAAGTTCCGTACGGTGCCGGGCGCGTGGTCCGGCAGGAGGCGCAGCGTGACGTCCCCGAGGCTGGTGTGCAGGACGGCGTGGAGTTCGCCGTCGGGCACCCGGGGGCGGCCGGACGGCGCGGCGAGCGCCTCACGGCTCCGGGCCACCGTCTCGGCGGCCTCCACGAGATCCGTCGCCCGGTTCCCCCCGGGCTTCCCGCCCATGTTCCCCGGCCGGCGGGCCGGCACCGCGACCGGCGCAGCAGCCGCCGGACCATCGGTGTCCACCCCGCCGAAGCCCGGCACCACGACCCCCTCGCCGCCGGCCGCCGCCCCCACATCGCCGGCGTCAGCCCCGTCGGTGAACGTCCCGCCGCGGTCCGTCCCGGGCGTCGCCGCCCACCGGTTCCGTACCAGGGTGATGCCGTGTCCGCCGTTGCGGGCGCGCTGCTGCGGCTTCGGTCTCGACTTGGCGGTCAGTTCGCGGTGCACGTGCCAGAACAGCGTGTCCATCTGCAGGAGTGCGGCTCCGCCGGGCACGCCACCGCCCAGCGCGGCGATCAGTTCGCCGGTGAACGCGGTGTACTTCTCCCCTTCCGGCGCCCAGGCCGTCCTGGTCTCGGCCGCGGCCGTCATCAGGTAGGTCCCGTCCGCCTCGGCCAGGGTGGCGAGCGTGCCGTCCGCGCCGAGGTGGCCGGTCATCGCCCGGCCGCTGTAGCAGCAGTCCAGGATGACGACCTTGCGGGGCGCGTCGCACTCGTACACCAGCATCCGGCGGACCGCGTCGTAGGGCACCGCCCGGTACAGGCGGCTCGCGTCCGCGCGCGGCAGCGCGAGATACAGGTCGCCGTCCTGGGAGACCAGTCCATGCCCCGCGAAGTACACCAGCATCAGGTCGGCCGCCTCGGTGACGGCGTCGTGGACGGCGTCCAGGACCGCTTCCGGGGACGCCGGATCGTGCAGGACACGGCAGTTGGGGCCGCGCAGCCCCCACAGGTCGTCGGCGCCGAGCAGGCTCGCCAGGTCGTCGACGCCGCCCGCCACGGAGGGCAGCACGGGCAGGGTGGCGTACTCGCTCACGCCGATCAGCAGCGCGCGGGAGGCCGCCGGGTCGGGCAGGCCCATCACGACCCTCCCGGCGTTCCCGGCCCGGACCCCGCCCCGTCCGGGTCCGGGTCCCGCGGACGGGCGGCGGGTTCCTCCAGGGCGGCCACGATGCGGCGTACGGTCTCGGCCGAGCCGTCCTGCACGGTGACCGACCGGCCGTCCCCGAGCTGGATGACGATCGGCGGGGCGGCCGGCCGCTGGCCGCGCCAGGCGGCGTACGCGAGCGCCAGGTTGAGCGCCGAGAAGCCCTGGCCGAGGACCAGTTCGATGATCTCGACCGCTCCCATCGCGGTACCAGGAGGCGGCGTGGGCGCGTCCGGCGCGGGCACCAGGGCGGGGGTGGCCGCGCGGCGCGCGTCGGGATCCTCGCGCAGCCATCGGTACAGATCTCGTACGGCGTCCTGCCCGCCGTCCGCCGTCGTCGTCATCCGGACCCGCATCGCTCCCCCGATTCCGTCGGCCGTCCGACCACGATAGGGAAAAAGGGCGCCCGGGGTGATCCGTCCGCGAAGCCGGGCGCCGGTGCGCCGGGCGGTGCCGAGGGGTGCCGGGGGGTGGCTACCGTGGCCGGTATGGAGATCTGGATCAACCCGGCCTGCTCGAAGTGCCGTACCGCGATCGGCCTGCTCGATGCCGAGGGTGCCGACTACACCGTCCGCCGCTATCTGGAGGACGTGCCGAGCGCGGACGAGATCAGGGCCGTACTGGGGCGGCTGGGGCTCGAACCGTGGGACATCACCCGCACCCAGGAAGCCGTGGCGAAGGAGCTGGGGCTGAAGGAGTGGGCGCGGAACGAGGCGGCGCGCGACCGCTGGATCACCGCGCTCGCCGAGCACCCGAAGCTCATCCAGCGGCCGATCATCACCGCGGACGACGGGACGGCGCTGGTGGCCCGTACCGACGAGGCGGTGCAGGAAGCGCTGGCCAGGGTCGAGCGGTGACCGGAGCGGAGCGCCCCTCAACTGCCCTGTGACGTACGTTACTTCGGCGACTCCGGTAACCGTTGAGTAACTCCGTTCGGTATCTCGTACATAGCGGCGTACGTTCCCCCACCCCTCCCAGGAGGCGCGCATGTCGCGTAGGAGAACTCTCGGCGCCAAGAAGTCGATCGCTCTGCTGGTCGGCGCCGCGGCCGTGGCCGGCGGCGGGGCCTTCGTCCTGGCGTCCACCTCGAACGCCGCGCAGACCCCGCAGAACGCGAAGACCCTGTCGTCGGCCGCGGACTCGACCGTCTGCTCGGGGCTGGCCACCGCCCTCGGCAACAACCAGAAGTTCATCGCGGACCAGAGGGCGAACCCGGACGCCCAGTCGGCGGCCCGGATCGCCAACCGCGATGCGGTCATCGCACAGATCAAGGTCCAGCAGAAGGCGTCCGGTTGCGTCGTTGGGGAGTCGGCTCAGGGCTCCCAGGCGGCGGGCGGCGCGCAGACGGGCCAGACCGGTCAGACGGGCCAGACCGGCCAGCAGACCGCCGCGCCGGCGCCCTCGAAGAGCCCGGCCACCGGGAACACCGGAGGCGGTGCCGCAGCCGCGGGCCAGCAGGTCTGCAACGGCTCGACCGTCACGCTCTCCGGCGAGGCCGGCGCGCCGGCCGCCTCCAGCAACCAGTTCCCGGCGGGAACCACGCTGAAGGTCACCAACCTGGACAACAACAAGTCCACGACGGTGAAGGTCACCTCGGTGTCCGGCAGTTGCGTGCTGCTCAACAACGCCGCCTTCGAGCAGGTCCGGGAGCCCGGCAAGTTCCTGATCCGCCGCGCCCTGATCCAGAAGGTCGGCTGATCGACGGGACGGGCTGCGGCCCGGCCGCCGGCTTTCACGGAGGGAAAGCCGGCGGCCGCCGGGCGGGGCCCGCGCACGGCGCCCGAAATGGGCTCTGTACCCCGCCCGCCCCGGCCTCACAACGTGAGCCGCACCACAGAACCGCCAGGTAACACCGGGTTCACATTCGAGCAACGATCGGGAAATCGCCTGTTGACAGGCTGCCGGGCGACACCGAGGCGCCCCAGTGCCGTAGCGCCGCTGCACCCGCAAGTGCGCCCGACCCACCCCGAAGGATGTGGCCCGTGACCTTCAAGGCTGAGTACATCTGGATCGACGGCACCGAGCCGACGGCCAAGCTGCGTTCGAAGACGAAGATCATCGCGGGTGCCCCCGCCGGTCTGGACGCGCTGCCGATCTGGGGCTTCGACGGGTCCTCCACGAACCAGGCCGAGGGGCACTCCTCGGACCGTGTGCTGAAGCCGGTCTTCACCTGCCCGGACCCGATCCGCGGCGGCGACGACGTACTCGTCCTGTGCGAGGTCCTGGACATCGACTTCACCCCGCACTCCTCCAACACGCGTGCCGCGCTGGCCGAGGTCGCGGAGAAGTTCGCCGCGCAGGAGCCGATCTTCGGCATCGAGCAGGAGTACACCTTCTTCGACGGCGCCCGCCCGCTGGGCTTCCCCGAGGGCGGCTTCCCGGCCCCGCAGGGCGGCTACTACTGCGGTGTCGGCGCCGACGAGATCTTCGGCCGCGAGATCGTCGAGGCCCACCTGGACAACTGCCTGAAGGCGGGCCTGGCGATCTCCGGCATCAACGCCGAGGTCATGCCCGGCCAGTGGGAGTTCCAGGTCGGCCCGGTCTCCCCGCTGGAGGTCTCCGACCACCTGTGGGTGGCCCGCTGGCTGCTCTACCGCACCGCCGAGGACTTCGGCGTCTCCGCCACCCTCGACCCCAAGCCGGTCAAGGGCGACTGGAACGGCGCCGGCGCGCACACCAACTTCTCCACGAAGGCGATGCGCGAGGGCTACGACGCGATCATCACCGCGTGCGAGTCGCTCGGCGAGGGCTCCAAGCCGCTCGACCACGTCAAGAACTACGGCGCCGGCATCGACGACCGGCTGACGGGTCTGCACGAGACCGCCCCGTGGAACGAGTACTCCTACGGCGTCTCCAACCGCGGCGCGTCGGTCCGCATCCCCTGGCAGGTCGAGAAGGACGGCAAGGGCTACATCGAGGACCGCCGCCCGAACGCCAACGTCGACCCGTACCTGGTGACCCGGCTGATCGTCGACACCTGCTGCACCGCCCTGGACAAGGCCGGCCAGGTCTGATCCGCGAACTCCCCGCGGGGGCGTCCACCGTCACGGTGGACGCCCCCGCGGCGTTGTCGGTGGCGCGTGCCATGGTGGGCGCATGGAGATCGACGAGGAGCTCGCCGTCAACGCCTGGACGGAGAACGGGCAGAGGTACCTGTGGGGTTCGCCGGACGTCCTGCGCGAGGCGGTGCGCGGGCTCGGCGCGGCCGGGAACCGCTTCCTGATCGCCCAGCGCGTCCCGGACCTGCCGAAGGTGTTCGCGCAGGTGTGGCACGAGGAGGGCGGCGGCTACCGCCTCGAACACCGGCGCGGCGCTGACGAGTTCTCCGGTACGGACCTCACGGACCCGAACCGGGTGGCGGAGCTGCTGACCGGCTGGGCACGGGAGGACGAGGGCTGGGACGCGGGCGTCGCCTGGGAACCGGTGCCGGTGCCGCCGCGCGAGGAGGCACCGGCGCTCGCGGCCGACGTCGCGGCCCGCGCCGAGGCCCAGGTGCGCGTCCTGCTCCAGGACGGCTACCTGGGGATCGACCGGCTCGTCCGGGAGACCGTGGACCTGATGGCGGACGACGAGCGGGACGGCCCGGCGCCGGTCTCCGCGGCCCAGGCGCGCGAGCTCGTGGAGCGGCTCTGGGTGGCGCGGGTGGCGGAGCAGCGGGCCTGGCGCGGACCCACCGACCCCGACCGGCTGACCCGGGCGTTCGCGGCACTGGAGCGCGAAGGCGTCGTCGCCCGCGAGGACTTCACCTGCTGCCGCTCCTGCGGCCTGGCCGAGATCGGCGCCGAGGCCGAGGACGCGGGCGGGACGAGGGGCTTCGTCTTCTTCCACCACCAGGGCACCCGTTCCGCCGCCGAGGGCCACGGCCTCAGCCTCTACTACGGCGGCTTCGACGGCTCCGCGGAGACGACCACCGCCGTGGGCCGCGAGGTGGTCGCCGCCCTCACCGCCGCCGGGCTGTCCGCAGTGTGGGACGGCAATCCGGACAAGGCGATCGAGCTCACCCCGCTGACCTGGCACAAACGCCTGGTGGGATGAGGAGGCCGACGTCCGGATCCCGCCAGGGACGCGTCCAAGCAGTGAGAGGAGGGTCCTGTTTCCGGGCTGTCTCTGCTTCAATGGGCGCATGGCCAGCTACCAGAAGTGCAGCGCGACGGGTCGCCATGACCTCGAGCCCTTCTGGCCTTCCCGTCAGCACCACGACTTCGACCGGGTGTGTTGCCGCGCGACGAACGCGCGGGCCCTCTAAAGCCGTACACCCCGGCCTTCGGCCAGCGCGAAACGCAGAACGTCCCGGCGCGCCCGACCACGAATCGCGGCCGTCGTCCCGACCGACGAACTCCTCGCGCGAAAGAGCTGACGTCTCATGGCGACCACTCGTTCTCTCTCCTCCGCCTCCGCCCCCGCCTCCACCCTCGCCGCCTCCTCGGCCGCCCGGCACCGGCTGCGCGCCGTCGACCGGGACGAGGTGGTGGACATGGCGGACTTCCTGCCGCCGGGCGCCACCTGGCTGCCCGCCCCGCAGCACACCGTGCCCGCCCTGCCGGGCCGGCCGCCGATGATCGGCTACCTGGTGCTGGTTCCCGCCGACCAGCGGCCGCCGTTCCTGCCGGTCGCGGTGCCGGACGCGCGGGAGCAGGCCGACGCACCGGGCGAGCGGGACGCGAGCGGCGTCCGGCCGCTCGTCACCGTCGACCCCGTGCAGCGCACCGCCCAGGTCGACGGGCGTGAACTCGACCTCACCTACCTGGAGTTCGAGCTCCTGGCCCACCTCGTCGCGCACCCGAACCGGGTGCACACCCGCGACCAGCTGGTCACCACGGTCTGGGGCTACGGCCACGTCGGCGACGGCCGCACGGTCGACGTCCATGTCGCCCGGCTGCGCCGCAAGCTCGGCGCGGAACACCGCAAGGCGATCCAGACGGTCCGCCGGGTCGGCTACAAGTACACCCCGCCGACCGGCCGCTGACGGGACGCTCTGCCCTCGGCAGAGTCCCGTTCCCTCCGGCGCCGTGTCCGGGCACGATCACTCGCATGAGACTTCTGGTGCTGGGTGGTACGGAGTTCGTGGGGCGGGCCGTCGTGGCGGCGGCGCTGGGGCGCGGCTGGGAGGTGACCGTCTTCCACCGGGGACACCACCCGCCCGCGCCGGGCGTGCGGTCACTGCACGGCGACCGCACGGCGCCCGGCGGTCTGGCCGCGCTCGCCGACGGCACCCGGTGGGACGCGGTCGTCGACACCTGGTCGGCCGCGCCGAGCGCCGTGCGGGAGACGGCACGGCTGCTGCGGGACCGCGCCGGACGGTACGTCTACGTGTCCAGCTGCTCGGTCTACGACTGGCCGCGCCCGGCCGGGTTCGCCGAGGACACGGCCCTGGTGACGGGGGCCGCCGCCGCCGGGCACACCGAGTACGCGCGGGACAAGCGGGGCGGTGAGCTGGCCGCCGTGGAGTCCTTCGGCGCGGACGGCTCGGTACTGGTGCGGGCCGGGCTGATCCTCGGGCCGTACGAGAACGTCGGCCGGCTGCCGTGGTGGCTGAACCGGATCGCCCGGGGCGGCCCGGTCCTGGCTCCCGGGCCGCACGACCTGCCCGTCCAGTTCGTGGACGCCCGCGATCTCGCCGAGTGGACTCTGGGCGCGGTCGAGCGGGGCCTGTCCGGGCCGTACAACCTGGTCGCGCCGTTCGGCCACACCACGATGGGCGCGCTGCTGGAGGCGTGCCGCCGGGTCACGGGCTCGGCGGCCGAGCTGCGCTGGACCGGCCCCGAGGTGGTCCTCGCCGCCGGGATCGAGCCGTGGGTCCAGCTGCCGGTGTGGGTACCGCCGGGGAGCGAGACGTACGACGCGGTGCATCGCATGGATGTGTCGCGGGCGGTGGGGACGGGGCTGGTGTGCCGGCCGGCCGAGGAGACGGTGGCGGACACGTGGGAGTGGCTGCGGGAGACCGGGGGTGAGGTGCCGGTGCGAGCGGACCGGCCGGCCGTCGGACTCGACCCCGAAGTCGAGGCGAGGGCGCTCGGCCTTCCGGCAGGAGGGCCGTGATCGGTGCGCGAGCCGTTGGGGGCTGAGCGCGCCCACGCGGCGGAGCCGCAGATCGCCGCAGCCCGCGCCCCTGGCGGGTCGTCGCACCCCTCGGGGGTGTACGCAGCACCACCCCCTCGCACGGGGCTTTGGGCCAGTGACCCGCGGCGCAGTGGTCGGACAGACTGGCGCCATGATGACGAACACGAACAGCCGGGGCTTCCGTGCCAGGGTACGGGAGGTCGTGCTCGCCGCCGTACGGGGGCTGGTGCTGGCGCTGGTGATGCCGGCGCTCTCGATTCTCTGCTTTGTCCTGACCGTGGTCTCCGTCGCGCTGATCCCGGCCGGCCTCGGCATCCTCACCACCCCGGCGGTCCTCGGCGGTGTGCGGGACGTGGCGGACGTGCGGCGACGGCTCGCCCACGAGTGGTGCGGGATGCGGATCCCGTCGGCCTACCGGCCGCTGCCGGCCAAGGCCGGCCCCTGGACCCGCACCCTCGCGCTGCTCCGGGACCCGCAGGTCGGGCGGGACGTGCTGTGGCTGCCGGCCGACATGACGGCAGGGTTCGTGACCGCGCTGCTGCCCGCGCTGGCCGTGTTCTATCCGCTGGAGGGGTTCGCGGTGGCCGCCGGGCTGTGGCGGGTGCTCGGGGACGGCTACTGGTACGGCTTCGTGCCGGTCACCGGGCAGGCCACCGCGTTCGCCGCCGCCGGACTCGGCGCCGTCATCCTCGTCGCCGCCGCGCGGTACGCCCCGGCCCTGCTGACCGTCCACTTCAGGCTCACCCGTGCCGTCCTCGCCCCCGGGGAGGGCGAACTCACCGAGCGGGTGCGGGTGCTGACCGAGACCCGGAAGGACGCGGTGGACACCTCGGCGGCCGAACTGCGGCGGATCGAGCGGGATCTGCACGACGGGGCGCAGGCCCGGCTGGTCGCCATGGGCATGGACCTCGGGACCGTCGAGATGCTCCTCGACAAGGACCCGGAGAAGGCGAAGCGGCTGCTCGCGCAGACCCGGCAGGCGTCCGTGGAGGCCCTGGGCGAGCTGCGCGACCTGGTGCGGGGCATTCACCCGCCGGTGCTCGCCGAGCGCGGACTCGGCGATGCCGTACGGGCGTTGGCACTGCGGCTGCCGGTGCCCACGGAGGTGACCGTGGACCTGCCGGGCCGGGCGGACGCGCCGGTGGAGTCGGCCGCGTACTTCGCGGTGAGCGAGGTGCTGACCAACGCGGTCAAGCACTCCGGCGCCGACCGGATCTGGGTGGACGTGCACCACGTGCCGGAAGGCGCCGGCATGCTGCGGATCTCGGTCACCGACCACGGCAGGGGCGGCGCGGTGATCGGCGCCGGGTCGGGGCTCGCCGGGGTCGAACGGCGGCTCGGTACATTCGACGGCGTCCTGGCCGTCAGCAGCCCCGCGGGCGGTCCCACCATGGTCACCATGGAGATTCCGTGCGCGTTGTCCTAGCCGAAGACCTGTTCCTGCTCCGCGACGGGCTGGTCCGGCTGCTGGAGGCCTACGACTTCGAGATCGCGGCCGCCGTCGAGACCGGCCCCGAACTCACCCGGGCACTGGCCGAGCTGGAGCCGGACGTGGCCGTGGTGGACGTACGGCTGCCGCCCACGCACACCGACGAGGGGCTGCAGTGCGCGCTCAGGGCGCGGCGGGACCGGCCGGGGCTGCCGGTGCTGGTCCTCTCCCAGCACGTGGAGCAGCTGTACGCGCGGGAGCTGCTGGCCGACGGCAGCGGCGGGGTGGGGTATCTGCTCAAGGACCGGGTGTTCGACGCGGAGCAGTTCGTGGACGCCGTACGGCGGGTCGCGGCAGGCGGTACGGCCATGGATCCGCAGGTGATCCAGCAGCTGCTGTCCCGGCGGGCCGGCGACCGGCCCCTGGGGGCCTTGACACGGCGGGAGCTGGAGGTCATGGAACTGATGGCGCAGGGCCGTTCGAACGCGGCGATCGCCGCCCAGCTCGTCGTCACGGAACGGGCCATCGCCAAACACACCTCCAACATCTTCACCAAACTGGGACTCGAGGTGTCGGACGATGACAATCGGCGCGTCCTGGCCGTGCTCGCGTATCTGGACCGCGACCGCTGAATTTCCAGAAGTTGCCCTGCTCAAACGGCAGTTGTGCCCCAAGTCGGTAACAAGTCTCTGATGAATTTATGAGACGGCTGAACACCACTGAGGCGCCCTTCGTATGAGAGGGCGCCGCTTCACTCCTGTCGGGCGCCTCGATGCTGCCCCGCCAAGGAAGTCAGAGGAGTTCCATGGGACGCAACACACGCAAACGCCGTACGCCGCTGGCCACCAAGGCCATAGCCGCATCGGCGGCCCTAGTGCTCGGCGGGGGCGGGCTGCTTTGGGCACAGATGAACGCTTCGGCGCATGAGTCGAACAACTCTGCCCAGAACTACACCAAGGCCGCCGCTGCCACGGTCGCGACGATCTCCTGCCCGGACGTCGGCCAGAAGCTGACGAACGTGCCGTGGAAGGCCAGGCAGGGGGTGGCGATGGAACTGGCGAAACTCGACAAGCAGATCACCGAGGCCTACGCCCGTCTCGCCTCCACCCGCCAGGCCCAGGCGAACGACGCGAACTTCGTGCAGAACGCGATCGTCGCCCCCCTGAAGGAGAAGCGGGCGGCCACGATCGACCGGATCCGGATCGACATCACCCGGGTCGGCGGACAGTTCGACAGCTCGCTGGCCCAGCTCGCCGCCTGCACCACGCAGACCGCCAACCAGACCACCGCCGGCGGGGGGAACAACAACGGCGGCCAGAACAACAACAACGGTGGTCAGAACAACAACAACGGCGGCCAGAACAACGGGAACAACGGCCAGGCCACGGCCGCCCCGAGTGCCAGCGCCAGCGCCCCGGCCAACATCGGCGGGCAGGCGGGCAACGGCCCGGTCGCGGCCGACTTCGTGGACATCACGAAGGTCGCGCCGAACGTCCTGGCCAAGCCGCAGAAGCAGCGCACCGCCTCGACGGGTTCCTTCACCACCCGCTGCGGTGTGAACGCCAACAAGAACCACAACACCGACAACGTCATCGTGGCGCCCGGCGTGGCCAACGGCGCGCACCACCTGCACGACTACGTCGGCAACCAGAAGGTCAACGCCTTCGCCACCAACGACTCGATGCTGGCGGCGCCGAGCTCCTGCCAGAACCAGAGCGACCTGTCGTCGTACTACTGGCCGGTCGTGCGTGTGCAGAACGGCACGCAGGACTTCGACCAGAACGCGGACGGCGGTGGCAAGGAAGGCAACGTCGGCAAGATCCTGACCCCGCAGTCGGCGGAGATCAAGTATGTCGGCAGCCCGGCGAGCAAGGTCGTCGCGATGCCGCAGTTCCTGCGCATCATCACCGGTGACGCCAAGACCACGACCAACGGTCTGGCCAACGCCAACGCGCACTGGAGCTGCACCGGCTTCGAGAACAAGGTCCAGCTGACCGAGCAGTACCCGATCTGCCCGCGGGGCAGCAACGTGGTCCGGACGTTCGCCTTCCAGAGCTGCTGGGACGGCGTCAACATCGACAGCGCCAACCACCGTACGCACGTGGCCTTCGCGGACCCGGCGAGCGGTGTCTGCGGGAACGGCTTCAAGGCCATTCCGCAGCTGACGATGCGTCTGGTCTACAAGATCACCCCGCCGACCGTCCAGAACGGCCAGGTGAAGAACGCCTACGCGGTGGACGGCTTCCCGGAGCAGCTGCACAAGCCGTCGACCGACCACGACGACTTCATCAGCGTCACCAAGAACAACCTGGCGGCGAAGATCGCCAACTGCGTCAACTCCGGCCGCAAGTGCCAGTGAGCCGTAGCTAGCCGGTGACCCGGAAACACGGAGCGGGCGGTGGGAATCTCCCACCGCCCGCTTCCTTGTGTGTGCCGGGACGTTCAGCCGGTGTGCTTGCTGTGGTCGGTCCCGATCTCCTCCTCGCCGCCCAGCGTGGTCTGCAGCGTCTTGACCACCACGTCGTCGCCGACGGCGACCCACTTGCGGCCGACGAGGTAGAAACCGCCGTAGTCCTTGGCGTCGTTGATCCACTCGCGCTGGCCGCGGTCGGTGGCGAAGGTGGCGAAGACGAACTTGCCGGCGGAGGTCTTGCAGATGGCCTGGCGGACCTCGTCGGAGTCGATCTGCATGTCCGGGGTGCACTTCACCTTGGCGGCCAGGCTCTCCAGGCTGCCGGTGGCGGCCACCGGGATCTTCGCCTCCGCGGTGCTGTCACCGGATCCACAGCCCGCCAGCGCCAGTACGGCCGCCGCGCCGGCCGCGGCGAGCATCGGTCGGGTCAACCTCATCTGTTCCTCCGGTCGCGTTGCCGGCCCCGGGAATGCCTTCGGGGCCCTCCCCATCGATACGGCTGCGGGGCACGGGGCGCTCAAATCGAAGAGGGGTCCAGGATGCCCCAGCCACCCGCGTGGCGGTGACCTGCCACCGATTCGCTCGTTCTCCAGGACGTGCAGTCACAGGATGTAGCCCAGCGTCACGCAGCCGCCTCCACCGGAGCCCCGGGTCCGGCCGTCGATGTCGAGCAGGCCGAGGCCGCGCTCATCGAGCACTACCCGGGGCTGGTCCGCCTCGCCTACCTGGTGCTGCCGCCGGGCCTGGCCCGGGGCCGCCGTGTCCTGACCGCGCACTCCCTGGTCCAGCGGGCGCTGCCCCGGGGGCGCAGGCAGGCCCCGGTGATCCCGGCCCAGTCCACCGGCCGGAACACCGACCCCGGGTACGCCCTGGTCCGCCTCGAAGTGGTGCGTACGGCACTGGAGGCGGGCCGGCCCCTCAAGGTCACGGCCTGGCCCAGGCGGGCCCAGCTGCCACCGCTGCTCCCCCAGGTGTGGGGCCTGCGGCTGTTCCCGCGCTCCGGCGGCGCCGACGAACTCGCCCTGGACCAGAGGCTCGCCACCCTGTCGGGGCCGGCCCGCGCCGCCTACGCCCTGCGCGGTCTCGAACAGCTCCCCGACGGCGACGTCCGCAGGATCCTGGCGGCGGCCGGGATCGAGCACCCGGACGCCGCGCTCGCCGACGCGAACGGCGTGCCGGCCGAGTACGCGCTGCTCAGCTCCCCCGAGTTCGACCCCTGCTCCCTGCGGGTCCGGCCCCCCGATCTGATGCGGCGCCGCCAGCACACCAAGGCCGCGCTCGCCGCGGCCGCCGCGCTCGCGGTGTGCGGCGCACTGGTCACGCTGCCGGGCGGCGGCTGGGGCGCCGACGGCGCGGCGGCTCCGGTGTACGCGCAGAACCCGGCGGCCCAGGCCGCCCTCGACCCGGCCCAGCTGACGAAGGCGCCATCCACCGCCTGGAAGACCGCCGCCCGTACCGACTTCTCCGCCTGGCCCGCCCGCGGCGCCCTCACCGGCGACACCGCGCTGCTGCGCCGGGCGCTCGCCGTCTGGGCCCGTCCCGGTGAGACCGTCCGCGTCTCGGCGACCCCCGGCACCCAGACCGGCGGCCCGGCGGGACCACCCCAGCTGCTCTACGCGGACGTCGTCGACGGCGCCCGGGTGGTGATCCTCTACGACGGTCTGCGCATCGCCCGTTACGCCGAGCCGAAGGACGGCACGCAGGGCGCGGCCCTGGACTTCGCCCGCGTCGACGGTGCGACCGGCGCCGAGGCGGACGCGCTGGTCCTCGGCCGTTCCGACGGCAACGTCCGCTATCTGACGGCCCCCTGGGTGACCAGGGCGGCGGAGCGGGACCTGCTGAAGCCGACCTCGGGGGCGATGGACCTCGGGCTGACCGACGGGGTGACCGGTCCGCTGGCCGGCTCCGCCCTCCAGCAGGGGGCGTGCACGTCCTGGAACGTGCTCCAGCTGACCGACGCGCAGGGCGTGCACCTCACCACCGACCTGGGCGAGCTGGTGCCCGCCCGCCTCACCTCGGGCCGGCCCGGGTACACCGAGGACGCCTCGGGTGCGCGGGCGCTGCGCGACTGGGCACCGTTCGCCTGCTCGCTGTCGGCGGAGCGGTTCGCGGGGGTGCGCAGCGTCAACGCCTGGGCCTTCGCCGAGCAGCCGCTGCCGGACGCCGGTGGTACCGGGTCCTGGGTGTGCACGCGAGCGGAGACGTGGCGGGGCGACGGCGCGGTGTCGCTGGCCCAGTTCCGGACGCCGGGCAGTCCGTACGGGGCGGTGGCGGCGAAGGGGTCCGACGTGACGGCGTGCGGCCCGCGTGATCCGCACGTACTGGCCGGGGTGTTGTGGAAGTCCGGGGCCGGGCAGTGGTACCTGCTGGCCGCGGGCAGCCGCGACACGGCGTCGGTCCGGGCGACCGGCGGGGTCACCGCGTCGGCGCAGGGGACGCTGCTCACGGCCAGGGCGAAACAGGGGGCACAGGCCGACCTGACGGGAACGCTGGAGGACGGCAGCAAGATCACCGGGCTGCGGTGAGAATCCCTCGCAGGATCACTGCCCGTACCTGGCCGGGCAGCGCCCGACCCTTGCTGACACTTCCGTCTTCGTCGCCGGGGGCATCGGCATCACCCCGGTCCTGTCCATGGTGCGGGCCGTGCCGGCGGGGGTGGAGTGGCGCCTGCTGTACTGCGGGCGCAGCCGGGCCTCGATGCCGTTCCTGGCGGAGCCGGCCGGGGACCACCGGGTCACCGTCGTCGCCGAGGACGAGGACGGCCGCCCTGACCTCGGCGCGCTGACGGTCCCCGAGGGCGCCCTGGTCTACTGCTGCGGCCCGCAGGGACTGATGGCGGCGGTCGAGGAGCGGTTCCCCGCCGTCCGCCTCGAACGCTTCGCTCCGCACACCGGGGGCGCCGTCGACCGTGAGTTCGAGGTGGAACTGCGGCGCACCGGGCGGACGTTGACGGTGCCGGCCGACTCGACGGTGCTGGCCGCGGTGCGGGCGGAGCTCCCCGACACGGCGTACTCCTGCGCCCGGGAGGTGGAGCACCGGATCGGGCTGCTGACGGACGCGGAGCGTGCCGACTCGATGCTGATCTGCGTATCCCGGGCGCGCGGGGGGAGACTTGTGCTGGATCTGTGAACGCCGGTGGCGGGTCGGGTCCCTGAGAGGCCGGATCCGATCGGTAAGGTGTTCGTATGAGTACCGGGGTACGCCGCAGATTGGGAGTCGAGGAGCGGCGGCAGCAGTTGATCGGCGTCGCCCTCGAACTGTTCAGCCGCCGATCGCCCGACGAGGTCTCGATAGACGAGATAGCGTCGGCCGCGGGCATCTCGCGGCCCCTCGTCTACCACTACTTCCCCGGCAAACTCAGCCTGTACGAGGCCGCGTTGAAGCGTGCCTCGGAGGACCTTGCGGGCCGTTTCGCCGAACCGCGGGAAGGCCCGCTCGGGTCGCGGCTGCTGCGGGTGATGCGGCGGTTCTTCGACTTCGTGGACGAACACGGTCCCGGCTTCGCCGCGTTGATGCGCGGCGGTCCCGCGGTCGGCTCCTCGGCCACCAACGCGCTGATCGACTCCGTACGGCAGGCCGCCTACGAGCAGATCCTCGCGCACCTCGACGTCACCGAGGCGCCGGCCCGTCTGGAACTGGTCATCCGCTCCTGGATCTCACTCGCCGAGTCGACCGCGCTGATCTGGCTGGACGGCCGGCGCATCCCCCGTGCCGAACTGGAGGTCCAGCTCGTGCACGACTTCGCGGCGCTGGCCGCCGTCAGCGCCGCCCACGACGAGGAGATGAGCGCCCTGCTGAAGCGGATGGTCAAGGACGAGCCGGGCGACGGCCCGTTCGCCGACCTGGCCGTCCGCCTCCTCGCGCTGGCGGGCTAGCCACCTGGGAGGGCGCCGTGTGCCGCCGGCGGCTGCGGCGCCGTTCGGGCTGGTCGCGCAGTTCCTCCCCGAGCCTCCGGCCGGGGTACCCCCAGCGCGCCTTACGGGGCACGACAGCCGAACGACGACGCCGGGCGGCGGAACCCCCGGCCTAGCCGTCGTACTTGCGGTACGACGCGTCCAGGTCCCGCACCTCCGCGGACGCGTGCAGGACGACCCCGTCCTCCGGTTCGACGTACTTGCGGAGCAGCTCCAGCGCGGCCTGCGTCAGCCGCTCCTTCGTCTCGTCGCTGCGCCCGGCGAGGAGCCCGAAGGTCACGTGCACGATGGCGTGGCCGCCCGCCCGGGGATCCTCGTATCCGAACGCGCAGTAGTCGGTGGGCCTGAACAGGGTCTTGCACGCCTCCGGCTTCGCCGCGGCGATCTCGGCGGCCGCCTCGTGCAGCTCCCGTGCGAATCCCCCGAAGTCGAAGGCGTCCTCCACCGGGTGCGAGTAGTCGACGGTGATCTGCGGCATGGACCCTCCTGGGCAGCGTGGAACCGGCGCCCAGCCTAGTCCGCAAGGCTCAGCGCCAGCAGGGCCACGTCGTCCTCGCGGTCCCGGCCGAAGCAGGCCAGCAGGGTGTCGCAGAGGGCCTCCAGGCCGGGCAGCGCGCCGACGGCGGCGGCGCGGAGCTGTTCCATCGAGACCGAGAGGTCGGTGCCCCGGGTCTCGATCAGGCCGTCGGTGACCATGAGGAGCCGGTCGGTGGGTCCGAGGACCAGCTCGGTGGGCGGCGGGTGCGGCAGCCCCACGCCGAGCAGCGGACCGGACGCCTTGACGTACTCGGCGCTGCCGTCGTCGCCCAGTATCAGCGGCGGGATGTGGCCGGCGTTGGCGATACGGGTGCGTCCGGTGCCGGGGTCGATCAGGGCCAGGCAGACGGTGGCCGTGACCTCGGCGTGGTAGTGCTGGAGGAGCTGGTCGAGCCGCTCGGCGAGCGCGGCCGGGTCGCTCTCCGCGAGGCAGTAGGCGCGCAGCGCGTGCCGCAGTTCGACCATGACGGTGGCCGCGTCCAGCGAGTGCCCGACGACGTCCCCCACCGCGGTGAGCACGCCGTCGCCGACCCGTAGCGCGGCGTAGAAGTCGCCGCCGATCTCCGTCTCCTGGGAGGCCGGCTCGTACCGCACCGCTATGTCGACGCCCGGCAGTTCGGGCAGCTGGTGCGGACGGGGCAGGAAGCTGTGCTGGAGGGTGAGCGCGACGTGCCGCTCCACCTGGTACATGAGCAGCGGCTCGGCGGCGAGCGCGGTGGCCTGGGCCAGCTGGGCCAGCAGCGCCTCGTTCTCGGGGCTGACCCGGCGCCGGCCGCGGGTGGGGGTGGCCAGACAGACCGGTGTCCTGCCGTCCTGGGTGAGGACCAGGGTCAGCCGGGCGTCGTGCTGCACCCCGGGCCGGAAGAACCCGGTGGGCCACAGCGGCGCCGGCACGGTGGTGATCCGGACCCCGGGCTGTCCCCGGGTGAGCCGCCGCAGCAGCCCGGCCACCTCCCGGTGGGCACCCTCGTCGGGCAGGGCGAGGGAGGTGCGCGCGCGGCTCAGACCACGGTACAGCTCGCCGTCCCGGTCGAGGACGAAGACGGCGGCGGGGCCACCGAGCAGCCGGGCGGCGCCGTCCGCCGCCGCGTCGGCCAGTTCGTGCAGCGAGCGCGCCGACTGGATGGCGACGATCGTCTCCGACAGCAGCCTGAGCCGCCGCACCAGGGCCTGGTCGTCGGCGCGCAGCCGGGCGGCGCGGACCGCGGCCCGGACCGCGGCCTCGATGTCCTCCGGCTCGGCGGGCACGGTCAGATACGCCTCGGCGCCGGTCTCCAGCCCCTGGCAGCGGTCCGCCGGGACGGCCGACTGGGCCGAGAAGTGCACGACGGGCAGACCGGCCATGTGCGGCCGTTCCCTGAGCCGGCGGCACAGCTCGAAGCCGCTCATGTCCGGCAGGTGCACGTCGACGAGGGCCACGTCGGGCAGCCGGCCCTTGCGCAGCCGTACGTCGAGTTCGCTGAGCGCCTCCTGGCCGCGGGCGACCGGGACGACCTCGTGCCCGGCCCGGCGCAGCACGGTGCCCATCGCGTACCGGCTCGCGGCCTCGTCGTCCACGATCAGCACGGTGGTGTCGGCGAGGTTGCCGTTGACGTCCATTTACCAACCCCTGGACAACGCCGGTGGGGCAGCACCCGGTTCTGGGCCTGCCCCACCAACGTAATGCCGATGTCACGCGGTCCGGGAGAACACCGCCACAGTGCGCCCCGGAACGGTGAACGTACCCGCGCTCCGGTCGTACGATGCGGACTTGACGACGGGATCGGCCCCTGCCGCCTGCACCGGATGCAGCCGGTATCCCGTTCCGGCCAGCGCGCCGACCCGCTGTTCCTGGCGTTCCGGCGTCGCGTTGAACACGACGACCAGATCACCGAGTTCCATCGTGATCACGCCGGGCGTCTCGTCCTTTCCGGACAGCGGGAACGAGAGCTTCGACTGCACCTGTCCAGCCGTGTCCAGCGAGAACACACTGTCGGTCGTACGGATTCTCAGCAGATCACGGTAGGCGGCCGAGGTCTCGTCGATCTCCGCGCAGCCGACCCGCACCGAACCCAGCAGCGTCTTGGCGTACGGCCACTTGGAGGCGTTGTCGGCGGCCATCGGCAGCCCGCGCCCGAAGCCGTTGCCGTTGCCGTCGGAGCAGTTCCAGTGGATGGCGTTGAACCAGTCGCCGCTGTCGAAGGAGTTGCGGTCCAGGGACTTGGAGCGGAGCAGGTCCGTGCCCGCCTGGGAGAGCGACGGGCCCTGCGACAGGGCGGCCGTGGCCATCGCGAGGACCTGCATCCGGGCCCGGGCGGGGGCGCTGGTGCCGGCCGGCAGCTTGTACGTCAGCGCGTCGAACAGCGACTCGTTGTCGTGCGCGTCGACATAGGCGAGGGCGTCACCGGGCGCGTCCGCGTACCCGGCGGGCGAGCCGTTGTAGTCGACCTCGGCGCCGGTGACCTCCTTGCCGTCGGTGTCGGTGAACCGGTACGCGGCCAGGTTGCCGCTCAGGCCGATCTTGATCAGGTCCTGGTAGTGCAGCAGCCGGGCCTTCTGCTCGGCCGCAGTGCCGTTGGCCGTCGACGCGTTGGGGTCGGTGTACAGCCCGGACGCGAAGCCCTGGACGCCGGGGTCCTCGTCGAAGGGGCTGCCGCCGCGTACGGCGTCCCGGGCCCGGTCGGAGAAGGTGGCGACGCCGGTGCCGGCCATGTGGGCCTGGGTGGCCTGCACGAAGCGGGCGTCGTCGGCGACCTCGCCGAAGTTCCAGCCCTCGCCGTACAGGATGATCTTCTTGCCGTCGACGCCGTCCTTCGCGAGGGTCAGCGCGTCCAGGGCCTTCCGGACGGCCAGGATGTTGGCCTTCGGGTGGTGGCCCATCAGGTCGAAGCGGAAGCCGTCGACCTTGTACTCCTTGGCCCAGGTGACGATCGAGTCGACCACCAGCTTGCCCATCATGGCGTTCTCGGGAGCGGTGTTGGCGCAGCAGGTGCTGTTCGCGACCGAGCCGTCGGCGAGCAGCCGCTGGTAGTAGCCGGGCACGATCTTGTCGAGGACGGACGTGTCCGCCTGCCCGCTGGCGGCCGTGTGGTTGTAGACGACGTCCATGACGACCCGCAGGCCGTCCTCGTTCAGCGACTTGACCATCTGCCGGAACTGGACCGTGCGGGCGGTGCCGTCGGGGTCGGTGGCGTACGAGCCCTCGGGGACCGTGAAGTGATAGGGGTCGTAACCCCAGTTGTAGGCGTCCTTGGCGGCGGTCGCGGCGACGCACTCCTGCTGTCGGTCGGAGTCGGCGGGGTAGGAGGCGAGATCGCAGCCGGGGCTCGCCTGGTCCGCCTTCCTCTCGGGCACGGTGGCGAAGTCGAAGGCCGGGAGGAGATGGACGTACGACGTACCGGACTTCGCGAGTTCACGCAGGTGCTTCGAGCCGTCGCTGCCCTTGTCGGTGAAGGCCAGGTACGTGCCCCGGTCGGCGGCCGGGACCGTGGAGTCCGCCACCGAGTAGTCCCGGACGTGCAGTTCCTGGATCTGGGCGTCCTTCAGGGGCACCGCCTTGGGCTTGGTGTAGCCGGACCAGCCGCCGGGGGCGAGGGACCGGTCGTCCAGGTCGACGACGAGGCTGCGCTCGGAGTTCGCGGTCAGGGCGACCGAGTAGGGGTCGGTGACCTTGTTGGTCACCACCTTGCGGACGCTGGGAGCCCAGACCTTCACGACGTACCGGTAGGGCTTGTTCTTCCAGGACCCGGGGCCGGTGACGGACCAGACGCCGGTGCTGGCGTTCCGCTTCATGGCCACGGTGGAGCCGTCGATCTCGACTCCCACGCTCTGTGCGGTCGGCGCCCAGACGGAGAGGGTCGGCTTTCCGCGGTGGAAGACCGGGCCGAGACTGGCCGTCGTCGCCTTGGCGTACAGGTCGTCGAGCACCCCGGCGGTCTGGACCCCGGTCGCGGCCAGAACCGCGCCGTTCGCGGTCCGCTGGGAGGCGACGAGCTGTCCGCCCAGCGCCTCGCGCACCCGGCCCCGGTCGCGCGGGTCGACCGACCAGGCGGTGTACTCCTTCAGGTGCGGGAACCTGGCCTTCTGGGCGTCGGTGAGGGTGGTCTTCGTCAGCCGCAGCCACCGCTCGTCGTCGCTCGTCAGCGTCCCGTCCTTGACGGCGATCGAACCGTCGCGGGAGTAGAGGAGCTGCGTGGAGACGGCGCCGTCGACACCGTCCCAGGCGACCGTGTCACGGTCGATCCAGACCGCCTTGGAGGTGGTCAGGTCGAGGGCGGCGGCGCTGCCCGCGGGCTGCGGGAGCAGGTACTGCTCCTGGCCGTTCAGCAGCCACGCCTCGTAGCCGTCGGCCTTGAGGTCCAGGGACTGGTCGGCGGGCAGATCCTTCTCGTCGCCGTCGTGCAGGATGTAGCTGAGGCTGGTGGCGCCGTCGGTGAGCGGCACCTCGAAGACGGCGCCGTAGGCGTCGGTCCGCACCGGCTTGAGGGGGCTCGACCAGTCGGTGGGGTTCGCGGCGCCCGTCCAGACGTGCAGGCCCCAGCCGTCGTAGTCCCCGTCGGCACGGTGGTAGTGGATGACCGCCTCGGCGGTGTCCTGGGCGGGGTAGGCGGGCCGTTCGGTCATCACGTCCGCCTTCCCCTGTTCGATCCAGACCTCGCCCGTTTCGGTGACGTCGATGGAGCGGTCGGCGGAGACGTCCTTGTCGCCGTCCTTGTCGACGACGAGGAAGCCCACGTTCGAGGCACCTGGCTTCAGCTTGACGTACGCGAAGGCGCCGTACGCGTCACGGCCGGTGAACGGGTGGCCGGCGGGCCAGGTGGTCGCCTCGCCGTCGGCGATGTCGCCCCAGGCGTACAGGCCCCAGTCGGCGTAGTCGCCGTCGGTGCGCTTGTAGTGGACGATCGCGTAGTCGCGGGAGGAGGCGGTGGGGGTCTCGGGGACCGGCGGGGTGCCGGAGGCGCTCTCGGCCGTGGCGGCGGTGCGGTGGCCCGCCGAGTCGACGACGACCGCCTTGTAGCGCAGCGCGGTGCCGGCCGGCACGTCGGCGGCGAGGGTCTGGGTGACCCGGTAGGGGGCGTGGTCGGCGGAGCCGAGCGTGGTCCACCTGCCGTTGCCGACCTGGGCGGCGAAGACCACCCGGTTGAGCTGACCGCCGGTGACGTTCGCGGTGAGGCCGACGGTGCCGGTGGCGCCGGCGGCCGGGGCGGCGAGGGTGATCTCCGGGCTCGTGGCGGGCCTCGCGAGGGGGCCGGCGGCCTTGTAGACGACGGCGGATCCGGCCGGGACGGTGACGGTCAGCCGGTCCGCGCCGTCGGAGGTCAGGGTGGAGTCCGTGCCGTAGAGCGCGCGGTAGCGCATGCCGGCGGAGCCGGTGGTGAAGGTCGCCGTCTTCGCCGCCTCGGCGTTGTTGAAGGCGACGACGTACTCCTGGCCGGTCCTCGCGTCCGTCCGGGTGAACGCGTAGACGCCGGCGCCGTCGGCCGCGTAGCGCTCTGTCTGCACCCCGTCGGCGAGGGCCGGGTTGGCCGCGCGCAGCTTGGAAAGAGCGCTGATCTGCCGGTAGAGCGGCGCACTGGTGTCATAGGCGTCGCTCGCGGCGGTCCGGTCGGTGCCGATCTCGTCGTCGTCGAGATAGTCGGCGACCTTCGACGCGAACATCGTCTGCCGGGCGTCCTTGTCCCCGCCCGAGCCGGTGAAGCCCTGCTCGTCGCCGTAGTAGACGACCGGGTTGCCCCGGCTGAGGAACATCACCTCGTTGGCGAGCCGGTCCTTGGCCAGCAGCTGGGCGTCCGTGGCCTTCGGGTTGTCCTGCTCCAGGAAGTACCCGATCCGCCCCATGTCGTGGTTGCCGAGGAAGGTGACCTGCTCGTACGCGTTGGCCTTGTCGGTCGTGTACTTGTAGTCGTCGCCGAAGACCGAGGCGAGCTTCTGCGCGCTGCCGCCCTGGGAGGCGTAGGCGCGGGCCGCGTCCTGGAAGGGGAAGTCCAGGGTCGCGTCCAGCCGCCCCTGGGTGACGTACGGGGAGGTGACCGAGGTGTCGGCGGAGTAGGTCTCGCCGAACATGAAGAAGTTCTTACGCCCCTGCCGCGCCGCGTAGGTGTCGAGCGCGGTCGCCCACTGCGTCCAGAACTCCATGTCGACGTTCTTCACGGTGTCGATCCGGAAGCCGTCGACGTCGTAGTCCCGCACCCACCGCTGGTAGATCTTCTCCATGCCGCTGACGACCTCGGGACGCTCGGTCCACAGGTCGTCGAGGCCGGAGAAGTCGCCGTCGGTGGCGGACTCGCCGGCGAACGTGGAGTCGCCCCGGTTGTGGTACATCGTCGGGTCGTTGAGCCAGGAGGGCACCTTCGACCGGCTGGCCACGGTGGGCGTGCGCGGGAAGGAGGCGTCGGAGACGGCGGGGAACCCCTTGCCGCCGGCCGCGTAGTCGGCGTCGTCGAAGGGGCGGCCGTCCTTGGTCAGGTAGGGGAAGGCGCCCTTGGAGAGGTAGTCGTAGGACTTCTCCTCGTAGTCGACGACGTCGGCGGTGTGGTTGGTGATGACGTCGAAGAAGACCTTCATCCCCTTGGCGTGCGCCTTGGAGATCAGGGTCTCCAGGTCCTTGTTGGTCCCGAAGTGCGGGTCGACCTGGGTGAAGTCGGTGATCCAGTAGCCGTGGTAGCCGGCCGAGGCGTTGCTGCCCGTGCCCTGCACCGGCTTGTTCTTGAAGATCGGGGCCATCCAGAGGGCGGTGGTGCCGAGCCCCTTGATGTAGTCGAGCCGCTTGGTCAGGCCCCTGAGGTCACCGCCCTGGTAGAAGCCCTTGTCGGTGGGGTCGTAGCCGGTGGAGAGGCGGGAGCCGGTGAGGCCGCCCTTGTCGTTGCCGGTGTCACCGTTGGCGAAACGGTCCGGCATGACGAAGTAGAACTGCTCACGGGTGTCGTCGTGCCGGGCGGGCTCGGCCGCGAGCTTCGCGTCGGAGGGCGGTGCGGGCGGTGCGGCGGCATGTGCGGCGAGGGGCTGCACGAGCGCGGCGGCGAGGGCGGCGACGGCGACGGCCGCGACCCGTCTGACATGTATCACCGGTGTGAACTCCTAGCGATTGCGGCTCTGTTGGGTCCGACCCCGCGCGACCGTACCGCCGTCGAAAGGCTTACAGCAAGAGCCTTGCAATTCACAGAAAGAACTTTCAACCACTGTATTGACGTGCTCTTCTCAACTGCCGCACTCTGACGGGTTGTTGAGGCCCGCTCCCTCCTTCTGGAGTCGCTCCGGAGCCGCACATGACCACCGGGCACCGACCCCCGGGCGCCCTCCGCCGCACGGCGGGCGCGCTCACCGCGGGCACCCTCGCCCTGGCCGGCCCGATCGCCCTCCCGGCCGCGCCCGCACAGGCGGACACCACGGCCAAGGGCAATACGATCGCCGGCCCGTGGGAGGGGAACCGGAACTCGATCGCGTCCGGATGCACCGACGCCCTCGGCCCAACCACGACACCGAACGCAACGGCTTGAACATGAGCTGCAAGGACGGCGACAGCCACAAGCTCGCCAACCTCTTCGAGCCGGCCCACAAGTGGTCGACGCCGACCGTCTACGCCGGCCGGCAGTGGACGCAGAGCGACCAGGCGCCGCCGAACTCGGCCGGGTTCGTCACCGACACCGACTGCTCCAACGGCTGGGACCGCCTGGACCGGGACACGGCCGTCGTCGGCATGGTCGCCCGGCACCACGCGACCGGCGGCGCGGCCGTCTCCGACTGGCAGACCAAGTCGTCCCCGGTCATCGGCTTCGGCCGCAGCGGCGCCGGTTTCTTCGCCGTCAACAACGGTTCGGGCGCGGTGGCCTGCACCTTCGCGACCGGCATGGCCGACGGCACGTACTCCGACGTGGTCGACGGCGGCGCCACCTGCGTCGCCGGCTCCATCGACGCGCCGGGCGGCCGGGACGCCCCGAAGGCGGTCCGGCTGTCGTCCTGCGGCTACCCGGTCCGGTCGGGCGCGGCGAACGTCCCGCTCAACACGTCCTTCACCTAACAAACACCTGAAGAGGGACGCCTCCGGGAACGTCACGCGGGAATCGAACACCAATAGAACGGCGACCACGACCTCGGCGCTCTCGCTGAACAGCTCCTGGAACCTGGCGAGCGGCCCGGCCACCGACGTCACCTTCCACGAGTACGCCACCACCGGCTGGGGCACCGACGTCCACGTCGTCGGCTCGGTCGCGTCCCTCGGCTCCTGGAACACCGCCGACGCCGTTCCCCTGTCGTCGGAGTCGTACCCGACCTGGAGCAGGCTGGTGATCGTCCCGAAGAACACGGCCTTCACCTACACGTACGTCCAGAAGGACGGCTCGGGGAACGTGACGTGGGGGTCGGGCACCAACCGCTCCTACACCACGGACGGCTCCTCCGGTTACACGACGAGCGACAGCTGGAAGCAGCGAAGGCGCCGGTGCCCCACCCGTCTCCGGCGGGTGGGGCACCGGGGCAAGCGACACGTGGGAGATTTTCCGTGCTCCGGTGAACAAATCGGCCGTATCGCGCATCGAACCTGGTGTAGGTCACCAGAGGACGGCGCGCGACGAGGGTGGAGACACCGTCGCCGAGTGCGCCGCGGAGCACGAGTGGAGCACTGTCACCGTGAACGATCACCGGAACATCACTGACCAGGCCCGCACCGCCGAGCACCGCGCTTACCGCAGGCTCGGGCGCACGGTGCTCGCCGTGGCCGCCGTCACCGGCCTGGGGCTCGCCTGGGCGGGCACCGCGGAGGCGGCGAGCCAGAGCACCGCGAATCCGGTGCCGACCTGCTCCGCGGGCGCGCTCAAGGCCACCTTCGGCCGGCAGCTCGCCGGCGGCATGAACCACGAGGGTGTCGTCATCAGACTGCGCAACCTCAGCGGCAGGACCTGCGTCCTGCGTGGCTACCCCGGTCTCGGTCTGGAGAACTCCGCGCACCACGCGCTCACCACCCACACGCACTGGGGCAGCACCTGGTACGCCAAGGACCCCGGCAAGAAGACCCTGGTGCTGAAGGACGGGGAGAGCGCCGAGGCCGTCGCGGCCTGGACGCACGCCAACACCGGCACCTCGGACGCGGTGCACGCCTCCTACCTGGAGATCACCCCGCCCGCCGCCACCCAGCACAGGACGGGCGCCTTCCCGCAGTGGGTCGACCACGCCGACCTCTCGGTCACCGCCCTGGCCAAGCACATCGACATCACCCCGTGACCACGCGGCCGACGACGCCGCGGGCGGACAGGTCCGCCCGCGGCAGGAACCGGCGGAGCCGGAAGGATCAGCAGGTGGACTTCCCGGCGTAGACCGCGAGGGCCGTGTTGCTGCCGAGGGTCGCGGTGAACTGTCCGGAGCCGTTCACCGTCACGCTCGTGTTGTTCTGCACGTTGCAGTAGGTGCCCGCCGGCAGGGACGTCTGGTAGGTCCGGGTGAGGGACCCCGTCTCGTGGTTGATCGCCACGTATCCCTTCGTGCCCCGTCCGAAGGCGATCGCGTCGGCCCCGTCGTCCCACCAGTTCGTCACCGCCTGGCCGCGCACCGCGTTGCGGAAGGCGACCATGCGGATGATCTCCGGCCAGGCGTGCTGGCATTTCCAGCCGTCCTGCCAGCAGGCGTTGACCGTCCCGCCGTTCGGCGGCCCCGCGTCGGCGTCGGACCACTCGTAACCGGAGTTGATGTCCGGGGCGCCGTAGGGGTAGGCGAGCATGAAGACGTTGGCCAGGGTGTAGTTGGCGCCGTCCTTGTAGTTGAGGGTCGACCCGTTGCGCTCGGTGTCGTGGTTGTCGACGAAGACCCCGGCGACCGAGCTGCTCATGTACCCCCAGCCCTCACCGTAGTTCTTGAGGTAGGCGAGGTTCTCGTCGTTGAAGACACGCTTGAGGTCGTAGGCGTAGCGGAACTCCTGGACGTCCCCGTTGCCGGTGTACTCGGTGGGCTGGACGGCCTCGCCGGCGCCGTAGATGACCTCCTGCTTCCAGTAGGCCGACGGGTTGGTGAGCCGGGACTTGATGTTGGCGAGGTCCTCGGCCGGGATGTGCTTGGCCGCGTCGATGCGGAAGCCGTCGACGCCGAGGCTCAGCAGGTCGTTCAGGTAGCCGGCGATGGTCTTGCGGACGTACTCCTCGCCGGTGTCCAGGTCGGCGAGGCCGACGAGCTCGCAGTGCTGGACGTTCCACCGGTCGGAGTAGTTGGAGACGGGCGAGGTGCAGTCGTCGAAGTCGTAGGAGGAGTACAGGCCGGGGTAGTCGTACTTCGTGTACGACGAGCCGCCGGTGCCGGTGCCGCTGCCCGCCGACATGTGGTTGACGACCGAGTCGACGACCACCTTCACACCGGCCGAGTGGCAGGTGTTCACCATGTTCTGGAAGGCCGTGCGGTCGCCGAGCCGGCCCGCGATCTTGTACGACACCGGCTGGTAGGAGGTCCACCACTGGGAGCCCTGTATGTGCTCGGCGGGCGGGGAGACCTGGACGTATCCGTAGCCGGCGGGGCCCAGGGTGGCGGTGCACTCCTTGGCGACCGAGGCGTACTTCCACTCGAAGAGGACGGCGGTGACGTCCTTGGTGCCGGGCGGGGAGGCGGAGGCGACGGACGGGGTCATGACAACGCTACAGGCGGCGAGCGCCAGCGCGGCGGAGAGGGTCTTGGATGCCATGTGGGGGTTCCTTCGACATTGAAGGCGCCATGGAAGGCTCTTGCTGAAAGGTTGCTGAAACCTTGCGGTTGCGCAGATGTTAAGGGCCCGCTCCCCGGATGGGTAGCGGGCCCTCAGAAGTTGCCGCAATAAATTACTGCGTGATGGTCCGTCAGGCGGTGCTCCACCACACGGTGGTGTCGGCCGGCAGCTTCGCCTCGCCGTCCGCCTCGGTCACCTCACCGCTGGCCAGGAGCATCCGGCCGTACGCCGGAGTGGTCACCGACTCCCCGCCGGTGTTCGCGACGCACACGAACTCCCCGCGCCGGAAGGCGAGTACGCCGTCCGCGGCGCGCAGCCACTCCACCGCCTCGCCCGCACCCAGGTCGGACTGGGCACGACGCACGCGCAGCGCGGACCGGTACAGCTCCAGGGTGGAGCCCGCCACCCCGGTCTGCGCCTCGATGCTCAGCTCCCCCCAGCTCGCGGGCTGCGGAAGCCAGCTGCCCCCGTCGCCGAAGCCGTACGACGAGCCCTCCCGCGTCCAGGGGATCGGCACCCGGCAGCCGTCCCGGAAGCCGTCCTGCCCGGCGCCACGGAAGTACGCGGGGTCCTGGCGGACCTCGTCGGGCAGGTCGACGACGTCCGGGAGGCCCAGCTCCTCGCCCTGGTAGACGTACGCGGACCCGGGCAGCGCGAGCATGAGGAGGCTGGCCGCCCGTGCCCTGCGCAGCCCGAGCTCCCGGTCACCGGCGGTGCGGATCTGGGTACCGAGGCCGGGCGGGTTGGCGAAGCGGGTGGCGTGCCGGGTGACGTCGTGGTTGGACAGCACCCAGGTGGCGGGGGCGCCGACCGGGCGCATCGCCTCCAGGGTGCGGTCGATGACCGCGCGCAGCTCCTTCGCGTCCCAGGCGGTGCTCAGGTACTGGAAGTTGAAGGCCTGGTGCAGTTCGTCCGGGCGGACGTAGTTGGCGGTGCGTTCCACGGTCGGGGTCCAGGCCTCGGCCACGAAGATGCGCTCGCCCGCGTACTCGTCGAGGACGTGCCGCCACTGCCGGTAGATCTCGTGCACGCCGTCCTGGTCGAAGAACGGCATGACATCGTTGCCCAGCAGCTTCAGCTGGTCCGCGCCGCCGAGGTCGGGCAGACCCGCCGCCTTCACCAGGCCGTGCGCCACGTCGATCCGGAAACCGTCCACGCCCATGTCCAGCCAGAAGCGCAGGATGGAGCGGAACTCGTCGCCGACGGCCGGGTGCTCCCAGTTGAAGTCGGGCTGCTCCGGCGCGAAGAGGTGCAGGTACCACTCGCCGTCCGGCACCCGCGTCCAGGCCGGGCCGCCGAAGATGGACTCCCAGTCGTTGGGCGGCAGTTCGCCGTTCGCGCCCTTGCCCGGGCGGAAGTGGTACCGGTCCCGCAGCGGCGAGCCGGGGCCTTCCGCCAGTGCCCGCTTGAACCACTCGTGCTGGTCGGAGGAGTGGTTCGGGACCAGGTCGACGATGATCCGCAGGCCCAGCTCATGGGCGTCCCGGATCAGCGCGTCCGCGTCGAGCAGGTTGCCGAACATCGGGTCCACGGCCCGGTAGTCGGCGACGTCGTAGCCGGCGTCGGCCTGCGGGGAGGCGTAGAACGGGCTGAGCCACACGGCGTCGATGCCGAGGTCGCGCAGGTACGGGAGTCTGGAACGTACGCCCTCCAGATCGCCCATACCGTCGCCGTTGCTGTCGGCGAAGCTGCGCGGATAGACCTGGTAGATCACCGCGTCCCGCCACCAGTCGCGGCGACGGGCGACGGTGGTCGTGGCGGTGGCCGGTGCGGCGGATTGCTGCTGGCTCATGGCGTCCTTGATGCGTAACGGAGTCATCGGTCAGAGGTAGGTGAGGGATGGGGCGGCCGCGGTCGCAGCGGGGTCGGATGGTGACCGCGGCCGCCACCCCGCGCCCGAAGGGGCGCTGGGTCCCCCCGGCCGAAGGCTGGGGGAGGAACTGCGCGACCAGCCACGGTGAGGCCGCGGACGGACGACGGCCCTCGCGGCTGCACCGGGCGGTCAGCCCTTCGTGCCGCCGGCGGTGAGCCCGGTCACCAGGTTCTTCTGCACGAGGTAGAAGAACACGGCCACCGGTATCGCGATCAGCACGGCCGTCGCGGTCATCAGGTTGCGCTGCGCGTCGTGCTCGCTGATGAAGCTCTGCAGCCCCACCGCGAAGGTGTACTTGTCGTCGCTGAGCATGAACGTGGACGCGAACGCCACCTCGCCGAAGGCGGTGAGGAAGTTGTAGAACGCGGCGACCGCGAGGCCCGGCTTGGCCAGGGGCAGGATCAGCCGGAAGAAGGTGCCGAACGGCGAGAGCCCGTCGACCCGGCCGGCCTCGTCGATCTCGAAGGGGATCGTGTCGAAGTAGCCCTTGAGCAGCCAGGCCGTGTAGGGGACGACGGTGGTGCAGTAGACCAGGATCAGCCCGAGGTAGCTGTCGATGAGGCCGAGCCGCGACAGGATCTGGTACATCGGCACGATCAGGACGGCGATCGGGAACATCTGGGTGACCAGCAGCAGCCACATGAACTTCCGGTACCCCGGGAACCGCATCCGGGAGACGGCGTAGCCGGTGGTGGAGGCGAGGATCAGCCCGATGACCGTGGTACCGCCGACGACGATCATCGTCGTCCTGAACCAGTCCCAGAAGCCGGTGTGCTGGAGGACGAAGGAGTAGTTGTCCAGCGTCATCTTGTGCCAGATGCCACTCGGATGGAGGTAGTCGTCCTTGTCCGGGCCGAGGGACAGGAAGATCAGCCAGCCGACCGGGAAGAACGCGATCAGGCTCGCGACGCCCAGGATGCCGTGGGTGACGGCGGTGCCGAGCGGGCCGCGCTCGCCCCGGCCGCGGACACGGCGGGTACTGCTGGTCACAGGGGCCTCCTCGGCGACCTGGGCGGAGGTCTCGACAGTGGTCGTACTCATGGGAACTCCTGCCTCAGATCGCGAGCTGCTGGTCGTTGCGGTTGAGCCAGCGGCGGTAGAAGGAGGTGAAGACGATCAGGACGGCCAGCAGCAGCATGCCGTAGGCGGCGGACTGGGCGAAGTCACGCGGCTGCTGCCCGAAACCGAGGTAGTAGGCCCAGGTGACCAGGATCTGCGCGTCGGGGGCCGTGTTGCCGAACAGCAGGAAGATGACGGCGAACTGGTTGAACGTCCAGATGATGCCGAGGAGGACCACCGTGGAGCTGACGGACCGCAGACCCGGAAGGGTGACGTGGCGGAAGCGCTGCCAGGCGGTCGCGCCGTCCATCTCGGCGGCCTCGTAGAGCGTGCCGTCGATGGCCTGGAGGCCGCCGAGCAGCGAGAGCATCATGAACGGCACACCGCACCAGGTGTTGACGAGGATGGCGGCCGCCCGCTGCCAGAAGGTGTCCTCCAGCCAGTCGGGTTGCGGCAGATGGAGGAAGTGCAGGGTCGCGTTGATGATGCCGCCGTCGGCGAGCATGAACCGCCAGCCGAACACGGTGACGAAGGTGGGCACCGCCCAGGGCAGCACCAGGACCATGCGGTAGAAGGTGCGGCCGCGGAACTTCTCGTTGAGCAGCAGGGCGAGGCCCAGGCCGATGGTGTAGTGCAGGGTGACGCAGAGCGCGGTCCAGACGATCGTCCAGACGAAGTGCGACCAGAAGCGGTCGTAGGACGTCGGGCCGAACAGGATGTCCTTGTAGTTGTCCAGGCCGATGAACTTGTAGGTGGCGTCGATGTGGTTGACGCCGATGGTGCGGGCGGTGTTCAGGCTGTTGGCGTCCGTCAGCGTCAGGTAGAAGCCGTACACCAGCGGGTAGATGACGAGCGCCCCGAGCACGACCGCCACCGGGGCGATCATCGCGTAGGCGTACCAGTATTTCTGGTAGTTGCTGCGGATCCGCTGGCCCAGCCCGGGGCGGGGCGCGCGGTCGCCGTGGCGCTTGCCGGTCGCGCGGTCGATGGCGACTGTCATGGTTCGACACCTTCTGGGTTTTCCGGGATCGGGCTGGGCACAGGCCGGTGGCCGCCGGACCCTCTCCCGGCGTTCCGGGGGGATCCGACGGCCACGCGGGGCTTACTTGCTGAAGTCGGGGACGAGCTTCTCGACCCCGAGTTCGGCGGTGCTCAGGCCCTTGTCGAGGGACTCCTTGCCGCCGGCGATCTTGGTCAGCTCGGTGCCGACCGGACCCCACAGGGAGGAGTACTCGGCGAGCGCCGGACGCGGCTGCGCGGAGGACAGGACGGCCTGGTAGCCGGCGATGCCCGGGTCGGCCTTGACCTCGGCCGTGTAGGCGTCGGAGCGGGTCGGCAGGGTGGAGTTCTTCAGCGCGATCTGCGTCTGGGTCTTGGCCGAGGTCATGAAGGCGACGAGCTTCTCGGCCGCCTCCTGGTGGGCCTTGTCGATGCCGGCGTAGATGGAGAGGTTGTGGCCGCCGGTGGGGGCGCCCGCCTTGCCGGTGGAGCCGGCCGGGACGGTGGCGATGCCGAGGTTGGACTTGTCGCTGAACGCGGAGCCCTTGTAGAAGTTGGTGATCTCCCAGGGGCCCTCGATGGTCATGGCGACCTTGCCGTTGACGAAGGCGTCCTGGCGGTGGGCGTAGGCGTCGGCGGTGGTGTCCGCCTTCTGCAGGCCCTTGCCGGAGTACAGGTCCAGCCAGGTCTGGTAGCCCTTCTTGGCCGCCGCCGAGGTGAGGGTGATCTTCTTGGCGGAGGCGTCGACCATGTCGGTGCCCTCGCCGTAGAGGAAGGGCTGCGTGTAGTACGCGGCCTCGGGACCCCAGTAGCCGGTGACCTTGGCCTTGTCCTGGATCTTGGCCGCGTCGGTCCGCACCTCGTCCCAGGTCTTGGGGGCCTCGGCGATGCCGGCCTTCTTCAGCAGGGCCTTGTTGTAGACGAGCGCGAGGGTGTCGGTGACCAGCGGGACGCCGTAGGTCTTGCCCTCGTACTGGGCCTGGGTCATCAGGCTGGACTGGAACTTGTCCTTGTCCGCGAGCGCGCTGGTGCCGTCGAGCGGCAGGAAGTAGCCGGCCTTGGCGAAGGCGGGGGTCCAGCCGACCTCGGAGCGCAGCACGTCGGGGGCGCCCTTGCCGGACTGGGCCGCCGTGTCGAACTTGTTCTGCGCCTGGTCGAACTGGACGTCGACGTAGTTGACCTTGATGTCCTTGTTCGCGGCTTCGAACTCCTTGACCAAGGCCTTGTACGTCGGTGCCTCATTGGTGGCGTTGGAGGTGTCCCACCAGGTGATGGTGACCGGGCCGTCCGACTTGCTCCCGCTGTCGCTCCCGCCGCACGCCGTCGCCGTGAGGGCGAGGGACGCCACCAGCGCGGAGGCCGCTATGCCACGCCGCATGAGTTCTCCTTGAGGGTGAAAAGCCCGAGTGATGCGAGGGCGGCCCCGTCCGCCGTCCTCGCTGTCGTGCCGACAGCGCCTTTGCGGCGGCCGGGCGTCAGGGAACGTAACAGCGATGTAAGCGCGACGAAAGACCTTGCAGCAAAAAAGTGCAAGAGATCTCCGAAGTTATCCGCGCGTGACCTGTCGGCGACCACCGTGAGACGCTTGCTTGCTGCTTGTTTACGGCGGTAGAGCGGTACGACCGTCACTTGTGCAAGACTCTGCAAGCTCTTGCCATCACGTTTCACGAGGGAGTGCGATGACGCAGCAGCCCGGAACGGGCCGCCCCCCAGGCCGCATCAGGCGCCCGGTCGGTGTGCAAGGGGACATACGGCCGGTACAGTCCAGTGCCGTGACCACACGGCTTGCCGACATCGCAGCGCAGGCGGGGGTGAGCGAGGCGACCGTCAGCCGGGTCCTCAACGGTAAGCCGGGCGTCGCCGCCACCACCCGCCAGTCCGTGCTCGCCGCGCTGGACGTGCTCGGCTACGAGCGGCCGGTACGGCTGCGGCAGCGCAGCGAGGGACTGGTGGGGCTGATCACCCCCGAGCTGGAGAACCCGATATTCCCGGCACTGGCCCAGGTCATCGGCCAGGCGCTGACCCGGCAGGGCTACACCCCGGTGCTCGCCACCCAGACCCCCGGCGGGTCCACCGAGGACGAGCTGACCGAGATGCTGGTGGACCGCGGGGTCGCGGGCATCATCTACGTCTCCGGCCTGCACGCGGACACGACCGCCGACATGCAGCGCTATGAACGGCTGCGGGCGCAGGGTGTGCCGTACGTGCTGGTGGACGGCTTCTCGCCCAAGGTGCAGGCGCCGTTCATCTCCCCCGACGACCGGGCGGCGATGACCCTGGCCGTCACCCACCTCGCCTCCCTCGGCCACACCCGCATCGGCCTCGCCCTCGGTCCGAAGCGCTTCGTCCCCGTACAGCGCAAGATCGAGGGCTTCGTACGGGCCGTACAGGACCAGTTGGGGCTGCCGGCCGAGACGATCGAGACCGAGCTGATCCAGCACTCCCTCTACACCCTGGAGGGCGGTCAGGCGGCGACAACGGCGCTCATCGACCGCCACTGCACGGCGATCGTCTGCGCCAGCGACATGATGGCCCTCGGCGCGATACGGGCGGCCCGGCAGCGGGGTCTGGACGTCCCCAAGGACATCTCGGTGGTCGGTTTCGACGACTCCCCGCTGATCGCCTTCACCGACCCGCCGCTCACCACGATCCGCAAGCCGGTCCCGGCGATGGGCCAGGCCGCGGTCCGCACACTGCTGGAGGAGATCGGCGGGACGCCGGCTCCGCACAGCGAGTTCGTTTTCATGCCGGAATTGGTGGTACGCGGTTCTACGGCGTCGGCACCGGGAGACCGGGAGCGCGCCAGCCGCCCCTGACGGACATGCGTGGTGAACCCAACCTTGGGATGATCTGTCGAAGACGTCTTTTCTGGCAGACTCTGTGCCTATGAGTGACTCGACCGTGACAGAGCCGGAAGGTCGCGCACCACAGACCCTTCCGCGGACCGTCACGGGCGAGGGAGAACAGGGGTTCCTCCGCCGGCTGCGCACGCCGGGCCGGCCCCGGCTGTGGTTCGAGATCCTGCTGATCGCGGTGAGTTACTGGACCTACTCGCTCATCCGCAACGCGGTCCCGGAACAGAAGGCGCAGGCGCTGCGCAACGCGGACCGGATCTGGGGGGTCGAGCACCACCTGGGGGTCGCCGTCGAGGAGTCGGTCAACCATGCCGTGAACTCGGTGACTTGGCTGATCGTCGGGATGAACTACTACTACGCGACGCTGCACTTCCTGGTGACGCTGGGTGTACTGGTGTGGCTCTACCGCCGCCATCCCGGCCGCTACGCGGCGGCCCGCCTCGCCCTCTTCGCCACGACCGGCGTGGCCCTCCTCGGCTACTACCTGTTCCCGCTCGCCCCGCCTCGGCTGATGTACGGCGGCGGCTTCGTCGACACGGTGACGCTCCACCACACCTGGGGTTCGATGGCCTCCGGCGACCTCAAGCACATGTCCAACCAGTACGCGGCGATGCCGTCCATGCACATCGGCTGGTCCCTGTGGTGCGGACTGACGATCTTCGCGCTGGCGTCGGTGCCGTGGGCACGGGTGCTGGGGCTGCTGTACCCGACGGCGACTCTGCTGGTCATCGTCTCCACGGCCAACCACTTCTGGCTGGACGCGGTGGGCGGCATGCTGTGCCTGGCGTTCGGCCTGACCCTGGCCCGCCTGTGGTACGGCAGACCGCCCCACGCCCTGCCGAGACGGACGTAGCCCCGCCGCGGCCACCGGCCTCCTCCGCCCACTGGTCTCCCGCGTCCGCCGGTCCTTCGTCGCCGCCGCGCGGGCGCCCGGCGGCGGCGCTCGACCGTGACGGTGGGATCCGGCACCCCGGGACACCGCGCACTGGAGGCCTGGGCCCGCTCCTACCGGGCCGCGTTCACCGCCCACCGAAGGCGATCCCGCTCCTGATGACCTCGCCGGTGCGGGCCCCCAGGGTCCTGGAGCAGTACGAGCGTGCGGTCACGGTGCTGCTGGACGCGGGCTTCGCCGCCGCGGACGTCGTGCCGCTGCTGATCGCCCTGGGGAACCTGGTGCTGGGGACGGCGCTGGAGCCGGCGGCGCCAGGAGACGATGTGGGAGCTGACCGCGCGGACCCCGGCCCCGCGGCTGGCTAAGGCGCCGGCGGCGGTGGCGGACCGCCCCGCCGGCCGGGCCTTCGGGGCGGGCCCGACGGGCCTGATGAACCGCGCACGGTCGATGCTCGGCGCCCCGTGAGGGGCGCTCGTGGTACCGCCGGCCGAAGGCTGGGGGAGGAACTGCGCGACCAGCCCCCACCCGCCTGCGCCGAAGGCGCGACCCGGCCCCCGGTCAGGACTCCTACGCCCCGTAGAAGAGCTCCTCCACCACCGTCCGGGCCCGCCGCGCGGTCCGCCGGTACGCATCCAGCATGTCCCCCGCGTGCCCCTCCCCGTACCCCAGGTACCGGCCCACGGCGGCCAGCTCCCGGCTCCCGGAGGGAAACGTGTCGCCGGCCCGCCCCCGCACCAGCATCACCGCGTTCCGCACCCGCGTGGCCAGCACCCACGCCTCGTCCAGGATCGCTGCCTCCTCGGGCCCGAGCAGCCCCGCCGCGCACGCCGCGGCCAGCGCCTCACGGGTCCGGGTGGTCCGCAGACCCGGCTCGGCCCAGCCGTGCCGCAGCTGGATCAGCTGCACGGTCCACTCGACGTCGGAGAGCCCGCCCGGCCCGAGCTTGGTGTGCAGCTTCGGGTCGGTCCCGCGCGGCACCCGCTCGGACTCCATCCGGGCCTTCAGCCGCCGGATCTCGCGTACCGCGTCCTCGCCGAGCCCCTCCGCCGGATACCGCAGCGGATCGATCAGCTCGATGAACCGGCTGCCCAACTCCTCGTCGCCGGCGACCGTTTCGGCCCGCAGCAGGGCCTGCGACTCCCATACCAGCGACCACCGGCGGTAGTAGGCCTCGTAGGACTTGAGCGTGCGCACCAGCGGCCCGGACTTGCCCTCCGGCCGCAGGTCGGCGTCGATCAGCAACGGCGGGTCTGCGCTCGGGATCTGGAGCAGCCGGCGCATCTCGGAGACGACCTTGTTCGCCGCGTCGGCGGCCTCCCGGTCGGCCACGCCGTCCCGCGGTTCGTGCACGAACAGCACGTCCGCGTCGGAGCCGTACCCCAGCTCGTGGCCGCCGAACCGGCCCATCCCGATGACCGTGAACCGGGTCGGCAGGGTGTCGCCCCAGCCCTCGCGGACCACCGCCCGCAGGGTTCCGGCCAGGGTCGCCGCCGTCAGGTCGGAGACCGCGCCGCCGACCCGGTCCACCAGGGCGCCCTGGTCGGCCTCGGCGGGGTTGGTCTCGGTGCCGTAGGAGTCGACGATGTCGGCCGCCGCCGTACGGAACAGCTCACGGCGGCGCACGCCCCGCGCGGCCCGCACGCCGTCCGCGGCGTTGTCGGCGCGGCCGACGGCGGCCAGGGTCTCCCTTTCCAGCTGGCCGCGCGGGCGGGGTTCGAGGCCGCCGCCCGGGCCGCCGCCCTCGCGGGCACCAGCGTCGCCGTCGCCGAGCAGGGCGACCGCCTCCGGGGCGCGCATCAGCAGGTCGGGGGCGAGCCGGCCGGCCGACAGCACCCGGGCGAGGTTCTCCGCGGCGGCGCCCTCGTCCCGCAACAGCCGCAGGTACCAGGGGGTCTTGCCGAGGGCGTCGGAGACCTTGCGGAAGTTCAGCAGACCCGCGTCCGGATCGGCGGAGTCGGCGAACCAGCCGAGCAGGACGGGCAGCAGGGTGCGCTGGATGGCGGCCTTGCGGGTGACGCCCGAGGCGAGGGCCTCCAGATGACGCAGGGCGGCCGCCGGGTCGGCGTAGCCGAGCGCCTCCAGGCGTTCCCGGGCCGCCTTCGGGCTCAGCCTCGCCTCGCCCGGGCCGAGCTGGGCGACCGCGTCGAGCAGCGGGCGGTAGAAGAGCTTCTCGTGCAGACGCCGTACGACACCGGTGTGCCGCTTCCACTCGCGGGTCAGCTCGGCCACCGGGTCGGTGCGCAGGCCGAGCGAGCGCCCGAGGCGGCGCAGGTCGGCCTGGTCCTCGGGGACCAGGTGGGTGCGGCGCAGCCGGTAGAGCTGGATGCGGTGCTCCATCGAGCGCAGGAATCGGTAGGCGTCGTCGAGCTGGGTGGCGTCGGCGCGGCCCACGTAGCCGCCCGCGGCCAGGGTCTTCAGGGCGACGAGGGTGGTGCCGGAGCGGACCGTGGCGTCGGCCCTCCCGTGCACCAACTGGAGGAGCTGGACCGCGAATTCGACGTCGCGCAGGCCGCCGGGGCCGAGCTTCAGCTCGCGGTCGACCTCGGCGAGGGGGATGTTCTCCACCACCCGGCGGCGCATCTGCTGCACGTCGGCGACGAAGTTCTCGCGCTCGGCGGCCTTCCAGACCATCGGTTCCAGGGCGTCGAGGTACTCCTGGCCGAGGTCGGGGTCACCGGCGACCGGACGGGCCTTGAGCAGCGCCTGGAACTCCCAGGTCTTGGCCCAGCGCTGGTAGTAGGCGAGGTGGCTGCTCAGCGTGCGCACGAGGGGGCCGTTGCGGCCCTCGGGCCGGAGGTTGGCGTCGACCGGCCAGATCGAACCCTCCACCGTGGTCTCGGAGCAGATCCGCATCATGTGCGAGGCGAGTTTGGTGGCAGAGCGCAGGGCCTTGGCCTCGTCCGCGCCGGCGGCCGCCTCGCCGACGAAGATGACGTCGACGTCGGAGACGTAGTTCAGCTCGTGGCCGCCGCACTTGCCCATGGCGATCACCGCGAGCCGGCAGGCGGCGGCGTCCTCGGGCGCGGCGCGCTCGGCGAGGGCGAGGGCGGCGCGCAGGGTGGCGGTGGCGAGGTCGGCGAGCTCGGCGGCGGTCTCGGCGACGTCGGTGGTGCCGCACACGTCCCGGGCGGCGATGGACAGCAGGCAGCGCCGGTAGGCGACCCGCAGGCCGACCGGGTCGCCGGCCTCGGCCAGGCCGCGCTCGAACTCCGCGACGCCGGGGTGCAGGTCGCGGGGCTCGTAGGTGACCAGGGCCTCCCAGTCCCGCGGGTGCCGGGCCAGGTGGTCGGCGAGGGCGGCGGAGGCGCCCAGGACGCCCAGCAGGCGGTCCCGCAGCGGCTTGGCCGCTATCAGGGTGTCGAGCAGCCCCTGGTGGGCGGTGGGGCCGGGCTGGGCCTCCAGCAGCCGTACCAGGCCGTGCAGGGCCAGATCCGGGTCGGCGGTGGCACCGAGTGCCTCCAGGAGGACCGGGTCGTCGCGTACGGCCGCCAGTTCGGGGCTGTCCAGCAGGCGCTCGGCCGCCGAGGCATCGGTGAAGCCGTGCCGCAGCAGTCGCGTGAAGGTGCTGCTCCTGCGCCCCGGCGTCATCCGCGGCCTCCCCAGGGATCGAGAACCGGATCAAGGTCGTCCACGCCAGAGCCTAACCGCAGACCCGCTCACGGGCGCCGATGAGTTCGCGGCGCGATCGTGGTCTGTACCCGGTGTGCACCGGCACGAGACGGAAGGAGTCGTCATGCGCGAACCCGAGGGTGTGCTGGACGCCCGCTACAGCAGCCCCGGCATCCGGGCCCACGACTGGTCCGAGGCGGAGAAGCTGCTCACCGGCGCCGAACTGTTCTGGCTCTCCACGGTACGGCCGGACGGGCGGCCGCACGTCACCCCGCTGCTCGCGGTGTGGCACGACGGCGCCCTGCACTTCAGCACCGGCCCCGGGGAACACAAGGCGCACAACCTCGCCGGCAACCCGCACGTCGTCCTGACCACCGGCACCAACACCTGGGCCCAGGGGTACGACCTGACCGTCGAGGGTGCGGCGGCTCGGGTCACCGACGACGGCCGGCTGCACGAGCTGGCGGCGGCCTGGGAGGCGAAGTACGGCCCCGTCTGGCACTACGAGGTCGCCGACGGCTGCTTCCGGCACGGGCCCGGCCGGGCCCTGGTCTTCGCGGTCCGGCCCCGCAAGGTCCTCGGCTTCGGCAAGGGCGAGCCGTTCAGCCAGACGAAGTGGACCTGGAGCGACTAGGACCTGTCGTTCGGCCCTCCCGGGCGTCCGGCGGGAGCAGTTCACCCGCTCTTCATCCGTCCGGCCGGGCGCGGTGGGACGGGAGATCTTTGGCGTGCGCATGCTGTCTCCGCACCGCCACCGATCCCCTCCCCCTTCTCCAGCACCGGAGGTTCATGTGTCCGGCAGTTCCGCACGTTCGGCGATGCTGCGCCGAGCCCGTACGGCGGTGGCCTCCGCCACCGCCCTCACCGCGGCCGCGGTCGGCCTGTGGACCGGGCTCGGCGGTACGTCCGCGCACGCCGCGAGTGCCGTACCGACCCCGGACCACGTGATCGTCGTGGTCTTCGAGAACCACGCCTACAGCCAGGTCGTCGGCTCGTCCAGTGCCCCCTACATCAACTCGCTGGCGGCCGGCGGCGCCAACCTGACCCAGATGTACGCCGAGACCCACCCGAGCCAGCCCAACTACTTCGCCCTGTTCTCCGGCGCCACCCAGGGCATCACCGACGACAGCTGCTACACCGCGGGCTTCTCCTCGGCGGCGAACCTGGCCTCCGAGCAGCTCGCGGCCGGCCGCACCTGGGCCAGCTACAACGAGACGCTGCCCAGCCAGGGCTCGACCACGTGCAGCAGCGGCGACTACGCGCGCAAGCACAACCCGTGGTTCGGCTTCAAGAACGTGCCGACGTCGACCGCGAAGACCTTCGCCCAGTTCCCCACCGACTTCACCACCCTGCCCCAGCTCTCCTTCGTGACCCCGAACCTGTGCAGCGACATGCACGACTGCTCGGTGTCCACCGGTGACACCTGGCTGAAGAACAAGCTCGGCGCGTACGCGACCTGGGCCAAGACGCACAACAGCCTCCTCGTCGTCACCATGGACGAGGACAACCGGCTGGCCGGCAACCGCATCCCGACGGTCCTGTACGGACAGCCGGTCAAGGCGGGGGCGACCTCGGCCACCACCTACAACCACTACGACCTGCTGCGCACCCTGGAGGACGGCCAGGGCCTGAGCGCGCACGCGGGCAACGCGGCCTCGGCCGACGACATCACCGGGATCTGGGCGTCCTGACGTGTACGTAGCGGACAGCCGCGCGAGCACTCCGGCGGCGTCCGCGGAAGGTACCGCCCGGCCGACGACAGCCGGGCGGTACCGCACCGCGGTCGCCCCCACCGTCCTCGCCCTCGGCACGGTCAGCCTGATCACGGACGTGTCCTCCGAGATGGTGACGGCGGTCCTCCCGCTGTACCTGGTGGCGGGCCTGGGCCTGTCCCCGCTGGGCTTCGGCCTCCTGGACGGCGTGTACAACGGCTTCTCGGCGGTCGTACGCCTGGCCGGCGGCCATCTCGCCGACCGCGGCGGCGGCCGGCACAAGTGGGTGGCGGGCGCCGGCTACGCCCTGTCGGCCCTGTGCAAACCCCTGCTGCTGATCGCCCACACCCTCACCCCCATCGGTCTGGTGCTGGCGGCGGACCGCACGGGCAAGGGCCTGCGCACGGCTCCGCGCGACGCCCTGATCTCGCTCTCCAGCACCCCGGAGAACCGGGGCCGCGCCTTCGGTGTCCACCGCGCCATGGACACGGCGGGCGCCCTGCTCGGCCCCCTGGCCGCCTTTCTCATCCTCCGGGCGACGGTGGACGGCTACGACGCGGTGTTCACGGTGAGCTTCTGCGTGGCGGTGGCCGGGGTCCTGGTGCTGGTCCTTTTCGTGCCGGGAGGCCGCGGCGAGGCGGCCCCCTCCGCCACCCCTCCCACCCTCCGCGCGGCGCTGGCCCTGCTCACCCACCGCGGCCTGCGCCGGATCACGGTCTGCGCGCTGCTTCTCGGCCTGGCGACGGTGAGCGACTCCTTCGTCTACCTGCTGCTGCAACGCCGGCTCGGCGTCCCGGACCGCTGGTTCGCCCTCCTCCCCCTCGGGACGGCGGCCGCGTTCCTCCTGCTGGCCGTTCCCCTGGGCCGCCTGGCGGACCGCTGGGGCCGCTGGCGCGTCTTCCTGACCGGCCACGCAGCCCTGCTGCTGGTGTACGCCCTGCTGCTCACGTCCTGGCACGGCACGGCCCTGCCCTACGCGGTCCTCGCCCTGCACGGCTCGTTCTACGCGGCGACCGACGGGGTGCTGATGGCGGCCGCGTCGGACAGCGTGCCGGAGGGGCTGCGTTCGTCGGGCCTGGCGCTGGTCCAGACGGGCCAGGCGGGGGCGCGTTTCGCCTGCTCACTGGCGTTCGGCGCGGCGTGGACGCTGTGGGGCGACCGTACGGCGCTGCTGCTGGCCACGGCCGCCCTCACGGCCTGCGCCGCCTATGCCGTCTTCCTGCGCCCCTTCCGGAAGGCCGCCGCATGACGCCGATGACGTTCCGCTCCCGCGTCGTGATCCTGCTCTCGGCGCTGGTGGTCCTGGCGGCGGTCGCCCTGACCGCCGTCCTGCACGCGTCGGCGCGGGCGGAGCGCCGCGACCAGGCCCAGGCGGGCGGTCCCCAGGTCACCGCGGGGACGGTCACCCTGACCGCCCCCGGCCGCATGGTCTTCCGCAACATGGCATGGGGCCCGCACCGCGACGAACTGACGACGGTCCCGGCGTCGGACCCGTCGGCCCCGCGTACCGCGTCGGGCCTCAAGTGCCTGCGTTTCCACGCCGCCGCGGGCACCGGCGTCTGCCTCCAGGCCGTCCACGGCCCGGTCTCGGACACCTACCGCGCCCTGATCCTGGACGCGAGGCTGCACACCACCGCGCACTACGGCGTCCCGGGCATCCCGTCCCGCGCCCGCGTCTCCCCCACCGGCCGCTTCGCGGCCTGGACGGCGTTCGTGGGCGGCGACTCGTACGCGGGCACGGACTTCTCCACGCGCACGGCGATCGCCGACACCCGCACGGGCACGCTGATCCCCTCCCTGGAGGCGTTCCGCATCGTGAAGGACGGCAGCGTCCACCACTCGGCGGACGCCAACTTCTGGGGCGTGACGTTCGCGTCCGACGACCGCACCTTCTACGCCACGCTCGCGACCAGGGGCTCGACCTACCTGGTCCGGGGCGACCTCTCCACCCGCACCGTCACCACCCTCCACCCGAACGTCGAGTGCCCGTCCCTCTCCCCCGACGGCACCCGCATCGCCTACAAGAAGCGCGTCAGGGGCCTCCCGAAGGACGCCCCTTGGCACCTGTACGTCCTCAGCCTCGACACGATGCGCGAGACCCCCCTGGCGGAGCCCCGCAGCGTCGACGACCAGGCGGTCTGGAAGGACGACCACACCCTGGTCTACGCGATGCCGGGCGACTACGGGGCGGACCTGTACGAGATCCCGGCGGACGGCACGGGCAAGCCGCGGCAGATCAGCGTGTCGGCGGTGTCGCCGGCGTACCTGCCCTGACCGGCACGGAACGGCGCGGACCGGCCCCCGAAGCCCTGGGAGCCGGTCCGCCGCGAATGCCCGGAGCCGCTATTTCAGGGCCACGCCGTCCCCGGCCGCGTTCGCCGCGCCGGTGGTGCCGGTGCCCGCGAACCTCCAGCGCCATGTACCGGCCGAGTCCGCGGTGACGGTCGTCCTCAGCTTCCCGCCGCCGTCCGTGGTCACCGTCTTGACGGTGCGGTACGTCGAGGAGCCGGCCTTCTTGAACTGCAGGGCGACGTGCTGGCCGCCGAAGCCGGCGTAGGCGCCGGTGGTCCAGTCGGCGCGGGTCAGGGCCCCGGTCACGGTGAGCGCGTGCCCCTTGGCCACGGGCTCCGGACCCGCCTGGGTCGCGGTGAGCCGGGCGTAGCGCTTGACCTTCATCCACTTGCTGGTGGTCAGCTGGTAGTAGTCGCCGTCGTAGGCCGCTGCCTCGGCGTCGAGGTGCCAGGTGCCGGCGTCGGCGTTCCTGAGGTTCTCGTAGTCGGCGCCGTTCGGGTCCAGGGCGTACGTGAAGACGCACTTCATCGTCGTCGACGAGGGCCTGGTGCAGTCGGCGCTCCTGGCGAAGGCGATGCGGCCGGCGGGGCTGACCAGCTTGTCGCCGTAGATGTTCTTGATGCCGGAGTTGTCCTTGACGGTCGCCGTGACCGTCAGGCCGTGCCCCTTGCTGACGCCGAGATAGACGGTGGACTTGCTGAAGATCACCGACGTGAAGGCGGTGTCGCCCTTGTGGGTGTCCGCCTGCGCGGCGGGGGCGGACAGGGCAAGCACCGCCAGGGTGCCCGCGGCGGCGGCCGCGGCCGTACGGATGTGCATCTCTCTCCCACACGATCAGCCGGATCCTCGTCCGGGCGTGCGGAAGACACGCGAGGTGGCCTGTTGGTTGTACGGCGGGCCGCGCCCTGTTCACCGCCCGTCCGCCCGGGACGCGAAAGGGCCGGCGATCCACGACCGCCGGCCTTCGCACCGGGACGCCGGGAACGCGCCCCGGCCCGCGCCTACAGCACCGGCAGGTTCTTGCGCAGCTCGAAGGCGGTGACCTCGGAGCGGTACTCGTACCACTCCTGGCGCTTGTTGCGCAGGAAGAAGTCGAAGACGTGTTCGCCGAGGGTGTCGGCGACCAGCTCGCTGCGTTCCATCAGGGTGAGGGCCTCGCCGAGGTTCTGCGGGAGGGGTTCGATGCCCATCGCGCGGCGCTCCGCGTCGGAGAGCGCCCAGACGTCGTCCTCGGCGCCGGGCGGCAGCTCGTAGCCCTCCTCGATGCCCTTGAGGCCGGCCGCCAGCAGGAGGGCGTAGGCCAGGTACGGGTTGGCTCCGGAGTCGATGGAGCGGACCTCGACGCGCGCCGAGCCCGTCTTGCCAGGCTTGTACATCGGGACCCTGACCAGCGCGCTGCGGTTGTTGTGGCCCCAGCAGATGTACGAGGGGGCCTCGCCGCCGGCGCCGGCGGTGCGCTCGGAGCCGCCCCAGATGCGCTTGTAGGAGTTCACCCACTGGTTGGTGACCGCCGAGATCTCCGCCGCGTGCTTCAGCAGGCCCGCGATGAAGGAACGGCCGACCTTGGAGAGCTGGAACTCCGCGCCCGACTCGTAGAACGCGTTCCGGTCGCCCTCGAAGAGGGAGAGGTGGGTGTGCATGCCCGAGCCGGGGTGCTCGGAGAACGGCTTCGGCATGAAGGTCGCGTGCACCCCCTGCTCCAGCGCCACCTGCTTCATGACCAGGCGGAACGTCATGATGTTGTCCGCCGTGGAGAGCGCGTCGGCGTAGCGGAGGTCGATCTCCTGCTGGCCGGGCGCGCCCTCGTGGTGGGAGAACTCGACCGAGATGCCCATCGACTCCAGCATGGTGATCGCCTGGCGGCGGAAGTCCATGCCGACGTTGGTGGGGGTGTGGTCGAAGTAGCCCGAGTTGTCGGCCGGGATCGGGCGGGAGCCGTCCAGCGGACGGTCCTTGAGCAGGAAGAACTCGATCTCCGGGTGGGTGTAGAAGGTGAAGCCCAGGTCGGAGGTGCGAGCCAGGGCCCGCTTGAGGACGTAGCGCGGGTCGGCGAAGGACGGGGAACCGTCCGGCATCAGGATGTCGCAGAACATGCGGGCCGTGCCGGGGGTCTCCGCGCGCCACGGCAGGACCTGGAAGGTGGACGGGTCCGGCTTGGCGATCATGTCGGACTCGTAGACCCGGGCGAAGCCCTCGATCGCGGAGCCGTCGAAGCCGATGCCCTCGTCGAAGGCCTGTTCCAGCTCGGCCGGGGCCACCGCGACGGACTTGAGGAAACCCAGCACGTCCGTGAACCACAGACGTACGAACCGGATGTCCCGCTCCTCCAAGGTCCGGAGCACGAACTCCTGCTGCTTGTCCATCTTCCGCTTCCCCATCCTTGCTGGTCAGGCCGCCTCTCCCGGTCCCACGGGAGGCGGTCGGGCACCTGAGCATCACACCACAACAGCATTTCATGCGCGTTGCGGACCATGATCGCCCCGACGCCCTCGGCCTGAACGGCTCCCGTACGGCAGGTGTACCGCCCTGGCGCCCATCTTGCCTGCTCGCGCCGACATCCGTAATGGCTGATCGGGTTCCGGGGTGACGGACACCACGGCCCTTTAATTTGAATCTCAGATGCAAGTTTTAATAGCGTGCGAGACGTCGCACCGCGCCACGCCCCAAGGAGCCCCGATGCTGTCCGAGAAGTCCGCAATCACCGTCCGCGCCAGCCTCCCCGCCGTCGGCGCGGCCATCGGCGAGATCTCCGAGCGCTTCTACGCCCGGCTCTTCGACGCCCACCCCGACCTCCTGCGCAACCTCTTCAACCGCGGCAACCAGGCAGCCGGCACCCAGCGCCAGGCCCTCGCCGGCTCCATCGCGGCGTTCGCCACCCATCTGCTGGACCGCCCGGAGCAGCGGCCCGACGCCCTGCTGGGCCGCATCGCCCACAAGCACGCCTCCCTCGGGATCGCGCCCGAGCAGTACGAGGTGGTGCACGAGCACCTCTTCGCCGCCATCGCCGAGGTGCTCGGCCAGGCGGTCACACCCGAGGTCGCGGCCGCCTGGGACGAGGTCTACTGGCTGATGGCGAACGCGCTCGTCGCGATCGAGAAGCGGCTGTACGAGGAGAGCGGCGGGACGGGTCCGCGGCCCTTCGAGGTCGTCGAGCGGATCAGGGAGACCGCGGACGTGGTCACCTTCCGCGTGCGGCCGGCCGACGGCGGGGCGGTCCGCGGCTTCCGGGCCGGCCAGTACGTCTCCGTGGGCGTCACGCTCCCCGACGGCGCCCGCCAGATACGCCAGTACAGCCTGTCCGGCGCGCCGGGCGAGTCGGTCCGCCAGTTCAGCGTCAAGCGGGTGCGCGGCGACGGCACGGCGCCCGACGGCGAGGTCTCCCGGCACCTGCACGCGCGCGTACGGGAGGGTGACGTCCTCGAACTGTCGGAACCCTACGGCGACCTGGTCCTCGACGGCGCCACGGACCGGCCCCTGCTGCTCGCCTCCGCCGGCATCGGCGTGACCCCGATGGTGGCGATGCTCGCCGCCCTCGCGGCCGACGGTCACCGCGCCCCGGTCACCGTCGTGCACGGCGACCGCTCCCCCGCCGACCACGCCCTGCGCGCCGACCACGAGGCCTACGCGGCGAAGCTCCCGGCCGCGGCCGTCCACTTCTTCTACGAACGCGACGCGGCTCCGGGCAGCCACCCCGGCCGGGTCGACCTCGACCGGGCGGACGTCCTCGTGCGGCCGGGCACGCGCGCGTACCTGTGCGGTCCGTTGCCCTTCATGCGCGCCGTCCGGACGCGGCTGATCGAGAAGGGCGTGGCACCGGCCGACATCCACTACGAGGTGTTCGGCCCCGACCTGTGGCTCGCGCGGGGCTGAAAGGACCCCGTCGGCGTTCAGCCGTCGTGCGGTCGCTGCGTGATCCCCAGCAGCAGTGGCCCGGTGGGCTCCCGCACGATGTCCGTCACGGTCACCGGGTCCAGGGTCGCGAAGAAGGCCTCCCGGGCCCGGCGCAGGGCGCCACGGAGCCGGCAGCCGGTGTGGAGGGGACAGGGGGCGGTGCCCTCGCAGTCGACGACGTCACCGTCCCCCTCGAAGGTCCGCACGAGCGCGCCCACCGAGGCGGTACGGCCCTGCTCGGTGAGCGTGAGCCCGCCGCCCCGGCCGCGCCGGGCGTCGACCAGTCCCAGGTGCTGCAGTTCGGCTACCACCTTGGCGGCGTGCGTGTACGGCACGTCCATGTCGCCGGCGACCTCGCGGGTCGTGGGGCTGGACTCGCCCGCGACGGCGAGCCGCATCAGGAGCCGCAGGGCCAGGTCGGTGGAGCGCAACAGCCTCATACCGGCCAGCGTAGGTTAATACGCATCCGTCGTTCAAATTATCGGTTTCCTGTCGGATCACAGGACTTTCCAGGCCTTTCCTGTGCCCTCCCTACGACTGGCCCCCTCTCCCGATTACGATCAGCGGGCCCACTTCTCACACCTCTCAACCCCCCAGAAGGACACACCCCATGGGTTCCGCGAAGAAGAGCAGCAACGCCGAACGCAAGGCGCGCATAGAGCAGATGCGGCGCGCGGAGCAGGCGCGCGAGCGTCGCAACCGGATCCTGGTGATCGCCGCGAGCGTGGTGGTCGTGGCCGGTCTCGTGGTCGGCGGGGTGGCGCTGGTGAAGAAGGGGTCCGGCGACGACACCGCGGCGGCCGACGCGAAGACCTCCGGGCACTTCGTGGCCGGCAAGGACGGGGTGAACACCTGGAAGGGCACACTGGGGCGGACGCACGTGACGACGGCCGTGCACTACCCGACCGAGCCTCCGGTGGGCGGAAACCACAACCCGGTCTGGCAGAACTGCAACGGCGACGTCTACACCGAGGCCCTCGACAACATGAACGCGGTGCACTCCCTGGAGCACGGCGCGGTCTGGGTGACGTACAACAGCAAGGCGAAGAAGGCCGACGTCGACGCGCTCGCGGCGAAGGTGAAGCAGACGCCGTACACGCTGATGAGCCCGGACGACAAGCAGAAGGACCCGATCATGCTGACGGCGTGGGCGCACCAGCGCACCGTGACCGGGGCCGACGACCCGAACGTGGGCAAGTTCTTCGAGGAGTTCGTGCAGGGCAAGCAGACGCCCGAGCCGGGTGCCGCGTGCACGGGCGGCAAGGGCCAGTGATGCGGTCGGTGCTCATCGCGGGCTCCGCGGTGGCGGTGCTGGTCGCGGCCGGCGCGATCACCTACGCGGTCGCGGGCGAGGACGGCGACGGCGCCGGCGCGGTCCCGAGCGCCGGCTCCGCGGACGCGGGGTTCGCACGGGACATGGCGGTCCATCACCAGCAGGCCGTCGAGATGTCGTACATCGTGCGCGACCGCACGAAGGACGCCGATGTGCGGCGGCTCGCCTACGACATCGCGCAGACGCAGGCCAACCAGCGCGGCATGCTGCTGGGCTGGCTCGACCTGTGGGGGCTGCCGAAGGTGTCGGCCGATCCGCCGATGACCTGGATGGGCATGGGTGACATGGCCTCCGGCAAGGACGGTTCGCTGATGCCGGGCATGGCGACCAACACCGAGCTGAAGAAGCTCGGGACCCTGAACGGCAAGCAGGCGGAGATCTTCTATCTGCAGCTGATGACGGACCACCACAAGGGCGGTATCCACATGGCCGAGGGATGCGTGGCCAAGTGCACCGTCGGGGTGGAGAAGAGCCTCGCCCAGGGCATGGTGGACGCGCAGCAGTCGGAGTTGACGACGATGGCGCAGATGCTGAAGGAGCGCGGCGCCGAGCCGCGTGACTGAACCGCCCTGCCGGGTGGGGGATTTGTCGACTTAACGGCACCGCAAGAGCAAGCCGACAATCGCAATCGATCCGTAACGTTCGGTGCGGCATCAAAATCGGGCCAAAGACCCCTAATTATCGCCGACTTGGGGTTTCCTTGGCCTTTTCATTCCCCTGGCATGAACAGTTCACCGCAAGAGTGACCCCCATCGTGTGATCCATTCACGGGCCGTTCCGCCGCTGGCCTCCTGATGATCACGCCTGACCGACCACTCCATGCGTCGAACCGCATAGCAGGGGGCAGTATGAGATCGAACCGTGCCAAGGTGCGGGCCAGCGTGAGCATGGCAGCGACACTGCCGATGATCGCCGGCGCGCTCGCGCTCGGCATACCCGCGGCGCACGCCGCGGACAGCCCGGCCCGTGACACCCTGAAGGGCACCAAGCCCACCTGGGCCACGGCCAAGGCGGACAAGGGCGCCACCTCCAACAGCGCGCAGGTCAAGGCCCGGGTCTACCTGGCCGGCCGGAACGCCAGCGGCCTCGCGGCCTACGCGAAGGCCGTGTCCGACCCCAGCTCGCCGTACTACGGCAAGTACCTCAGCGCCAAGCAGGCACAGGCCCGCTTCGGCGCCACCGCGGCCCAGGTGAAGGCCGTCAAGTCCTGGCTGACCGCGTCCGGCCTGAAGGTCACCGGCGTCACCCAGCACTACATAGCCGTCTCCGGCGACGTCTCCGCCGTCGAGCAGGCGTTCGGCACCCAGCTGCACAACTACGCCAAGGGCTCGAAGACCTACCGCGCGCCGGAGAAGACCGCCTCGGTGCCGGCGGCCGTGAGCAGCTCCATCCTCACCGTCACCGGCCTGGACAGCGCGCCGCACAAGGCCAGCCACGACGACACGCTGCCGCCCCCGGACGCCGTGTTCAAGAACGCCGGGCCGTTCTCGTCGTACTACGGCTCGAAGACCGCGACCACGCTGCCGTCGGCCTACGGCTCGAAGATCCCTTACGCGATCAAGGGCTACACCGGCAAGCAGCTGCGCGCGGCCTACGGCGCCGGCAAGTACACCGGCAAGAAGGTCCGCGTCGCGATCACCGACGCGTACGCCTCGCCGACCATCGCCTTCGACGCCGGCACCTACGCCAAGAAGAACGGCGACGCGGCCTGGAAGACCAGCCAGCTGCACCAGGTGCTGCCGGGCACGTACACCAAGACCGAGGAGTGCTCGGCGGCCGGCTGGTACGGCGAGGAGACCCTCGACGTCGAGGCCGTGCACGCGGTCGCGCCGGACGCGGACGTCACCTACGTGGGCGCCGCCTCCTGCTACGACGACGACCTGCTCGACTCGCTCAGCAAGGTCGTGGACAACCACCTGGCCGACATCGTCTCCAACTCCTGGGGCGACATCGAGGCCAACCAGACCCCGGACCTCGCGGCCGCCTACGACCAGGTCTTCCAGCTGGGCGCGGTGCAGGGCATCGGCTTCTACTTCTCCTCCGGTGACAACGGCGACGAGGTCGCCAACACCGGTACGAAGCAGGTCGACACCCCGGCCAACTCGGCGTGGGTGACGGCGGTCGGCGGTACCTCGCTGGCCGTCGGCAAGGGCGACAAGTACCAGTGGGAGACCGGCTGGGGCACCCAGAAGGCGACCCTGTCGGCGGACGGCAAGAGCTGGACCTCCTTCCCGGGTGCCTTCACCTCGGGCGCGGGCGGCGGCACCAGCGCGACGGTCGCCGAGCCGTACTACCAGAAGGACGTCGTCCCGAACTCCCTGGCGACGGCCAACAGCGCCACCGGCAACCGCGTGGTCCCGGACATCTCCGCGATCGCCGACCCCAACACCGGCTTCCTGGTCGGCCAGACCCAGACCTTCCCCGACGGGTCGCAGCAGTACAGCGAGTACCGCATCGGCGGCACCTCGCTGGCCGCGCCGACCATCGCTGCGGTCCAGGCGCTCGCCCAGGAGGCGGCCGGCGGCAAGGCCCTCGGCTTCGCCAACCCGTCGATCTACGCCAAGTACGGGAAGAAGGGCGTCTTCCACGACGTCACCGACAACCCGACCGGCAAGGGTCTCGCGGTCGCCCGCGTGGACTTCGCCAACGGTGTCGACGCCGCCGACGGTCTGCTGACCTCGGTCCGCAGCCTCGGCAAGGACAGCTCCCTGTCCGCGGTGAAGGGCTACGACGACGTGACGGGCGTGGGCTCGCCCGCGGGCGGCTACGTCGAGTCGTACAAGGCTCAGGCGCACCGGAAGCACTGATCCCGCCGCCGCTGCCTTCAGCGGCTGAGCGCAGGGGGCGGGGGGGTTGATTAACAAACGACAACCCAGAGCCAGAGCCCCACCCCCCCCCCGAAACCCCCCCCCCCCCCCGCCCCCCCCCACCCCCACCCCCCCCCCCCCCCCCCCCCCCCCCCCCGCCCCCCCCCCCCCCCCCCCCCCCCCCCCCCCCCCCCCCCCCCCCCCCCCCCCCCC
>NZ_JBHZAN010000056.1:0-49630 GCF_042754285.1 Streptomyces sp. NPDC059224
GTCGCAGCGCTCCTCGATCACCAAGGGCTCCCCGAACCGTCGTACGACCGCTGCCTTCATGGTGGTCCTCTCCTCTGTTCCTGGTCAGCCGTGGGAAGCGACGGCTGCGGGTGCGGTGGCGTGGTGCAGGACGGGGTGGGTGACGGGCCCGACGTACCGGCCCGTTCCCAGCCTCGGGTCGGGGGGCCTGCGCGGGCAGGGGCCACAGGTCCCGCGCAGGGACCGTTGGACCCCCAGGAACGGCTCCGGGGGCGGCACCGGCGGCGGTCCCGCCCCCCGGTGGGCCTTCAGCGCAGCCACCCGTTGGTACGGACGAACGGCAGCCGGGCCCACACCCGCCCCAGGCCGAGGGCGTCGCCGGCGGCCGTCAGGGCCAGGACGATCAGGACCACGGCGTAGACGAGGTGGTAGTCGGCGAACGGGTTGGTGGACATGCTCGCGGAGCCGTCCGAGAGGTGCTTGGCGGGTGGCCACTCGGCCGTCCACATCAGCGCCATCATCACGGTGCCCGCGACGGCGGCGAGCCGCAGTGCGACCCCCGCGACCAGAGCGAGGCCGACGCCGAGCAGGCCGAGCATGAACAGCCAGTCGGCCCAGGTGTCCCCGGCCCAGGAGTGGAAGGTGGACTCCAGCGGGCCGGCGGCGACACCGCTGAGGAAGCCCTTGGTCGGCGAGCCACCGTCGATCCAGCCCTTGCCGGCGGGGGTGGCGTAGCCGAAGCCGAAGGTCTTGTCGAGGAAGGCCCACAGGAAGACGAACCCGGTGAGCAACCGCAGGGAGGCGAGGGCGTAGGCCCGCGCGGCCCGGATGTCGGTCGTCGCCGCCGCTGACTCGGAGGCGGAGGCGGTCCGGGGCCGGCGGAAGGACGGCAGGTGGAAGCCGGAGCCACGGTGAGGGTGCTCGTGCACGGCCATGGTGGTGATCCCTTCAGGGAGTCGGGGGACGGTCCGTTCGCTGTCTGACGCCCATCACTCTCATGGTCCGCGAACGGCCACGCCGGATGCCGAACGTCCGCACCCGTTGGGCTGAACGGCCCCGTCCGCCGGGACTGATCGGCATGTGCACGGCGTCTGGTGGTCGGTGGTGAGGTCTGCGGACACCGCGCCGTGCACGCCGTCCTTCCTGAACGCCGGGTCGCGGGGGGACCCCACGGCACCGTGAACTTGCCCGGTGCACGGCCTGGGCGAAGCCCTCGCTCACCTTCCGCGGTCACGGGTCCGACTGCTCCGACCCTTCGTATCGGCCTCGTCCCTCTCTTCCATCGCCGCCGCCCGCTCCGGCGCGTCGGCGCCGGCGTTCCTTCCTCCCCTCGCGGACGCGCTGCGCTGCACGCGGGCGCCCGGACCCCGGGGCTCTCCCGCGCCGGAACCCGCGGACCGTCGGGTATGCCGCCCGGCCGTCGCCGCGCTCCTCTCGTCCCGTGCCGCATCAGGGCCGATCGGCCCTGGTGAGGGAGGGCGTGATGTGCTGTGCTGGTAGTGGCGGGAAGGACCGTGGAGGACGCGGAGAAGCGGTCGGGAACCGTGCACCGCGCAATCCGGATCCGCGAGAAGTGGAAGCCCTTCCCGCCCCTGGCATGCCTGCCGGAGGCGGGTAGCGCACGTCCGGCGCCCCGCGCGTGACCCGGAGAGTCGCCTCCCGGCCGCTGGCGCCGGGACGCGGATGCGGCCAGGCTGGAAGGAGACGCCCCGCCGAAGGGAGCCTGCGCGATGGCCGCCGCGACCACGACCACGAGGGCTCTGGAGCCCGAGCACCGCGAGCGGCTGATGCGGCTCGCCCGTGAGGTCTCGTTCGCGGCCGGGACCCGGCTGTTCGAGGAGGGCCTGCGTGCCGACCGCTTCTGGGTGGTACGCACCGGGGCCGTCGCCCTCGACCTGCATGCGCCCGGCCACCGCCCCGCCGTCATCGAGACTGTCGGGCAGGGGGAACTCGTCGGCTGGGCCTGGCACTTCCCTCCGTACCTGTGGCATCTGGGCGCCGAGGCGATGAGCCCCGTGCGGGCCTGGGAGTTCGATGCGGGCCCGGTCCTGGAGACCTGTGCCCAGGACGCCGGGTTCGGCCAAGCGATCGCGACCTGGCTCGGGCAGGTGCTCGCCCAGCGATTGCAGGCCTCCCGGATCCGTCTCCTCGACCTGTACGCCCCCTACGGAGGCGGCGGGCTGACCTGACCCCCGGGGCTGGGTCACCGGCCGGCCGCACACTCCCCCGCGTTCCGGCCCGGGCCGGAAGACCCGCCGCCCCTACGGCTCCTGGCACCGCTCGTACGCCTCTCGCACGGAGGTCATCACGCGGTCGGTGAGATCGGGGAGGGCGGAGCGCACGGCCGCGCTCAGCCGTGCGCCGAGTCGGACGTCGGCGACCTCCACGGCGTGCACCACGAACCTCGGCGGCACGCGGCCGAGGGCCTCCGCCAGCGCGAGGCAGTCGCCCAGACCGAAGGCGTGCGTGCTCGCCCGGGCCCGTGAGTGCCCGGCGGCCTCCGCCGCTGTCAGCGTGTGCACCGCACCGGGCCGCGCCGGCTGGGTACGGAGGGCCTCCACGATGATCACGGCATCCGCGTTCCGCCACAGGTCGAGGAGTCTCGCGGGCTCGCCGTCGCTGACCGCCAGCACGGTGCCGTCGGGAACCCGGCCCCGCAGTGCCTCCACGACCGCCGGGCCGATCCCGTCGTCACCGCGCAGCGGGTTGCCGACGCCGGCCACCACGACCCGGCCGGTCATACGCGGTCCACGGTCACGTCGAGGAAGTGGGCGGCGCAGGAGATGCAGGGGTCGTGGTTGCGGATGGCCCGCTCGCACAGGTGGGTGAGTTCCTCGTCGTCGGCCGTGGGTCCGCCCCGGTCCAGGCGGGACTGCACCGCCCTGCGGACGTCCTCCTCGATGGCCGTCTGGTTCTGGGCGGTCGGCGGGATGATGCGGGCCCCGGTGAGCGTTCCGTCCCCGGTGAGGGCGTAGCGGTGGTACAGCAGGCCCCTGGGCGCCTCGGTGGCTCCCACGCCGACGGCCTCCCGCGGCGGGACCTCGACCGCCGGGCGGGGAGGCCGCTCGTATCCGTCGATGATCCGCCGGGCTTCCTCGACCGCCTGTACGATCTCGACCGCGCGTACGACGATGCTCCGGAACGGGTTGTCGCAGACCACGCCCGCGGCCGGATCGCCCAGCCCGGCGTCCCGTGCCGCACCGGCCGCCACGGGATGCAGCCAACGGCCGTTGATCGCGTACCTGGCCAGTGGGCCGGTCAGGAACCGGCGGCCGTCCAGGGTGGCGGTGAGGGCCGTGGAGTGCGGGACCTGCTCCTCCCGGACGTGCTCCTCGAAGTCGGATAGGGGGAACTCGCGCGGCGCCGGGTCCATCACCGTGGGCGTCCCGGAGTCGATGGCGTAGCGGCCGGGATTGCTCAGCGCGAACAGGGCGTGGTCGCACACGGCGTCGGGAAAGTCGAACGCCGCCACCCAGCGGACGGTCTCCAGCGCGTCCTGCAGGGCCTGCCGCAGCCGGTCCGCCAGGGGCCGGAGTTCCTCCGGTGCGGGGGTCCGGTAGAAACCGCCGATCCGGACGTTCACCGGATGGACAGGGCGGCCGCCGAGCTGTTCGATGATCGCGTTGCCGGTCTGTTTGATCCGCAGGCCGCGCTCGACGGCCGCGCGATGGTCACGGGCGAGTTCCACCACGTCCGCGCGACCGAGGAAGTCCGGTGCGTGCAGGAGGTGGATGTGCAGGGCGTGACTCTCGATCCACTCGCCGCAGTACAGCAGGCGGCGCAGATCGGCGAGGGGCCCGTCCACCGTCACTCCGCAGGCGTTCTCGATCGCCTGGCAGGCGCTCATCTGGTAGGCGACCGGGCAGATGCCGCAGATTCGGGAGGTGATGTCGGGGGGCTCGGCATGGCCCCGTCCGGTCAGGAGGGCCTCGAAGAAGCGCGGCGGTTCGTAGATGCGCAGCCTCGTCCCGGTGACCGAACCGTCCTGGACGTGGAGGTGGAGGGCCGCTTCGCCCTCCACCCTGGCCAGCGCGTCCAGCCGCAGGACGCGGGTTCCGCGAGGGTTCATGCGGGCCTTTCGGGGCGGGTTTCCGAGCCGGTCCGTGAGCCGTGCCGCTCCCCGGCCGCGAGTTCGGGTACGCAGGCATGTTCCGGCGCCGTGGCGTTGAAGGTGTGGAAGACACGCTGGATGTCCCGCTCGCTCATCCCGTCGCGGTGCAACTGGGCGACCATGGACCGCAGATTCGGCTGTTCCGCCGGTCCGAAGCAGCCGTAGCAGCCGCGTCCGTAGGCGGGGCAGATCGCGCCGCAGCCCGCATGCGTGACCGGGCCCAGACAGGGGGTGCCGTGCGCCACCGTGACGCACGTGGTGCCGCGCCTCTTGCACTCGAAGCAGACGCTGTGGCTCGGGATCCCGGGTCTGCGTCCGGCCAGGTAGGCGGTGATGACTTCGAGGAGCTGGCGGCGGTCGATGGGGCAGCCGCGCAGCTCGAAGTCGACCGGGACGTGAGCCGAGACCGGCGTGGAGGTCCCGAGCGTGGAGATGTACTCCGGGCGGGCGTAGACCGCGGCGAGGAACTCGTCGATGTCGGCGAAGTCGCGCAGGGCCTGGATGCCCCCGGCGGTGGCGCACGCTCCGATGGTCACCAGGTACCGGGAGACACTGCGGACGTGCCGGATCCGCTCGGCGTCCTCGGCGGTGGTGATCGACCCTTCGACCAGGGAGAGGTCATACGGCCCCCGGCCAGCCAGCCGGGCGTGCTCCCCGCCGGTGCCGCCCTCGGCGGAGGTCATCTCCAGGAAGTGGTCGATCCGTATCCGGTCGGCGAGGCCGAGCAGCTCGTCCTCGCAGTCGAGCAGGGTCAGCTGACAGCCGTCGCAGGAGGCGAACTTCCACACGGCGAGCGTGGGCCGGGGGCGGGGGGCAGGTCCGGGTCCGGTGACCATGTTCACAACTCCCTTACCAGGAGCAGGTGCTCCGCGCGGTCGTAGCCGACGACGGGCCCGTCCCGGCACAGCAGGAGCGGGCCGAGCTGGCAGTGGCCGCAATGGCCGGTGGCGCAGCGCATGTTCCGTTCCAGGGAGACCTGGACGCGGTCCGGGGCCAGGCCCCGGGCCACGAGGTCGCGGGCTGTGTGGCGCATCATCACCTCGGGCCCGCACACCAGCGCGCGGGTCCGTTCGGGGCGCAGGTCGAGGCGGCCCAGGAGCGTGGTGACCACGCCGACCGCCACGTGCCGGCCGGGACCTGGGCGGTCGACCGTCACGGCCACCTCCGCCGGGCCGCGCCAGCTCTCGATCTCGTCCCGGTAGACCAGGTCGGCCGGGGTACGGGCGCCCACCAGGACCGTGAGCCGACCGTAGCCGTCCCGCCGTTCCAGGACGGCGCGCACGACCGGCCGCAACGGGGCCAGTCCGATTCCTCCGGCGATCACCAGCAGGTCCTGCCCGGCCGCCGCCAGGTCCCAGCCGACGCCGAACGGCCCCCTGAGGCCGACGGAGTCACCCGGGCGCAGCCGGTACAGAGCCGCGGAGACCGCGCCCACGGCGCGCACGGTGTACACGAGGCCGCCCCGGGGGCCGTGCAGCGCGCTGACGGAGACGGGCACCTCACCGACCCCGAAGGCGTAGATCATCGCGAACTGTCCCGGCGCGAACGGCGGGAGACCGCGCCCGGTCGGCACCAGCTCGATCGAACGGGTGTCGGCGGTCTCCGCCCGCGAGCCGACGACCCGGTACGGCAGTGGTGGCGCCACGCCGGTCACGATGACTCCGCCGCCGGTCCCCCGGACCGTGTCCAGTCGTGCAGGGCGGCGGCCTCCTCGGTGATGTCGATCCCGACCGGGCACCAGACGATGCAGCGGCCGCAGCCCACACAGCCGGACGAGCCGAACTGGTCGTACCAGGTGCCGAGTTTGTGGGTCATCCACTGCCGGTAGCGGCTGCGCGGGGAGGCACGGACCGGGCCGCCGTGCAGCTGGGAGAAGTCCAGGTCGAAGCACGAGTCCCACAACCGCCAGCGCTCCGCGTGGTCGCCGGTGAGGTCGGTGACGTCCTCGGTGGTGGTGCAGAAGCAGGTGGGGCACACCATGGTGCAGTTGCCGCAGGTCAGACACCGTCCGGCGACGTCGTCCCAGCGAGGCGCGTCGAGCGTCGCGGCCATCAGCTCCCGCAGGTCGGCCTCGGGCATGGTGCGGCCCATGCGGTCCGCGGCGGCCGCGACACCCGCGCGGGCCGTCTCACGGGTGTCCGGATCGGCTCGACGGGTCGGCAGTTCGGCCAGGATCCCGGCGCCTTCCGCGCTGCCGCTGCGGATCCAGAACCGGTGCCCGTCCTCGTCCACCACCTCGGTCATGACCAGGTCGTAGCCGGGACCGGCGGCGGGACCGGTGCCCATCGAGACGCAGAAGCAGGTGGCACCCGGCTCCGTGCACTCAACCACGATCAGCAGTGCTCCGCCGCGCCGTCCCTCGTAGCCGGGGTCCCGGTGCGCCCCACCGGTCAGCACCCGGTCCTGGACGGCGATGGCCCGCAGGTCGCAGGGGCGCACGCCCAGGAAGGCGTAGCGCGGCGGCACGGGCCGGTCGGCCGTGACGACCAGTCCGTCCGGCGACCGGTCGGCGCTCCACTCCCGCACCCGGGGCGGGTGCAGGAACGGCTTCCAGGCCTGCGGGCCCGCGGCGTGCGCGAAGGCAGCGCCGTCGGGCCGCTCACGCAGCCGATAGCGCCCGGCCTCCAGCTCGACGCCCCAGCCGTACGGCAGTTCACTGGCCGACCGCAGCTCGGCCAGGACGATCGCACCGTCCCGGACCGTAGGCCCCACCACCGTGAAGCCGCGTCCGATCAGCACGTCGACCAGCACTGCCATGCCGTCCTTGGTCAGGACAGAGCCGTCGGGCGCGGGGGCCGGGGAGGCGTTGGCATCGGCGTCGGCGGTCATGACCGGCCTCCTTCGGCAGCCTGGGTGCCTGCCCGTCCTGGCGAACGCAGCAGCGGGTGCGGCCGTGCGGCTCGTGCGAGGAGCCGGACGACGTCGCCCCTCGGCAACCCTTCCCCGGTCATCGTCTCAAGCGCCCGGCAGCCGTGCCACCGTGGCGTCGGGCCGTGCGGGACCGAGTCCCCGCCGCGGCGGCAGCCGTCCGGCCTCGCGGAACCGGACGGCTCCAGGCGCTGGAACCCACGCCCGGCGGGCAGGCGTACGAGGCGTCCGGGCGGCATTCCGGCCGCCTGCTCGCCGGGACGCGGGTCAGCCGTGGCGCTGGTAGTTGTTCTCGTACTCGTCGAGGAGGAGACGACTTCGTGGATCTCACGGCCCTTCAGGAAGACCCACCCGGTGGTACGCCCCACGGTGAGCCGTGTGCAGGCCGGCCGCCGGGTGCTGAGGAACGTCCGCAGGTCGGGAACGTGGACATCGGCCACGGAGTGCATGGCGATGCCCGCCACGGAGGTGACGCGTCCTGCGTCCCGGAGCTGCGCGGTGGCTGCGTCCATGAGTGCCCGACGCGGCCCGTTCATCCACACGGCGTCTCCGTGGAACTCCGCCGCCGGCGCCGCGGGGTCGAGGGCGCGGAACTGCTCCTCGGTGAAGGCGACCGGGAGGCCGAGCGTGTTGTGGACGTCCCCGGTCGCTCCGGGTCCGTCGGCGTCCTTCGTGAAGACGACGATCTCGGCATGGGGCACGCCGTGGAGATTCTCGTACGTCCTGGTCACCGGATCCTGGCGGGCCGGTGTCGAAGGCATGGGGCCACTCGCTTTCGGCGATACGGCGCCTCCGGGTGATCCGCGTGCCCCTGACGCCGAGTGGCGCCGGAGGCCGACGGTCTCGCCCCGTTTCCGAGAACGTAACCACCTGTCCGCCTTCCCGCCCCCGACGGCTGCACCGTACGGCCGGACGAGTGACGTTCACGCCCCCGCGGGAAGGCCGGCCACTCGGGTGGGGTGGCCGGACTTCTCCGGCTGCGCCGACCGCCGGAACGGGGGAAGATGGCCGCCTGGGGAGCGACAACACGGCCGGGGTCCGAGACCCTGCCCTCGACGCGGTTGAGCGAAGTGGTGCCGATATGCCCGAGACATCGCAGAACCCGGCCTGGCGCCGGATCTCCGAGGACGTGGCCGGCGCAGCCGTCACGGTGGCACGGGCCGCCGGGCACGCGGCCCTTCATCCGAGGTCCGCGATCGCGCACGCCCGGCGTCTGCCCGACATCGTGCCCGTCCTCGGTCAGGCGGTGAAGCCTGTCCTGACCGGGCGCGTGGACGACTGGCGTGGCGAGTACGCCTACACACTGGGACAGCAGGCGTTCGTCTACGGGTTTCCGTACATCTACAACGCCAGGCTGAGGCACGACTGGGTGACGCGACCACGCAACCCCGCGACGGTTCCGTACGCGGCCGTCGACCATTTCTGGCACGCCGAGCGGCTGCTTGACGCGACCTACCGCGACGGCGGATGCCCCAACAACGACACCCTGTACTCGACGGCCTGGGTGAACCTCGGCTCTGAGCCCGTCGTCCTCTCCCACCCGGACATGGGTGACCGGTACTTCACCTTCGAGCTGGTGGGGATCACGTCCGACAACTTCGACTACGTCGGCCAGCGCACCACCGGATCGGACGCGGGCAGCTTCGCCCTGGTCGGTCCGCAGTGGCAGGGAAGTCTTCCCGCCGGGGTACGCCGCCTGAAGGAGGCCCCCAGCCCCTGGGTCCTCGTCCTCGGGCGCACCCTCGTCAACGGCCCCGACGACGTGCCACGCGTCCGGGAACTCCAGGAGCAGTACCGGCTGACCCCGCTCAGCCTGTACGGCAGACCGGACGCGGAGGTCCCGGAGAGCCGTGACGTCCTGACGCCGGTCCTGGCGGAGGACGATCCCCTCGGACCCTGGAAGACGCTGAACGCGATGCTGGACGAGAACCCTCCGCCGTCTCACCACCAGGTGCTTCTCGAGCAGTTCGCCCAGATCGGCATCGGTCCCGGCCTCGACGTCGAGGCCCAGCCCGACGCGGTGAGACGAAGCCTGATCCGGGCCGCCACCGTCGGCGTGCCCCTGCTCAGACAACAGATCCTCAGCGGTGACTGGGCCCACCTCGTCCACGGCTGGCGCTACCCTCCCCCGCAGATGGGGCGCTTCGGCGACGACTTCCTCAAACGCGCCGCCGACCAGTCACTCGTCGGCGTCGCCGCCAACGACCCCGCCGAGGCCGTCTACCTGCTCAACTTCGACGACGCGAACGGCGCCAAGCTGGCCCCCGAGGGCCGGTACGAGCTGCATTTTCCCGGCGACGCCCTGCCACCGGTCGACGCGTTCTGGTCGCTGAGCGCCTACGGGGAGGACATGAACCTCATCGCCAACCCGGCCGACCGCTACTCGGTGGGCGACCGCAGCGCCGGCCTGCGATGGGACGATGACGGCGGACTGACGCTCCACCTGCAGAGCGAGCCGCCCGGACCGGGCAGGGAGGCCAACTGGCTGCCCACCGCGAAGAAGGGTGCCTGGTTCGTGGCCCTCCGCATGTACCGGCCCCGCCCCGAGGTGATCGACGCGACCTGGGAGTGTCCCCCGCTGACCCGCGTCGCCTGACGACTCGGCCCGCGCGCCCGCGAGGCTCTCGGGGGACCCCCGAGAGCTCGGTTGTCCCCCCGGTGCGGGAGAGGGCGGCCGGACGGATGATCGAAGGAGGCCCGAAGGAAGGAGGGGCCGCATGCGCGGGGAGACCGTCCGGAAGGACACACCGCCCCGGGTCGCCCCCAACCTGCTCGACTACGAAGCGGAGTGCGCGGGCTTCTCGTGGTCGCGGGCACGGGACGCACTGCGTGGGCTGCCCGGCGGACGAGGGCTGAACATCGCTTACGAGGCCGTGGACCGGCACGCGGCGACGGAACGCGCGGCGGCGGTCGCGCTGCGCTGTGTCGGCCGGGACGACTCCGTGACGTGCGTGACCTACGGGGAACTGGCCCGTGCCACGGCCCGGTTCGCCCATGTGCTCCGACGGCTCGGGACCGGTCGGGGCGAGCGGGTGGTCACGCTGCTCGGGCGGTGTCCCGAGCTGTACACGGTGGTCCTGGGGACGCTGAAGAACTCCAGCGTCGTGTGCCCGCTGTTCTCCGCATTCGGTCCGGACCCGGTCGCGCAGCGGCTGCGGCTGAGCGATGCCCGGGTCCTGGTCACCACGGCGGAGCTGTACCGCAGGAAGGTCTCGGGCCAGCGCGACGCCCTGCCCGGTCTGCGGCACGTGCTGATCGTCGGGGGCGGCGCGGACACCGCGGACGGCACGCTCTCCTTCGACGCCCTCATGGCCGACACGGACGACACCTTCGTCATCGCGCCCACCTCCCCGGACGACATGGCCCTGCTGCACTTCACCAGCGGCACCACGGGTACCCCGAAGGGCGCGGTGCACGTGCACGAGGCCGCCGTCGCGCACTACGTGACCGCGCGGTACGCCCTCGACCTGCATCCGGACGACGTGTACTGGTGCACCGCCGACCCCGGCTGGGTCACGGGTATGTCCTACGGGATCGTCGCCCCGCTCATGCACGGGGTGACGGTCGTCGTGGACGAGGGCGAGTACGACGCCCGCCGCTGGTACCGGATCCTCGCCGAGCAGCGGGTGAACGTCTGGTACACGGCGCCGACGGCACTGCGCATGCTGATGCGGACGACACCCCGCACCGGGCCGTACGACCTGCCCCGCTCGTTCGACCTGAGCGCGCTGCGGTTCATCGCCTCGGTCGGCGAGCCCCTCAACCCTGAGGCCGTGCTGTGGGGGCGGGACGTGCTCGGGCTGCCGGTGCACGACAACTGGTGGCAGACCGAGACCGGCGCCATCATGATCGCCAACTTCGCCGCCTGCGACATCCGCCCCGGCTCGATGGGACGTCCGCTGCCGGGCGTGGAGGCGGCCGTACTGCGGCGCGGCCAGGACGGCCGGGCCGAGGTGACGGACGGGCGCGTCACCGTGCTGGTGGAGCCCGGCGTGGAGGGCGAGCTGGCGTTGCGGCCCGGCTGGCCGTCCATGTTCCGGGGATATCTGCATGACGAGCGGCGCACCGCGGCGGCCTTCGCGGACGGCTGGTATCTGACCGGTGACCTGGTGCGGCGCGACGCGGACGGCTGGTACTGGTTCGTTGGACGGGCCGACGACGTCATCAAGTCGGCGGGCCATCTCATCGGGCCGTTCGAGGTCGAGAGCGCCCTGATGGAGCATCCGGCGGTCGCCGAGGCCGGGGTCATCGGCCGGCCCGACCCCGTCGCCGGGAACATCGTCAAGGCATTCGTCGCGCTGCGCCCCGGCTGCGACCCGACCACGGCCATGCAACAGGACCTGCTCGCCTTCTCCCGCCGCCGGCTGGGCCCGGCGGTCGCGCCCCGCGAGATCGCCTTCGACCAGCACCTGCCGCACACCCGCAGCGGCAAGGTGATGCGCCGCCTGCTGCGGGCCCGTGAACTCGGCCTGCCCGAGGGTGACGTCTCCACCCTGGAGGACTCCGCCCACGGCGCCTCCGTCCCGCAGGAGACCCCACAGCGGCCCACGCAGAGGACGGAGCGGTCCGCATGAGCACCACCCGCACCCGGCCCGACCGTCAGGCCGCGCACCGGCTGGCCCTGCTGGAGTCGATGCTGCGCGTCCGCCGCTTCGAGGAACGCTGCGTGGAGCTGTACAGCGCGGCGCGCATCCGGGGCTTCATGCACCTGTACATCGGTGAGGAGGCCGTGGCCGTCGGCGTCAACGAGGCCCTCACGGACGACGACGCGGTCGTGTCGACCTACCGCGAGCACGGCCACGCGCTGGCCCGCGGGGTGCCGACCGAGGCGATCATGGCGGAGATGTTCGGCAAGGCGACCGGCTGCAGCCATGGGCGTGGCGGCTCGATGCACCTCTTCGACGCCGGCCGCCGCTTCTACGGCGGCAACGCCATCGTCGGCGGCGGGCTGCCGCTCGCGGCCGGCCTCGCCCTGGCCGACCGTATGACCGGCCGGGCCCGGATCACCTGCTGTTTCTTCGGCGACGGCGCCTTCGCCGAGGGAGAGTTCCACGAGACCGCCAACCTCGCCGCGCTCTGGGGACTGCCCCTGCTGCTGGTCTGCGAGAACAACCTGTACGCGATGGGCACGGCGCTGGCCCGGCACCAGGCCCAGACCGACCTCGCGCTGCGTGCCGCCGGATACGGCATGGCCTCCTGGGCCGTCGACGGCATGGACGTCCTCGCCGTCGAGGACGCCACCCTGCGGGCCGCCGAAGGGGTACGCGGCGGCGGCGGACCGCACTTCCTGGAGATGCGCACGTACCGCTTCCGCGCCCACTCCATGTACGACTCCGACCGCTATCGCGACAAGGCCGAGATCGAACACTGGAAGGAACGCGATCCGGTCGAGGGCTTCGCCCGGCGGCTGCGGGAGGCGAAGGAACTGTCCGACAGGGCCCGCACCGACCTGGAGGACCGCCTGACCGCCGAGATCGACGCGGCCGTGGAGGCAGCCGAGCAGGCGCCCGAGGAGTCCGTCGAGGATCTGCTGAAGTACGTCACCAGCCCGGTGGAGGCGAGCCCGCCATGACCGCGACCCGCACCCGTACCCCGAAGTCCGCCATCTCCTCCGACCTGAGGACGACCTACCGGGAGGCGCTGCGCGAAGCGCTGCGCGAGGCGCTGCGCACCGACGACCGGGTGTTCCTGATGGGCGAGGACGTGGGCCGGTACGGTGGCTGCTTCGGCGTCAGCCTCGGTCTGCTGGAGGAGTTCGGGCCCGACCGGATCCGGGACGCCCCGCTCTCGGAATCCGCGTTCGTCGGCGCCGGCATCGGCGCGGCCCTCGCGGGGCTGCGGCCGGTCGTGGAGATCATGACGGTCAACTTCAGCCTGCTCGCCATGGACCAGATTCTCAACAACGCGGCGACCCTGCTGCACATGTCGGGCGGCCAGCTGCCGGTCCCGATCGTGATCCGGATGACCACCGGTGCGGGCCGCCAGCTCGCGGCCCAGCACTCGCACAGCCTGGAGGGATGGTACGCGCACATCCCCGGCCTGCGGGTCCTGGCCCCGGCCACCCTCACCGACGCCCGCCACATGCTGGCGCCCGCGCTCGCCGACCCCGACCCCGTGCTGGTCTTCGAGCACGGCAGCCTGTACAACGTCTCCGGCGAGCTGCCCGCCGACGCGGGCCCCGTCGACCTCGACCACGCGGCCGTCCGCCGGCCCGGCACGGACGTCTCCCTGATCACCTACGGCGGCTCGCTGCCCAAAGCACTGGCCGCCGCCGACGACCTCGCGAGCGGCGGCATCAGTGCCGAGGTCGTCGACCTGCGCACCCTGCGCCCGCTGGACGACGCCACGGTCGGCGACTCGGTCGCCCGCACCCACCGGGCCGTGGTCGTCGACGAGGGCTGGCGCACCGGCAGCCTCGCCGCCGAGATCTCCGCCCGCCTCACCGAACAGCATTTCTACGACCTCGACGCCCCCGTCGAACGGGTGTGCAGCGCAGAGGTGCCGATGCCGTACGCGCGCCGGCTGGAGGCGGCCGCGCTCCCCCAGCCCGACAAGATCGTGGCGGCCGCCCGGCGCACTGTCGGCGAGCCCGCGCCGGCCACCGGGGGGCCGGACCGATGACCGACTTCACCATGCCCTCACTCGGCGCGGACATGGACGAGGGAGTCCTCCAGGAGTGGCTCGTGGCCCCCGGCGACCAGGTACGCAAAGGCGATGTCGTGGCGGTCGTGGAGACCGACAAGGCGGCTGTCGAGGTCGAGTGCTTCGAGTCGGGGACCGTGGGACGGCTCCTTGTCCCGGCGGGCACCCGGGTGCCGGTGGGGACCGCGCTCGCGGTGATCGAGGGCTCGGCCGGGGCGGGGACGCGGGCGGGCGCCCCCGCGCCTCCGACGACGGCCGCAGCCACGGCGGTCCGGCCCACGGCCGCCGAGCCGACGACGCGAAAGGCGCCCGTAGGCGCGCCGACCGGACGGAAACCGGCCGTCGCACCGCACGAACGCCCGAAGTCCCGGCGCGAGCCGGTGCGCAAGCCGGTGCACAGCCAGAAGAAGCAGGCCACGCAGCCCGTACCCACGACGGCCCGACCCGCACAGCCCCCGCCGTCCGAACCCGACGCGGCCACCCCGGCTCTCGGCGCCGGACCGCTGGTCAGGCACCTGGCCGAGCTGCGGGGCATCGACCTGACGACACTGCACGGCACCGGCCCCGGCGGACGGATCACCCGCGCCGACGTGGCACGCGCCCCGTCACCCCGCCCCCCGAGGGTGCGGTCGACGCCGTACGCGCGACGGCTCGCCCACGACCTCCACGTCGACCTGGCGGACGTGCGGGGCAGCGGGGACGGCGGGGCCGTGCGTGCGGCCGACGTGCGTGCCCACGCCGGGGAAGACGAGCGGGAGCGGGAGCGGCCCCGGCGCAACGGCGGACGGCGCGCGCCCGTGGCCGCAGCCGCCGCGGACCGCCCGGAACAGCGTAGGGACGCGATGCGCCGGGTGATCGCCGAGCTCATGAGCCGCTCCAAGCGGGAGATCCCGCACTACTACCTCTCCACCACCGTCGACCTCACCGCCGCTGCGGCCTGGCTGCGGCGGGTCAACCGAGGCCGTACGCCCGCCGACCGGCTGGTGCCCGCGGCCCTGCTGCTCAGGGCCGCCGCGCTGGCCGCGCGCGAGGTGCCGAGCGTCAACGGCTACTGGCAGGACGACGGGCTGGTCCCCGCGTCCGAGGTCAACCTGGGCGTCGCGGTCTCGCTTCGGCAGGGCGGGCTGCTCGCACCGGTGATCCGCGACGCCGACGCCCTTGCGCCCGACGCCCTCATGCGCCGTCTCAAGGACCTCGTCGAGCGAACCCGCCGGGGAAGGCTGCGCGGCAGCGAGATGTCCGGCGCCACGCTCACCGTCACCAGCCTCGGCGACCAGGGTGTGGAGTGCGTGTACGGCGTCATCCATCCGCCCCAGGTGGCCCTGGTCGGATTCGGCGCGGTCGTCGAACGGCCCTGGGCGGCCGACGGCATGCTCGGCGTGCGCCCGGTGGTGACCGCGACCCTGGCCGCCGACCACCGGGCCACGGACGGCGCCGTGGGAGCGCGCTACCTCACGGCGGTCGACCGACTGCTGCAACAACCGGAGGAGCTGTGAGTGCTGTGAAGCCCCTGACCGACGCGGAGGCCACGGCTGTGGTCAAGGAGTCGATCACGCGGATCGTTCCCGACGCCGACTTCACCCTGGTCCGGCCGGACGACAGGTTCCGTGACGTGCTCGAACTCGACTCGCTCGACTTCCTCAGCCTGGTGGAGCTGCTGGCCGAACGCACGGGCGTCCGTATCGAGGAGGACGACTATCCGGAACTCACCACGCTGGCGGATGCCACCCGGTTCCTGGTCGGCAGATCGGGGGACGTGGCAGGTTCCGCACCGTGAGGCCCGCGTAGGACGTCCCCTCAGGAACCGGAGGAAGCGGCCCGGGCGTCGTCCCTCCGCCAGGCCACGTGTCCGGTGACCGAGACCACGCCGTCCACGCCACGGCACAGCTGTTCCACGACGGGAACCAGGCTCCGGTACTCCACGGTGCCGCTGAGTTCGACCCGCCCGTCACGCACCTCCACGGCCACGTCCGCCGGTTCGAGCCCCAGTGTGCGGTGCAGCACGTCCCTGGTGATCTCCTCACGGATGGCCTCGTCACCGCGCAGGAAGACCCGCAGCAGATCACCGCGGCTGACGATGCCCAGCAGCCGGTCCGCCTCGTCGACCACGGGCAGCCGTTTGACGTGCTGGATCTCCATGAGGCGGGCCGCCTCCACCACACTCCAGTCCGGACGCGCGCACACCGCGGGAGCCGACATGAGTTCCTCGGCCCGGGCTCCCTCCGCCTTCGCCCGTTCCCAGGCTTCCAGATGCGGGACGGGGGTCCTGCCCGACGGGTCGGCCTGATCGGCGCTCTTGCGCAGCAGGTCGGCCTCGGACACCACCCCCATGGGGCGCCCCAGGTCGTCCACCACGGGCAGGGCGGTGACGTCGTTCTCCGCCAGCAGCCGGACCAGCTCCTTGAACGGGGTGTCCCGCCGTGCCTGGACGACGGGCCGCGTCATGAGTTCCTCGACCGTTCGGTGGTGCATTGATGCCTCCCGGATACGAGCCGCCCGCCTCGCGGCCGGCGGCGCTCTTCACCCGTGCGGCAGCGGGTCCCGCGTGGCAGGTCTGGTACAGCACCATTCTGCGGAGCGGACGGCGGTCGTGCGAACTCACCACCACGACCGGCCCGTCGTCGAGAGTCCGGCGAGGAAGCGGTCCCTGACCGTGTCGGCCTCATCCCCGGCCGGGCACGACGGCCACCGGGCACGGCGAATGGTGCAGCAGGGTGTGCGCGACTCTGCCTAGCTGGAGCCCGAAGTGGCCGTGCCGGCGCCGGGCTCCGACGACGATCAGGTCGGCACCGGCCGCCGCTTCCAGCAGGACGCGATGCGCGGAGCCCTCGACGATCTGACGGCGCACATCGACCCCCGGGTACTCCCCTGCGGCCCTCTGAATCGCCTCGCCGAGCGCGACCGATGCCCGTTCTTCGCGCAGCCGGGCGGCGTCGTCGGCGATCAGCATGTGGTCCACCGGTTCCTGGGACGGGATCCGCCACGCCCGCACGGCCGTCAGGGCGCAGCCACGCGCATCGGCCTCACGCAGGGCGAAGCGCAGGGCGCCGGTCTCCTCGGCATTGTCACCGACCGCCACCACGACGCCGCCGGGGGCACCCTCGCGGTCGCGCTCCTCTCCGCGGACCACGACGACCGGGCAGACGGCACGCGCGGCCACCGCGAGGCCCACGGACCCCAGCAGCATGCCGGACACCTGCCCGCGTCCCCGGCAGCCCATGACCAGCGCGAACGCATCCGGCCCAGTCCGCAGCAGCGCCGTCACGGCGTCCTCGGGCAGTACCTCCGCAGACGCCTTGACCTCCGCGTCGCGCACCCGGGCACGCTCCACGCAGGAGGAGATGATGTGCTCCGCCATCGCCTTCTCGGTCGGCCTGTCGGTGCCGAAGGACGGCAGGGTCCTCTCGTATCTCTCCCACAGGGAGGCGTGGACCAGACGCAGCGGGAGCCCGTGCCGGGCCGCCTCGTCCACCGCCCAGTCCACCGCCACGAGGCTGGAGTCCGACCCGTCGACACCCACGACCACGGGGAGTTCCATCGCCGTCACCGCCTTCTCGTGCAGTTCCCGAGACCCTGTGAACACCGTCGCACCGCCCACGGCCCGCCGCGACACACCGGCGGTCCTGCGGCCGCCGTGTTCAGCCGAACAGACTCCGCACCCGGATCGTCTCGACATGGCGCCACGTCCCGCCGGTCAGCAGCACCCAGTCGTTGTCGTGGTCCTTCCCACCCCGGCGGACAGAAGCGGCCACCGGGCCCACAGCCCGCGACCGAGCCGTCCCCGTCGACGGCAACCGGGCGCCACAGCGGGCACGCGGGGCACGCCGGGCATCACGAGTGCGTTCGCTCATCGTCTCTCCGTCCGTCCGCAGAACCGTCCCCGCGCGCCCTGCCGTGTCACGCAACCGCCCGCTCCGACGGGTCCAGTCGGTCCGCGCGGCCAGGACGGTCGGCGACACGGTCCAGCATCCCTCCCCAGGTGCCCCGTCCGATGGGGTCGAACGGCTCTCGCGTGGACCGGGTGGCCCCTGCTCGCCGGCGCCACGGCGGAGGACTGTGGGACCTACGACGAATCCGCGGCGGAGGGTCGGGCCATGTGGACACCGCGTCTTCCCGGTTACCGGCGCCCTCCCCGCCTGCCGGGGCCGCCCGGCGGGCGGGGAGGGCGGGCAGGCGATGCCGGCCCGAGCACGCTGGAACGGCCGGTCGACCGTCTGGAACGCCGGCTCCGGGTCCTCCTGGCGGTCGTAGCCCTGATGGCGGTGCCGCTCCTGGCCGGGGGCGTCGGACAGGCCGTGTACGGCCATTTCACGCTGGTGAGGCACACGGGGCTGGCGCGACTGCACCCGGTGACGGCGACCCTGCTGACGCCGGCGCGGTCGAGCGACGACCGCGCCGGAGCGCAGTCCGGCTTCCACGCGCTGGTGCGCTGGAGCGACCGGAACGGCGGCCACACGGATGTCGTGCCGGTGCGGGCCTGGCTCCAGCGCGGAGCCCACGCGACCGTGTGGCTGGACGCGCGAGGAGATGTCGCCGCGCCGCCCCCGGACCGGGACTTCCCGGCGACCGCCGGTGTGGCCATGGGATGCGCGACCGTGTTCGCCGGCGTGGCCGTCGCCTTCGGCGTGCGGTGGGCCCTCGACAGGAGCTTCGACCGCCGCCGTCTCGCCCAGTGGGCGCGTGCGTGGGAGCGCGTGGAGCCCGACTGGGTGACGCGCTACGGACTCTGAGCTCGGTCGGGGGAAGGGACCGAGGGCGGCCCTGTCCCGCACGCCGTCCCGGAGGCGGGCCAGCGCCGTGGCCGCTTCGTGCGGACCGGTGGCAGTGGCATCGGATGTGGCGAACGCCGCGGGATGCGGTGGTCCCGAGCCTGCCGGTCCGAGCGCGAACGACGGGCGAAACAGGGACTTCCGGGACCTTTACCTGGGCTGTTCGGCCCCAGCCGGGGCGGGATCGGCGAGGTGGACTGGAGGGGTCGGCAGACACGACGACCGCTGAGGAGGCAGGACGATGGCCACACTGACACGCAGGCAGAAGTTCCCGTTCCCGGAGATCCCGGACTGGTTCGAGACCTTTCCCAGCAAGCTGACGGTGCCCGCGGTCCGGATCGAGGACTACACGGAGGACGGCCGCTATGTGATGCGTGCCGAACTCCCCGGCATGGACGCCGAGGACATCGACGTCGTCATCAACGACGGAGTGCTGACGGTCGAGGCCGAACGCACCGAACGGGACATCGACAAGAGCCACAGCGAGTTCCGGTACGGCGCGATGAGCCGTAGCGTGGCCCTGCCGTCCGGCGCGAACGAGGACGACATCAAGGCCGACTACACCGACGGCATGCTGACCGTCAGCGTGGGCCTGGGTGCCGAGAAAGCGGAGGCCAGGCACATCGCGATCCACCACGGTGGCTGACGGGACGCGTTCCCCCTTTCCGGCGGGCCCCGGGCGGGCCCGCCGTCCCGTGCGTCCCGGTTCCCGGTCAGCCTGAGCCGCGTGCGGCGGCCCAGCGCCGTCGTACCGCCTCTTCGTGCTCGGCCTCCTCCAGGGCCAGTTCCACCGCCGCGAGTTCGTCTCGCAGCCGGGGGATCCAGTGCCGGTGCAGGGCGCGGACCCGCTGCCGGGTGCGTACCGCCTCGGCGGCGAGCAGGTCCGCGGCGGCCTGGTGGGCGGCGTGCTCGGCGGCGGCCCGGACCGCCGCGCGGTACGCCGTCCCGGCGTGGGCGAGTGCGGTGCCGGGCGGGCTCGGCTCCCCGGGTGAGCGCACGGGATCCGTCCAGGAGACGGTCGAGGGATGGCGTACGCCCATGAGCGAGGCCCATCCGACGTCGACCCGGGCACGGTCCGCCGGAACCGCCTCGGCCAGCGCCGCCTCACCGCCGAGCAGTACTCCGCGCACCAGCCAGGTGTCCGCCTCGGCAAGGCGCTGCCGCCACACCTCCCCGGCCTCCTCCGCCGCGCGGCGTGCCACCCGCTCCCGGTCGAGCAGCAGCCGGAGTTTACGTTCGAGCAGCTCCGCTCCGCGCAGCGCGGTGGCGAGGCTGCGGCGCAGCCGCAGCCGACCCGCCCGGCCCGGCGGCACCCTGCCGCCGTGCCCGTTCACTGCGGCCCCTCGTGCGGGGCGTGGTGGGCGTCGAGCAGCTCCGCCGGGATCATGCCGAGCTGACTGCGCGGAAGCGTCAGCAGGACGTCCCAGGCGCGGTCCAGGGAGTCGTCCAGCGTGCGGTTCTCGTCCGTGGCCTGGGCGAGGAACCGCTGCTCGAAGGCGTCGTCGAGGTCCAGGTGGCGCAGGTCGACGGGACTGAGCGCGGGCCGGCCGATCAGGTCCGCGAGCTCCCGCACCTGCCGCGCCCGGGCCAGCGCGGCGAGCAGCTGCGCGGCCACGTCCGGGTGGTCGGCGCGGGTCCGCCCCCTCCCGGCGCCGTGCCGCATCAGCCTGGACAGCGAGGCCAGCGGGTCGACGGGCGGGTACACACCGGCCGCGTGCACCTCGGCGGAGAGCACGATCTGACCCTCCGTGATGTAGCCGGTCAGGTCGGGGACCGGGTGGGTGATGTCGCCCGCCGGCATGGTGAGCACCGGCAGGACGGTCACCGATCCGGGGCGGCCCCTGATCCGGCCGCAGCGCTCGTAGAGGGAGGCGAGATCGCTGTAGAGGTAGCCCGGGTAGGCCCGGCGGGCCGGGATCTCGCCACGCGCGGCCGACACCTCGCGCAGCGCCTCGGCGTAGGCCGTCATGTCCGTCATCACCACCAGGACGTGCCGGCCCCCGGTGAACGCCAGGTCCTCGGCGATCGTCAGGGCGAGCCGTGGGGTCAGCAGCCGTTCGATGACCGGGTCGTCGGCGGTGTTGAGGAGCAGGACCAGCTCCCGGGCGGCTGAGCGCTCCGCCAGGCCGGCGCGGACGAACGCGGCGTCGGCGTGGGTGAGCCCCATGCCCGCGAAGACCACGGCGAACGCCTCGCCGCCGCAGACCGCCTGGGCCGCGATCTGCACCGCGAGTTCCAGGTGCGGCAGCCCGGCCGCGGAGAACACCGGGAGCTTCTGGCCGCGTACCAGTGTGGTGAGGACGTCCACGGCGGTGACGCCGGTCAGGACCGCCTCGTTCGGGGGCTCCCGGCGCACCGGGTTGATCGGGGCACCGCCCACCGCCGCCCAGGTGGCGCCCAGCACCGGCGGCCCGCCGTCGGCCGGTTCGCCCCGCCCGTTGCACACCCGGCCCAGCCAGCCGGAGCCGACGGGGATGCGCAGGGGGGAGCCGGAGAAGGCGACGCGGGTGCCGCCGCGGTCCATGCCGGCGGTGTCCTCCAGGACCTGCACCACGGCGAGGTCCCGGTCCGCCTCCAGCACCAGGCCGTGCCGTCGTTCACCCGAGTCGAGGGTGATGGTGGCGGACTCGTCCCAGCCGACCCCGCGCACCCCCTCCAGGACCACCAGCGGGCCACGCAGCTCCCGTACCGCGGTGTACTCGATGGCCACCGGGGCGACCGGGTCCACGGGAGGGACGGGGGCGGCGGCGTCCGCGGGAGTCTCGGCGCCGGCCCGGTCCGCGGGCCCGCTCATGCCGCCGCCTCCGCCAGCCCGGCCAGCACCGTGTCGCGGGCGGCCGCCACCGGCGCGGTCTCCGCCGGGCCGGCGGCCTCGCGGGCGCGCAGCAACGGGGTGAAGTCGACCGCCTCGACGGCGTCCGCGGCGGTGCCGGAGTCCACCAGGTCCAGGCAGCGGTCGACCACCGTCAGGGCGGCCGCCACCAGCGCCGCCGTCTTCTCGGGCGCGCTGTAGGCGTCGGCCTCGGACAGCGCGTTCTGCTGGATCACGGACTCGCGCAGCAGCCGTCCGGCGAGCACGCTGATCCGCTCGCGTGGGGGCAGGGCCGTGATGCCCACCAGTTCGACCAGGTCGGCCAGCCGGTCCGCCTCGGCGAGCAGCCGCGCCACCCGGGCCCGTCGGTCCGCCCAGTCCGGGTCCCCGGCCCTCGCGTGGGCCGCGGCCAGGGCCGGGGCGTCCCGGGAGAAGGAGTCCGTCCAGGAGACGGCCGGGTAGTGGCGGGCGTAGGCGAGGTCGCGGTCCAGGCTCCACAGGCACCGTACGAACCGTTCGCTGTGGGCGGTCACCGGCTCGGTGCGGTCTCCGCCCGGCGGGGAGACCGCACCGAGTACCGTGACCGACCCGGTGGCGCCGCCGAGCGTGCGCACGGCCGCGGCCCGTTCGTAGAACGCCGCCAGTTGCGAGGCGAGCCCGGCCGGATAGCCCTCCTCGGCGGGGAGTTCGCCCATCCGCGACGCGAACTCCCGCAGCGCCTCCGCCCAGCGGGACGTCGAGTCGGCGATGACGACGACGTCGAGGCCCATGTCGCGGAAGTACTCGGCGACCGTGGCCCCCGTGTGCACGCTCGCCTCCCGCGCCATCATCGGCATGTTGGAGGTGTTCGCGATCGTCACCGTGCGCTCCGACAGCCGGCCCCCGGTGCGCGGGTCGGACAGCTCCGCCAGTTCCTCGATGACGTCGGCCATCTCGTTGCCGCGCTCACCGCAGCCGACGTAGACGATGACGTCGGCGTCGCACCACTTGGCGATCTGCTGGAGCAGCATGGTCTTGCCGGTCCCGAAGCCGCCGGGGACGGCGACGGTGCTCCCCCGGGCCACCGGGAAGAGCAGGTCCACGGCGCGCTGCCCGGTGTGCAGCGGCAGCACGGCGGGCAGCCGCTCCGCGACCGGGCGCGGCCTGCGCACCGGCCAGGTCTGTGCCATGCGCACCTCGTGCCCGCCCACCGTGGCGAGCACGGCGTCGGCGGCGTACTCGCCCGCCGCCGCGACGGCGCCGACCGCGCCCGAAAGGCCGGGCGGCACCAGCAGCCGCAGCGGCACGGCCGCGGTGACCTCGCCGAGGGTGTCACCGGCCGCCACCCGCGTTCCGTCGGCGGCCTTCGGCGTGTACGGCCAGGTGCGCCGGTCCGCGATGGTCCGGGGTCCGCCGGCCGGAAGCAGGTCGCCGGCTCCGGACAGCGGCCGCAGCAGGCCGTCGAAGACACCTCCGAGCAGGCCCGGGCCCAGCCGCACCGACAACGGGTGGCCCTGCGGTTCGGCGGGGTGCCCCGGCGCCAGGCCGCCCGTGTACTCGTACGCCTGGACGGTGGCCGTGTCTCCCCGGACCGCGACCACCTCGCCCGGCAGCCGGGCGGCTCCCAGCAGCACCAGGTCCTGCATGGCCACGGAGGCCGGGCACGCCATCTCCACCAGCGGCCCGGCGACCCGCAGGATTCGTGCGGACGCGACGGTCATGGCTCGCCCCACAGGCTCTCGATCCGGGCCCCCAGCTGTTCCAGGGCACGGTCGGCGAGGGTGTCCGCGCGGAGGTCGAGACGGCGTCCGGGCACCTCGGCGACAACACCGCCGCACGGTGGGGCCGTGATCAGCGCGTTCTCGCCCAGCAGCCCGCGGGCGGTCCGGGCGAGACGGCCGGGCGGGACGGCTCCCCCGGCCAGCGCCCGCCGTACGCCGCAACGGACCGCCGCCCCCAGGTCCGCGTAGACCTCGGCGCGGGCCGCCAGTTCCCGGTTCCAGGCGTCCTCGGCGGCACGCACCCGCTCCCGGGCGGCCTCGGCCTGTCCGTCCCCGGCGCCCTGTTCCCGCGCCTGGGCCAGTACCCGCCCGGCGTCGGCGTGCGCGGCACGCAGGGTCTGCGCCGCGTCCGCGCGCGCCCGCGCCACGGCGGCCTCGGCGTCCGCACGGGCGGCCCGCAGCAGTTCGGCACGGACCGGGTCCAGTTCGTCCACGGTGGCCGTCATCGGGGCATCACCACCGTCAGCGGCCGCGCCTGATCCGGCTCCGTGGCCTCGGCTCCGAGTGTGTCGGCGGCAGCCGCGGTCAGGATCACCAGGGTGACGGAGCCGGGGAGTTCCCGCCAGGCGCGCCGCACCTCGTCGGGACACTCCGCCGCCAGCACCTCGACCCCGGCCAGGGCCAGACCGCCCACACTCGTCCCGGCACCGATGGCGGCCACCGTTCCCATGGTCATGCCTTTCCGATCAGCAGGATCGCGACCACCAGCCCGTACACCGCGATGCCTTCCGCCAGCCCGACGATCACCATGGCCCGGCCGAACATCTCCGGGCGCTCGCTCAGCGCGGCGAGGGCGGCGGCTCCCGTGTAGGCGACCGCGATGGCGGCGCCGATCGAGGCTCCGGCCACCGCGACGGCCGCCCCGATCAGGGCGGAGCCGTTGGTGCCGGAGCCCCCGGCCGCGGCCTGCGCGGAGGCCTGGGCCGGGCCCGAGAGCGCGGTGGCCAGGACGGCACCGGCGCCCGCCAGCAGGACCAGGTTCGTCGCCAGGAGCCAGCGGAAGGCGTGTCTGGTCCGGCGCCGCCAAAGCAGCCGTACGGCACCGAGCACCGCCACCAGGACCGGCAGCACGATCAGCCAGGCGAGCATGTGATCACCTTCGCAGGAGCACGTCGGCGGGTTCCGCCGGAGGGACGTGCCAGGGACGGAACGGACGGCCCTCGGTCTCGAAGAGCCGGGAGAAGATCTCGTAGAACTCCAGCCGCAGGGCCTGCACCCCGGCCACCAGGGCCTCCAGGCCGAAGGAGAGGGCCGTGCCGACCGCGAACAGCAGGGCGGCACCGGCCCACCAGGCTGGTCCGCGGGCCGCCAGGCCCGTGGTACCGCGCCAGACCAGGTCGGCGAGCGCGGCGTGGGTGAGGCCGAAGGCCGCGAGCCGGGCGAAGGACAAGGTGTTGGTGCCGGTGCGTACGACGACGTCGAAGAGCCGCACCCCCGTCTCCGCGAGGCCGGCGCCGCCGCCCGCGGTGGCCCGGAACAGCCCCAGCGCCACCAGCGCCAGCCCGGCGCAGGCGAGCACCGCCCCGGCCAGGGCGGCCGGCACCACGTGCAGGACGAGTCCCGCGGCCGCCGACGCGAGCCCCAGGTAGAACAGCAGCCCGGCCACGCCGGACGCCGCGTACAGCCCCGCGGCCCAGCCGCCCTCACGCACCCGGTTCACCGCGCCCGCGGCGTGCGCGAGGGCCAGCAGCGCGGCCCCGGTCACCACCGCGGCCGCCAGCAGCCGGGCCGGGCTCCGCAGGGGCGCCAGCCACAGCACCGGCAGCAGGCCGGTCGGCCCGAAGAACTCGCCGTAGGCGGCGCCCGCGAGCATGGCGGCGAGCCCGGCGCCGGCGAGGAACGGCCAGAGACGTTGCAACGGGGCGAGCCGCCGGGGCCGCCCGAAGCGCAGGGCCAGCGCACCGAGCAGGAGCATGGCCCCGTGCCCGACGTCGCCGAACATGATCCCGAACATCGCGACGTAGGCGAGACCCGCCGGCCACGACGGGTCGAGGTCCGCGTACGACGGAGTGCCGTACGTCGTCACAAGAGGCGTGAACGAGACCTCCCCGGTGCTGCGCAGCAGCGTCGGGGGATCGGTGCCGCGCGGAGCCGGCAGCACCAGCAGCGCGCCGCCCGCCGCCGCGAGCCGCTCGGTCACCCGGGGCACTTCGGCCGCCGGGCACCACCCGGCGAGCGCCGACACCTCGCCCTGCCGCACGGCACCCTCCGCGCGTTCCTCCAGTTCGGCCTCCCCGGCCAGCAGGCCCGTCTCCCGCCGGTCCTCGAGACGGTCCAGGTCGGGTGCGGCGACGGCCAGGGCGGCGGTCCTGCCCACCTTCCGCGGGGCGCTATGGCCCGCCAGCCGCCTCAGCCGCAGTGCCGCGGGGCCCGGGACCGTCTCCTCCGCGCGGTCCAGTTCCACACAGCCCGCCTCGGCGATCCGCACCAGCGCGTCCCGCAGCGCCGCGCGCGGCACGACCACCGCCACGCGCCGCATCCGGACCGGTGTCATCGCCTCAGGCCAGGGCATCGAACGCCTCCCCGAGCGAGCCGCCGCGGGCCGCTGACTCCAGGGCGGCCCGCATCCGCCAGGCGTCCACGGAGAGCAGCGCTACCGCGCCGACGACGACGCCGGGCCCGGGGCTGCCGTCGCGCAGCAGAGCCACTCCGTCGTCCCGCACCACGCGCCACCAGCGGACCTCCGCGCGCCACAGTCCGGCCGGCTCCTCGACGTCCGCCAGCAGCCGCCGGGCCGAACCGGGAAGTCCCTCGCGGAACTCCCGGTACGAGGCGGCGTCCGGTGCACGTCCCCCGAGCAGCCGGGCCGCGTCCCGCCGGACCGGCTCCGGCAGGGAGCGGGCGTGCACGAACAGTTCACGCGCCGTCAGCAGGGCCGCGCGTGCGACGGCCCACTTCCGCGCCTGCGGGACGTTGAGGGCGGTGCGCCGCACGGCGGCCATCCGCATGCCCGTGACCATCGCCCACGGCGTGTCGCCCCCTGGATCACCCCATGCGGACGCGGCGAGCGCGGCACGCAGTTCGGCCGGGGTACCGGTCTCGGCGAGGCGCCGCCAGGCCGTCTCCAGCGCTCCGAGCCGGTACGGCGGCCCCGCCGTACCGGTGCCGGGTCCGTTCGGTGAGGCCAGCCGGGCGACGACGTTGGCGACCTCGAATCCCGAGACGAGGGGCACGAGCAGCCGGGCCCCGCCCCGCGGCAGCCAGCCCGCCAGTACCCTCAGATGCCACAGCAGCGTCGCGGCCACCGCGTGCTGGGCCCCGGCCAGCCCGGCCGTCTCTCTCGTGTACCTGACGTACGGTGTCCCGGCCAGCCTTCGCAGCGCCTCGTCGAGCGACGGGCACATCGCGATCTCGCGCGCCCCGGCGGCACCCGGATACCGGTCGGCCATGGCCCGCGCCCGGACCGCTCCGGCCACCCATCCGGCGCTCATGGTGCCGCGTCCGTCCAGAGCACCGGCCGCGGTGCCTTCGACACCGTGCCTCCCGGCCGGGAAGGCCGGCCTGCTCGGACGCGCACCCGAGCCGCCCGGGCCGTGCACCGGGCGCTCACGGTGCCGCGCCCGAAGCCGTGACCGACCGCAGCGCCTGGGCCACCGCGCCCTCCACCAGGGCGGGCAGCCCGGCCCGTCCTCGCTCCCGCACCGCGTCGGCGGCCAGGTCCCCGGCGGCGCGAACGGCCTCGGCCTCCCGCAGCGCGTCCCGTACGAACGGTTCGGCAGCCTGACGCCGTGTCTCCGGAGCCTGCTCCCGGGCGGCCGCCACGATGCCCGCGGCCTCTCGTCCGGCCTCCCGCCGGATCGTCTCCGCGGCCTCTTCCCCGGCCGCCCGGATCCGGGCGGCCTCCTGCTGTACGGCCGTCAGCCGGGCCAGGGCGGGGGCCAGCTCGGCCGCGCGTTCCGCTCCCCGGTCGGGGGGCACGCCGCTGACGGCCGCCCCCGGTGTCCCGGTCGGGCGGAACCGTTCCAGGAAGTCCCGCAGGCTCATGTCCCGGCCTCCTGCCGGTCGGCTGCTTTCCAGTTTCACCGTCCTCGTCCGCGTCCGCACCGGATAGGGCCTTCACGCCGTTCCATCAGGGCCGTTCGGCTCTGGACGGCCGGAGGCGGAGCATGAGACTGGAACGGTAGGCAACCCGAATGACTCCGGAGGCCACAGTGAACCAGCACGAGAACTTCTCCACCGGGGCCGAGGCACGACGTTCCCTGCCTTCCCGGCCCTGGAGCCCCGGCGAGGGCACCCGCCAGGACATGTTGGTGCGCTACCTGGGCGCCGTGGCCGCCGCGGCGGCCGAACACGCGGAGCCGGTGGGACAGCCGTCGCCTCCCCCGGTGAAGACCCCGCCCGAACCCGCGACCGGCTCCGGGGCGCCGTTGGTACGGGACGTGATGGAGGTGCCCGCCGTCTCCCTGCACGACGACCTGCGGTACCGGGAGATCGCCCGGCTGCTCGCGCGCGAGCACGTCGGTGCCCTGCCGGTCGTGGACGCACAGGACCGCGTGGTGGGCGTCGTCTCCGAGTCGGACCTGCTGGCGAAGGTGGCCATGGAGGCTTCCGGCCGCCGTCCCCGGCCGGTCGACAGGCTGCGCGAACGGCGGCTGCACGACAAGGCCCGGGGCGAGACCGCGGCCGACCTGATGACCAGTCCGGCGATCACCGTGCTGCCGGGTGCCACCGTCGCGGAGGCCGCATGGCTCGCCTCGCTGTCCCGGCTGAAGCGGATCCCGGTCACCGACCACGAGGGCCGGCTGGTCGGCGCCGTGGGCCGCGACGCACTCCTGCAGACCCTGATCAGGGACGACTCCGGGATACAGGCCGAGGTCGAGGACAGGATCCGGGCCGTCTGCCCTCCGGGCGACCGGACGTCGGTGGCGGTGACCGTGCACGACGGCATCGTGGAACTGTCGGGCCGGCTGCCGATGGCGACCGGGGCCCGGCTGGTGGCCGAGACCGAGGCGATCGCCGACGTGGTCGAGGTGAAGAACCTCCTGACCGCGGTCTGAGCCCCGGGGCCGCCATCATGTCCCGCACGGTCACCGTCGGTTTCGACGGTTCGCCGCAGAGCCGCGCCGCAGCCGACTGGGCGGCCCGTGAGGCGGGCCTGCGCGCCCTGCCCCTGAAGGTCCTGCACGTCCGCTACCCGGTGCCCGGGAACCGTGCGGCGCCGTCCGGCGCGGAGAGCGGGCACGAGCGGACCCACCGGGATCCGGCCGGGGACGCGGCGGAGCAGCTGCGCATGCGCCACCCCGGCGTGGAGGTGACCGCCGACCGGGTCACCGGTGACCCGGCCCTCGCCTTGGCCGAGGCCGCGGACGCCGCTGAGTTGCTGGTCCTGGGATCACGCGGCCTCGGCGGCCTCGGCGGGTTTCTCGTCGGCTCGGTCAGCCTCTTCGTCATCGCCCACACGGTCCGGCCCCTGACGCTGGTCAGGGCGGAAGGGCAGGCCACCTGGGACGACCGGGAAACGTCCGCCGAAGTCGACGGCCCGTCCGCCCCGGCCCCCTCCAGACCCGTGGTGGTCGGTCTGGACATCGGCGACGCGGACGGGACGCTGCTGGGGTTCGCCTTCGACGCCGCCGCGCGCCGGGGCGCGGTCCTGAGGGCCGTGCACGTCTGGACCGAGCCGCCCGGCGACTTCCGCCGCTTCGACGGCGTGCGGTTGCATGCCTCGCTCGCACGGCGGCAGGCCACCGCCCTGACCGACGCACTGCGTCCCTGGCGGCGGAAGTTCCCCGGCGTCGAGCGGAAGTTCCCCGGCGTCGAGGTGATCGAGACGAGCCGCTGCGGCAGCGCGGCCCAGGTGCTCGTCGACGCTTCCCGCGACGCTTGCCTGGCCGTCGTGGGCCGCCGGATCCGCACCAGCCCCCTCGGCACCCACATCGGCCACGTCACCCACGCCGTTCTCCATCACGTGGTCGCGCCGGTCGCCGTGGTCGCGCACGGCTGATGAGACACAGCGGCTGCGGGCTACGGGGCTGATGAGGCACAGCGGCTACGGGCTACGGGTGGGAAGCCGGCACGCCCCGGTCTTCCCGCGGGGCCGGCCAGGCCAGGGCCCGGGTGATGTCGGCGAGGGTGAGGATACCGACGAGACGGCCCTGGTCGAGGACGAGGGCGCGGCGCGCGGGGCTCTCCTGGAGCCGGGGCAGCAGGTCGACCACGGGCTCGTCCGACGTGGCGGTCACGACGTCGCCGAGGGGCCGCATGACGTCGCCGGCCGTCGTGTGCGTTCGCGCCTGCGCCGGCACGGTCTGCACACCGCGCAGGGTGAGGAGGCCGGTGACCGAACCGTCCGCGGCCAGGACCGGGTAGGCCGAATGCCGGTAGGGGCCGAAGGGGCCCTCGGCCAGGAAGTCGGAGAGGATCACCGTCTCGGGGACGACGACCGGGGCCGGCGTCATGACGCGGCGGACGGGGACGCCCTCCAGGACTCCCCGGATCTGCGCCTGGCGGGACTCGGCCGTGGCGGCGGCGATGAGGAACCAGCCGATCAGCGCGGGCCACAGGCCGGCCAGGTCCCCGGCGAACAGCACGTCCGCGAACCCGGTCAGCACCATGAACCAGCCCAGCGCCCGGCCCGCCGCCGAGGCCCCCCGGGTGGCGCGCAGCCGGTCCCCGGTGCGGTGCCACAGGTACGCCCGCAGCAGCCGGCCGCCGTCCAGCGGAGCGGCGGGCAGCGCGTTGAAGACGGCCAGCAGGATGTTGATCGCGCCCAGCCACGCGACCGCCTCGACCACCAGTCCGGTCACGTGCAACGCGTCCAGTCCCACGGCGGCTCCGGTCAGGACACCTCCGGCCAGCAGACTGGTGAGGGGACCCACACCCGCGATCCGCAGCTCGGCGGCCGGTGACGGGGCCTCACCCCGCAGCCGGGCCGCGCCGCCCAGCATCCACAGCGTGATGCCCTCCACCTCGACGCCGTTGCGCCGGGCGACCACGGCGTGCGCCAGTTCGTGCGCGAGCAACGAGAGGAGGAACACGACGGCGGTCAGCACGGCGAGACCCCAGTACGCGACCGGGGAGTGACCGGGGTGGGCGGCCGGCAACCGGCCGTGCGCCAGTGCCACGGTGATCAGCGCGACGATGACCAGGACGCTCCAGTGCAGACCGACCCGGACACCGGCGATCCGGCCGAGGGACAGCGACTCGTCCATGAACCTCGCCTCGCCTTCCGGCTCCCGCACGGTGCGGATCGCACCCGCGGCACCTACAGCGTGCGACGGCGGTGGCCGGCCCCGGAGGGGCCGACCGGCTCTCGTCGGGGACACTCGGCCCCCTGCCCGGGGCCCGGAGCCCGCCGGCCACGAGCCGGCGGGGGAAGCAGACCGGGACCACTCGGCCCAAGACCCGATAGGTCCGAAGCCGCAGTCTGGAGGTGTCCCGTCGCGTCGGCAGAGCCCTTGGAGGACGCCATGAACGGCACCCCGACCGTCGTGAGCGACATGATGACCCGTCAGGTCGTCGCCCTGCGCACCGGCGCGGTCTTCAAGGACATCGTGAAGGTCATGCACGAGTGGCGGGTCAGCGCCCTCCCCGTGCTGGACGAGACCGGTGCGGTCGTCGGCGTCGTCTCCGAGGCGGACCTGCTGCCCAAGGAGGAGTACGGCGACGGAGACATCGGCCGCTACGGGCGGGTCCGGTACCCCGCCGACGTCCGCAAGGCGGACGCGATGTCCGCGGCCGAGCTGATGACCACCCCGGCCGTCACCGTGCGGCCTGACGCCACCCTCGCCCACGCCGCCCGTCTCATGGCCCGCCACCGGGTCAAGCGACTCCCGGTCGTCGGCCGCGACGGCGCCCTGAACGGTATCGTCAGCCGCGCCGACCTGCTGAAGGTCTTCCTCCGGCAGGACCGGGACATCGCCGGGGAGGTGCGGCACAAGGTCGTCGCACGGCTCTTCGGCACGCACACCGACGCGATCCGGGTGGACGTGCACGACGGTGTCGTCACCATCGCCGGGCAGGTCGACGAGAGCGCCCTGATCCCCCTCGCCGCACGGCTCGCACGCGCCGTCCCCGGTGTGGTCGAGGTGAACTGCGCACTCACCGGGCCGCCGCGCCGCCCGGCCCCCGACGGGCGGTCAGGTACGCCCTGATCGGGCGGCACGGTCCACCGGTACGGAGCACTTCCCCGGTGGCCCGGTCCGTCAGTAGGCCTCGACCCCCTGCCTGCGGAACTGCCCCAGCACCCGCTCGACCAGTTCGGGTGACGGAACGGGGGTGTCGCGCAGCGGAAAGGGAACGCCGAGAGCCGTGTACTTCGAGGCCCCCAGTTTGTGGAAGGGGAGGACGTCGACCCGCTGCACCGCGGGGAGTCCGGCGACGAAACGGGCCAGGCCGTCGACGGGCTCCGGGGTGTCGGTCCAGCCCGGGACCAGGACGTAGCGGATCCACATCGGGACGCCGAGGCGGTCGAGGCGGGTCGCGAAGTCCAGGGTGGGCGTGAGTTCGCCGCCGGTGAGGGCGCGGTAGGTGGGGACGTCGAAGGACTTGATGTCCAGCAGGACCAGGTCGGTGTCGGCGAGGAGTTCGTCGTCGGCGCGGGCGCCGAGGAAGCCGGAGGTGTCCAGGGCGGTGTGCAGACCGGCCTCCTTGCAGCGGCGCAGTACCGCGCCCGCGAAGGCCGGCTGGAGGAGGGGCTCACCGCCGGTGAGAGTGACCCCGCCGCCGGCCGTGGTCACCAGGGCGTGGTATCTCTCGATCTCGGCCATCACCTCGTCCACCGTCGACTCGCGCCCGTCGCGCATGTGCCAGGTGTCCGGGTTGGCGCAGTACAGGCAGCGCAGCGGGCAGCCGCTGAGGAAGAGGACGAACCGGGTCCCGGGACCGTCCACGCCGGTGGACAGGTCCCAGGAGTGGATCCGGCCGCGCCGCACGGTGCTCACAGCGATCCGTGGAAGGTGCGGCTGATGACGTCGAGCTGCTGCTCGCGGGTCAGGCGGACGAAGTTGACGGCGTATCCGGAGACGCGGATCGTCAGGTCCGGGTACTTCTCGGGGTGTTCCATCGCGTCCTCCAGCGTCGTGCGGTCGAGGACGTTGACGTTCATGTGGAAGCCGCCGGCTGCCGTGTAGGCGTCGAGGATGCCCACCAGATTGCCCGCGCGCTCCGCCGGGTTGTGGCCCAGACCCTCGGGCGTGATGGTCGTGGTCAGGGAGATGCCGTCGCGGGCCTGTTCGTACGGCAGCTTGGCCACCGAGAGGGCCGAGGCGGCGACGCCGTGACGGTCGCGGCCGTTCATCGGGTTGGCACCGGGGGCGAAGGGCTGTCCGGCGAGGCGGCCGTCGGGAGTGTCGCCGGTGTGCTTGCCGTAGACGACGTTGGAGGTGATGGTGAGGACCGACTGGGTGTGTTCGGCGTTGCGGTACGTGGGGTACTGGCGGACCTTCGCCATGAAGGTCTCCACCAGGCCGACGGCGATGTCGTCCGCGCGGTCGTCGTTGTTGCCGTACGCCGGGAAGTCGCCCTCGGTCCGGAAGCCGACGGCGAGTCCGGCGGCGTCCCGGAACACCTTCACCCGCGCGTACTTGACGGCGGACAGGCTGTCGGCGGCGACCGAGAGGCCGGCGATGCCGCACGCCATGAAGCGGTGCACCGGGTAGTCGTGCAGGGCCATCTCGACGCGCTCGTAGGCGTACTTGTCGTGCATGTAGTGGATGACGTTGAGGGCGTTGACGTAGGTCCGGGCCAGCCAGTCCAGGACGTGGTCGTAGGCCTCCGAGAGTTCCTCGTGGTCGAGGTACTCGCCGGTCAGCGGGGGTGCCGAGGGGGCGATCTGTTCGCCGGTCATCTCGTCGCGGCCGCCGTTGATCGCGTACAGCAGGGCCTTGGCCAGGTTGACCCGGGCGCCGAAGAACTGCATCTGCCGGCCGACCTGCATCGCCGACACGCAGCAGGCGATCGCGGTGTCGTCGCCGGTGCGCGGGCGCATCAGCTCGTCGGACTCGTACTGGACGGCGCTGGTGTCGATGGAGACTCCCGCGCAGAACTCCTTGAAGGCGGCGGGCAGCCGGGACGACCAGAGGACGGTCAGGTTGGGCTCGGGGGCGGGGCCGAGGTTGTAAAGGGTCTGCAGGAAGCGGAAGGAGGTGCGGGTGACCAGGGTGCGGCCGTCCGCGCCCATGCCGCCGATGGACTCCGTGACCCAGGTCGGGTCGCCGGAGAACAGGGCGTCGTACTCAGGGGTACGCAGGAACCGCACGATCCGCAGCTTGATCACGAAGTCGTCGATCAGCTCCTGGGCGCGCGTCTCGTCGAGGACGCCGTCGGCCAGGTCCCGCTGGAGATAGACGTCGAGGAAGGTGGAGGTGCGGCCGAGCGACATCGCGGCGCCGTTCTGCTCCTTCACGGCGGCCAGGTAGCCGAGGTAGAGCCACTGCACCGCCTCGTGTGCCGTGGTGGCGGGGCGGGAGACGTCACAGCCGTAGCCGGCCGCCATCCGGGTCAGTTCGCCCAGCGCCCTTATCTGTTCGGCGAGTTCCTCCCGGTCGCGGATGACGTCGGAGCCGGACCCGCAGGCGTCGAGCTTGGCCCGGTCGGCTTTCTTGGCCTCCACCAGCCGACTGGTGCCGTAGAGCGCGACTCGCCGGTAGTCGCCGATGATCCGGCCACGTCCGTACGCGTCCGGGAGGCCGGTGATGACGCCCGCCCTGCGCGCGGCACGCATCTCGGGCGTGTAGGCGTCGAAGACGCCGTCGTTGTGGGTCTTGCGGTACGTGCCGAAGACGCGGGTCACGAAGGGATCGGGCTCGTAGCCGTACGCGCGCAGCCCGTTCTCCACCATGCGCAGGCCGCCGTTGGGCATGATCGCGCGCTTGAGGGGGGCGTCGGTCTGGAGGCCGACGATCAGTTCGCGGTCGCGGTCGATGTAGCCGGGGGCGTGGGAGGTGATCGTGGAGGGGGTGGCCGTGTCGACGTCGAGGATGCCCCGGCGACGCTCCTCGGGGAAGAGCGAGCTGACCTTCGCCCAGACCGTTCGGGTGCGGTCGGTGGGGCCGCTCAGGAACTCCGGGCCGCCCTCGTACGGTGTGTAGTTGGCCTGGATGAAATCGCGTACGTCGATCTGTTCGCGCCAGCGGGTGCCTGCGAAGCTTCGCCAGGCGTCCGTCGCCGTGCGGTCGCCGGTTGTCGTGGTTGCGGTCATCGTGGTTCCTCTCCCCTTCGCTCACCTGGGATGCTCGTCGCCCGCCGCGCGCGGCGGGAGTGCCGTCCGGTCCCCACGGCGGGGCCGGACGGCCCTGGGACCCGTCACCCGCCGTCGAGGTCCGGCCGGACGAGCGTGCCCGAGCGGGCATGGACGATCTCGTACGCCGCGTCCAGGGCGCCGATGGCGGCCAGCCCTCCGGTGCGCTCCACGAAACGGGCGGCCGCCTCCGCCTTGGGTCCCATGGAGCCCTCGGGGTATCCCGCGCCGCGCAGCCGGGCCGGGGTGGCGTCGAGCACCGGCCGCTGGTCCGGGGTGCCGTAGTCCGCGTACACGCAGGGGACGTCCGTGAGGATGAGCAGGAAGTCGGCCTTCAGTTCCTCGGCGAGCAGGGCGGCGGTGAGGTCCTTGTCGACGACCGCCTCGACGCCGGTGAGAGCCCCCGAGACACGGTCGGCGGTGACGGGGACGCCTCCGCCGCCGGCGCATATCACCAGCGTGCCGGCGGCGAGGAGTTCGCGGATTGTCTCGATCTCGACGATGCCCCGCGGCGACGGAGAGGGCACGACGCGGCGCCAGCCCCCGCCGTCCGGCCCCGTTCGCCAGCCGCGGCGCCGTGCGAGTGCCTTGGCGACGTCCTGGCCGTAGACCTGGCCGACGAACTTGGCGGGGTGCTCGAAGGCCGGGTCGTCGGCCCGGACCAGGGTATGCGTGACCAGGGTGGCGACACGGCGGCCGGGCAGGGCGTTGTGCAGGGCTCGGGCCAGCAGGGCGCCGATCAGGCCCTGGGTCTCGGCACCCAGCATGTCGAGCGGGTAGGCGATGGTGAGGGCGGGGTCGGCAGCGCTCTCCATGGCGAGCAGGCCGATCTGCGGTCCGTTGCCGTGCGTGATGACCAGTTCGTGGTCGTGGGCGAGCGCGGCGAGGGCGGTGACGACCCGGTCGACGTTCTCCTGCTGCACGGCCGCTTCGGGGCGGTCGCCCCGGCGCAGCAGGGCGTTGCCGCCGAGGGCGACGACGATACGCATGGCTCAGTCCTCCAGGGTGGCGACGAGTACGGCCTTGATCGTGTGCAGCCGGTTCCCCGCCTGGCCGAGGGCGATCGGCGCAGGGCGACGAGAGGACCTCGTCGTCGCCCTCCGGGCCGTCCAGGCCGTGGGCGGAACGCGGGTCCCGGCCCAGGCAGGTGCCGCGGTCGTGCAGGCAGGCAGGCCGTGCATGGACCTCACGTCGGGACTGCCGGTGCCGGCCGGCGTCATATCGGGATCCTGGACATGGCCGTGCTCCTTGTGCGTGGCGCCGTGGACGAATCGATGCGAAACCGATCGTTCGCGCCACGGAGGGGTGTGAGGAGTGGCCTTACGGGTTCAGGGACGTACTGAAGGTCCCCGGCTGCCGGGACCGTTCGGCCCATGTCCGGTCCGGGATGTCCGCCGCACGCTGGCAGTACCAGTCAGTACGCCCTGCCGGGAGGTAACCATGCTCACCACACCGACGCCCACGATGCTGCGTGCGCTTCCCGCCGAACACCGGGAACGGCTGATGCGCGTCGCCCGGGAGGTCTCGTTCCCTCAGGGGGCCCGGCTCTTCGAGGAAGGCGCTCGCGCCGACCGGTTCTGGATCATCCGTTCCGGCCGGGTCGGACTGGACATGCACGTTCCCGGCCGCCGGGCGGCCGTCGTCGAGGACCTCGGCCACGACGAGCTGATCGGCTGGTCCTGGCTGTTCGCACCCCATGTGTGGCACCTGGGCGCCGAGGCCACCACACCGGTGCGGGCCTACGAGTTCGACGCCGTCGCCGTCCGCTCCATGTGCCAGGACGACCCGGCACTGGGGAACACCGTGAGCCAGTGGGTGGGCCAGGTGCTCGCACACCGTCTGCGTGCCGCCCGTACCAGCCTGCTGGACCTGTACGCACCGTACGGCGCCGACGCCGGCGTCTGAGGACGTGTCCCCGCACCTTCGGTTCTCCCTGGGAGTGACCATGCACGGCACACCGCACATCGTGAGCGACGTCATGACGCAGACCGTCGTCAGCGTCGGACCGCAGGCGCCTTTCAAGGAACTCGTGCGGCTCATGCGGGACTGGCAGGTCAGCGCCCTGCCGGTCGTCGAGGGCGAGGGCCGCGTCGTCGGCGTCGTCTCCGAGGCGGACCTCCTGCTCAAGGAGGAGTTCCGGGACGGCGACCCGGACCTCCCCCCGTCTCGGCCGCGCCGGACGGCCGGCCTGACGAAGGCCGGCGCGGTGACGGCGGAACAGCTGATGACCTCCCCCGCGCTCACCACCCGCCCGGACGCCACCCTCGCCGACGCCGCCCGCACCATGGCACGGTCCAAGGTCAAGCGTCTCCCCGTGGTGGACCAGTTCGGTCTGCTCCAGGGCGTGGTCAGCCGGGCCGACCTACTCAAGGTCTTCCTGCGCGAGGACGAGGAGATCGCCGAGGAGGTACGGCGCGAGGTGGTCTCCTATCTCTTCCCGCCGCCCTCCTCGGTGCTGCACGTCGACGTCCACGAAGGGGTGGTGAAGCTCGTCGGCCGGATCCGGGACAACGCTCTCGTGCCTGTCGCGGCGCGGCTGGTGCGGGCGGTCGAAGGAGTGGTGGACGTCGAATTCGAGCTGACGGGCAACCGTCCGGAGGAGGCAAGTGGGGCCGGTCGGCCCTAGTACGACCGGCCCGGGCGGGCGATGATCGACCCGGGCGGTACGCAGTCCGCCCTTCAGTCGGGGAACAAGGGGACCTCAATGACACAGCCGCGCACCTTCTCGGAACAGGACCCGATCCGCGTGTTCCTGCTGGACGACCACGAGGTCGTCCGGCGCGGCATCACCGACCTCCTGGACGCGGAATCCGACATCGCGGTCGTCGGCGACGCCGGCACCGTCCAGCACGCGCTCGCCCGCGGCCCGGCACTGCGCCCGCACGTCGCCGTCCTGGACGTCCGCCTGCCCGACGGCGACGGCATCACGGTCTGCCGGGAGCTGCGCGACCAGATGCCGGAGCTGGCCTGCCTCATGCTGACCTCGTTCGACGACGAGGACGCCCTCCTCGACGCGATCATGGCCGGGGCCTCCGGCTACGTCCTCAAGCAGATCAAGGGCTCCGACCTGGTCTCCGCGGTTCGCACCGTCGCCTCGGGCCAGTCGATGCTGGACCCCGCGACCACGGCCCGCCTCATGCGCTCCCTGCGCGCCGACCCCGCCGAGACCCCGTCCGTGGCACCCGAGCTGGCGGGCCTCTCGCCCCGCGAGCGGGACATCCTCGCCCTCATCGGCGACGGCCTGACCAACCGCGAGATCGGCAAGAAGCTCTACCTCTCCGAGAAGACCGTCAAGAACCACATCTCCCGACTCCTCGCCAAGCTGGGCGTCCAGCGCCGCGTCCAGGCCGCCGTGCTCGCCTCCCACCTGGACCAGCCGGAGACCGGGGACCGGCCGGCGAGGTGAGCCGAACGGAGAGCCGGGTGGGCCGAACGGCCCCTGCCGCCGCCCGAGACGCTGGGCAGCCGCCGCCCCACCCGTCCCACGACGTCGCGGGGCGGCCCGGTCGGGGAGGGAGGCGCCATGCCCGCCACGGCTCCCGACGCGTTCACCCTGGAGAAACTGGTCGCAGCCGTTGCCGCGCCGTCGGTCGTCCACAACACTCAGCCGTGGCGCTTGCGTCTGCGCCTCGGCACGCTCACCCTCCAGATACGGGCCGCCACCGACCGCGCGATGCGCCACATCGACCCGACCGGCAGGGCCCTGCACGTCTCGGTCGGCTGCGCCCTCTTCGATCTCAGGGCCGCGGCCGCCCACTTCGGCTGGGAGCCGGTGTACCGGCTGCTGCCCTGCCCGGAGCAACCGGACCTGCTGGCCACGGTGCGTCTGGCCGGTGCGAGCAGGACGTCGGTATCCCCGGCCCCGCACGAAGCGGTGTGGCGGCGCCACAGCAGCCGTTTCCCCTTCTCTGACCGCGCGCTGCCCGCCACCGTGGTCACGGAACTCCGCGACGCCGCACGTGCCGACGATGCCGATCTCCACCCCGTGTCGCCCACGGACGTGAGTCCCCTTCTCCGGCTGGTCAGTGAGGCCGGACATCATCGGCGTCCGGGCGCGCTGACCGCGGTCCCGCGGCAGGCTCTCGGACACGTCCTGCTGGCTGTCACCGTGCAGGAAATGCGGGCCTCGCTGCTCCACCAGGCGCTGGAGTGGCCCGATCTGCGGGACCGGCTGCTCCCGCCGGCGAACGGGCGGCGTCGCCCCGCTCAGATGGTGATACGTGCCGGACACGGCCCGGAGGGACCCGCGTCGCCGCGTCTGCCGGTGCCGCCGGTCCGCCCGGGCCGTCCGGACCCGTCCGGTGACCCATGGCCCAGTGACCGCGCCCCTCGCGCGGGAAAACGTGGGAGGTGCGGTTTCCGAAGCACGGGCGCGAGCGACGAGGAGCGTTCTGATGGCGAAGGCATATCTGGTGGGCAGCGGGATCGCGGCGCTCGCCGCGGCGGCGTTCCTGATCCGCGACGGCGGCTTCGAGGGTCCGGACATCCACCTCTTCGAGGAGCAGATGGGCATTGGGGGCAGCCTGGACGCGGGCGGCACCGCCGAGGCCGGCTACACCATGCGCGGCGGGCGGATGTTCGAGGCCGAGTTCCGCTGCACGTACGACCTGTTGTCCGGCATTCCCACGCTGGACGATGCCTCGGTGTCGGTGACGCAGGAGATCATGGCCGGGCACGAGGCGTTCGCCTGGGACGACATCGCCCGGCTGGTCGACGGTGACGGGAAGATCGTCGACACCCGATCGATGGGGTTCTCCGAGCGCGACCGGCTGGACCTGGTCCGGTGTCTGGCCGCTCCAGAGGCTCACCTGGACGACAGGCGGATCAACGACTGCTTCGGCGAGCACTTCTTCACCACGAACTTCTGGTTCATGTGGTGCACCACGTTCGCCTTCCAGCCCTGGCACAGCGTGATCGAGTTCCGCCGGTACCTGCGCCGCTTCATCCACCTGTTCCCGCAGCTCGGCTCCATGTCCGGCATCCACCGGACCCGGTACAACCAGTACGACTCGATCGTGTGCCCCCTGGCGGCCTGGCTGCGCGGGCGCGGCGTGACCATCCACCCCGGATGCACGGTCACCGACCTCGACTTCGCCCCCGGGGAGGACGGCAGGACGGTGCGGGCCGTCCGCGTGTCCCGGGCCGACCACGAGGAGCGGATCGCCGTAGCCCCCGAGGACCTGGTCCTGGTGACCAACGGCTCCATGACCGACGCCTCCAGCCGCGGCACGCACACCTCTCCACCGCCGCCGCCTCCCCAGCGCTCGGACGCCTGGCTGCTCTGGCACCGGCTGGCCCGGGGCCACCGTGACTTCGGGAACCCCGACGCCTTCGACAGGCACGTGAAGGAGTCCCGCTGGGAGTCCTTCACCGTCACCGCCACGGACCCCGCCTTTCTCGACGCCCTGGCCGAGTTCAGCGGGCGGGCCACCGGCAGGGGCGGGCTGATGACGTTCACCGACTCCAACTGGCTGCTCACCATCGTCGCCAACCGCCAGCCCGTCTACCGCGACCAGCCGGACGGCGTCTGGGTCTGGTGGGGCTACGGCCTCTTCCCCGGCCGCGCCGGCAACCACACGCCCAAGCCCATGACCATGTGCTCGGGCCGGGAGATCCTCGAAGAGGTCCTGCACCACCTGCACTTCGGCGAACGCACCAGCGCCCGTGTCCTCGAGACGTCCACGGTCATCCCGTGCGTGATGCCCTACATCACCAGCCAGTTCCTGAACCGCCGCCGTGACGACCGCCCCGCCGTCGTGCCCGAGGGCTCGGTCAACCTCGCCTTCATCGGACAGTTCGCCGAGGTGCCGGACGACGTCGTCTTCACCGTCGAGTACTCCGTACGCACGGCGTGGACCGCGGTGTCCCGGCTGCTGCACCTCGACCGGCAGCCGCCTGCCGTCTACAAGGGCCACCACGATCCCCGCGTCCTGGCGGCCGCACTGGAGACCATGCACCACCGCTGAAGCACGCCCCCGGGGCGGGGCACACGGGCCGACCGGGACCTCGGGAGCCGGGCCGACCGCCGGACGGCGCATCGTGGACTCTGTGCGCCGCCGCTGACCGTGACAGAGACCTCGCAGCGGGCCGTGGGCGCTGCTCACGCACGATGCCGCCGCCTTCGGGCCCGCCGCCGGCCGGACCCTGCTCGAACGGCGGCGACGGTCACGATGGGGCCGACCGGCCCATCGCAGGGGACCGCCAGCACCTGGCCAGCGGGCTTCGGCGGGCGTTCGCTGGAGGAGCATCCAGCCGAAGCCCGACGGAGGAGACCGAGATCATGGTCCGTTACGTGTACGACTTCGCAGAAGGCGGCCGCGACCAGGCCGGACTGCTCGGCGGCAAAGGGGCGAACCTGGCCGAGATGACCAGGCTGGGGCTGCCGGTGCCGCCCGGTTTCACCGTGACCACCGAGGCCTGCCGGACGTTTCTGAGCGCCGGGAACGAGCCGTGCGGGCTGGCCGAGGAGATCTCCGAGCACCTGGCGGCTGTGGAGAACACGGCCGGCCGGAGGCTGGGGCAGGCCGACGACCCGCTGCTGCTGTCCGTCCGCTCCGGTGCACGCTTCTCCATGCCCGGCATGATGGAGACGATCCTGGACATCGGCCTCGGCGACGACTCCGTGCTCGGTCTGGCGAAGGTGTCGGGGAACGAGCGCTTCGCCTGGGATTCCTACCGCCGCCTGGTGCAGATGTTCGGCAGCACGGTGATGGGCGTCGACAGCAACGTGTTCGAGAGCGCCCTGTCCGACCTCAAACGTTCCCGGGGCGCGGCCGACGATCTGGGCCTGGACGCCGCCGACCTGGCCGAACTCGTCGAGACGTACAAGACCCTGATCCGCAGGGAGACCGGCGAGGACTTCCCGCAGTCCCCGGACGAGCAACTGCGGCGGGCGGTGCTCGCCGTCTTCGAGTCCTGGAACGGCGAGCGGGCCCGCGTCTACCGGCGCCGCGAACGCATCCCGGACGACCTCGGCACGGCGGTGAACGTGCAGACCATGGTCTTCGGCAATCTCGGCGCCGACTCGGGCAGCGGTGTCGCCTTCACACGCGATCCCGCCACCGGGCGCCCCGGACTGTACGGCGACTACCTGCCGAACGCCCAGGGCGAGGACGTCGTGGCCGGCATCCGCAACACCGTCTCCCTGGCGGACCTGGAGAAGCTCGATCCCGTCTCGTACGCGCAGCTGCGCGGTCACATGGAGACCCTGGAGACGCACTACCGGGATCTGTGCGACATCGAGTTCACCATCGAGCGCGGCCGGCTGTGGATGCTTCAGACCCGGGTCGGCAAGCGAACGGCCGAGGCCTCGTTCGCCATCGCCTCCGAGCTGGTGGACGAGGGACTGATCAGCCCGGCCGAGGCGCTGGGACGGGTCGCCGGGGAAGGCCTGGCCCGGCTGATGTTCCCCCGTTTCGACACCTCCGCCGTCGGCGAGGCGCTCGCGCACGGCCTTCCGGCCTCACCGGGCGCGGCCGTGGGTCAGGCCGTCTTCGACTCCGCCGAGGCCGTCCGCCGCGCCGCGGCCGGCGACCAGGTGGTACTCGTCCGCCAGGAAACCGCCCCCGACGACCTGCCGGGCATGATCGCCGCCCAGGCGGTGCTCACCAGCCGCGGCGGCAAGACGAGCCATGCGGCCGTGGTCGCCCGTGGCATGGGCACGGTGTGCGTCTGCGGCGCCGAGGAGATCACCGTGGACACCGCGTCGCGTCGCTTCACGGTGGGTGACGTGACCGTCGAGGAGGGCACGGTCATCTCCGTCGACGGCTCCGAGGGGGCCGTGTATCTGGGCTCGGCTCCGCTGGTGGACTCCGCCGTGATGCGGTACTTCGAGTCGGGCGAGCGGTCGGCCGGGCTGGTCGACTCCGTGGCCCGTGCCATGGAACAGGCCGATCGCGTCGCCCGGCTGGAGGTGCGGGCGAACGCCGACACCCCGGAGGACGCGGCCCGCGCCCGGCGGTTCGGCGCACGGGGCATCGGGCTGTGCCGTACCGAGCACATGTTCCTCGGCGACCGGCGCAAGCTGGTCGAGGCGATGATCCTGGCCCGCGACGAGAACGAGCGCAAGGACGCGCTCGGCGCGTTGCTGCCGCTCCAGCGCCAGGACTTCATCGGCATCCTGGAGGCGATGGACGGCCTGCCGGTCACCATACGGCTCATCGATCCGCCCCTGCACGAGTTCCTGCCCGACCGCACCGACCTCGCCGTACGGATCGCCGCCGCCGAGGCCCGGGGCGAACAGCCGGACCCGCACGAAGTCGAGTTGCTGGCCGCGGTCAGCCGGATGCACGAGGAGAACCCGATGCTCGGCCTGCGCGGCGTGCGCCTGGGCCTGGTGGTGCCCGGTCTGGTCGCCATGCAGGTACGGGCGATCGCCGAGGCCGTCGTGGCGCGCACGCGTGCCGGGGGCGCCCCGGAGGCGGAGATCATGGTGCCGTTGGTGGGCGCCGTCGAGGAACTGCGCATCGAGCGGGCCGAGGTGGAGCGGGTGCTCGCCGAGGTGTCCGAGGAGACCGGCGTGCCCGTGCACTGCCCGATCGGCACCATGATCGAGCTGCCCCGTGCCGCGCTCACCGCGGGCCCGATCGCCGGGGAGGCGGAGTTCTTCTCCTTCGGCACGAACGACCTGACCCAGACCACCTGGGGTTTCTCCCGCGACGACGTCGAGGCGGCGTTCTTCTCCGCCTACCTGGACAAGGGCATCTTCGCCACCTCTCCCTTCGAGACCCTCGACCGCGACGGGGTGGGCCGGCTGGTCCGGATCGCCGTCGACGAGGGCCGCGCCGCCCGCCCCGACCTGAAGATCGGCGTCTGCGGCGAGCACGGCGGCGACCCCGGCTCCGTCCACTTCTTCCACCAGGCCGGGCTGGACTACGTCTCCTGCTCGCCCTTCCGTGTCCCGGTCGCCCTGCTGGAGGCCGGACGGGCCGCGCTGTCCGGGACGGCGGCGAGCGACAGCAGGTGAGCGCCGGGCCGGGGCTCGCGTCCCCGAGCCCCGGCAGAAAGGAGGTGGGTGCCATGCCCCGTATCGTCGGTGAGGTCATGACCTCCGATGTCGTCGAAGCGCACCCGGAGACGTCGTTCAAGGACGTCGTCCGGCTGCTGGACCGGCACCGGATCAGCGGCCTGCCCGTCGTGGACCGCGACGACAAGGTCGTGGGTGTCGTCTCGCAGACGGACCTGATCCGTCACCAGGTGACCCGGTCCCCGGACGACCGCACCCGGCGGGCACGGAGACAGCCGTCCACCCGCCTCAGGCATCCTCGCTCCGGTGCCGTCGCCCACGCTCTCACGGCACGGGAACTGATGTCGACGCCCGCGATCACCGTCCATCCGGAACAACGCATAGCGGATGCCGCACGGGTGATGGAGCGGCACGGCGTCGAGCGTCTTCCCGTCGTGGACGAGGAGGACCGGCTGATCGGCATCGCCACGCGGCGGGACCTGCTGCGGGTCTTCCTGCGTACGGACGACGAGATCGGTCAGGAGGTCCGCGACGACGTACTGGACCGCGCGCTCGGTCTCCCGGCAGGCAGCGTGACCGTCTCGGTCAGGGAGGGCATGGTCACGCTGACGGGAGCCGTACCGCACCACGGCGACGTTCCGAACGCGATCCGGTTGACGTACCGGGTGGACGGAGTGGTCGGTGTCGTCAACAGCCTGGCCCTCCGCGCCGACGACGCGGCTTCCTCCGGAGTGCGCCACGACTAGGCCGGACGTCGGGAGACCCGGCTCCCGGGGCCCTGGGCCGATCAGTGCCCGCCGGAGCCAGACGGGACCGGGGTGCCACACGTCTCGGTGACCCGCCCGGTGACCAGCGGGCTCAAGGCCCTCGCCGACCACGAGGGGCTCGGGCAGGAGCTCCTGCGGCGGCCCGAGAACCGTCGTCTGGTCGTGGCCGCATGCCTTTGCCGACCTTCCAGGGGCTGGACGTGCCCGGACGCTCCCGCACGACGCGTGGGGGCTGCAACGAACGACGGAAGTGACGCGCGGGAGCGGGTGCGGAACGATAGAAGCGAGGTACGGGATCGACGTGGCGAGACCGGGCACCTCGGGTCCATGGCCTTCGTGGCCTTCGTCCGGGGCCACGGTGGACGAGCCGGCAGGACGGGCGGTGACCGACATGCGCGATGCCATCCCATTCAGCGGAAGCCCGGGCACACCGCCCGATCCGGTGGGCCCGGCCACGGCGGTCGTCGACGACCGGGGAGTCGTGACGGGTTGGAGTCCCGGTGCCCGGCTCGTGCTCGCCCACGCGTGTCAGGAGACCCTCGGCAGTCCCCTCGACCGTCGGATCGCCTCGGAAGCGAGGAGCGAGGAGTCCCTTACGGCCACCGTCGCGCACGTCCGCGAGGCTCTGGGCCGGGACAGCCGGTCCCTGGAGGCGCAGGGGCGGCTGAATCCGTCGGTCAATCGCAGAGCCGCTCCCAGCGGGTCCTCATCGTGACGCCACCGCACCAGTCACGACCGGACCTGGCGACGGCCTACGAGGCGTTCACGCAGTGTCAGCTACCGGTGATGGTGTACGACGACGAGCTGCGAGCGGTGCGAGCGAGCGCCGGCGCCGCACGTGAGCTCGGGCTGAGTGAGAAATGGATGCGGGGCCAACGCGTCACCGAGATCCTCCCGCACCACCTCTGCAACCGGGTCGAAGACGGCATGGAACGGGTGCTCATGTCGGGCGAGACCGAGCACTTCCATGTGCGGGGCAGAGCCCGGCCGGATGTATCGGAGAAGGTCTACTCCGTCACCGTGTCCCCGCTCGTCACACCGGCGGGCCAGATACGACACGTGGAGGTCTCCGCGCTCGACGTCAGCGAACAGTACCTGGCCAGAGAACGGCTCGCACTGCTGAACGAAGTCAGCACACAGGTGGGGAGCAGCCTGGACGTGATGCGCACGGCCCAGGAAATGGCCGACTTCGCGGTGGGCCGGCTCGCGGACTTCGTCACCATCGACCTGCTCGACTCCCTGTTCCGCGGCGTCGAACCGAAGCCTTCCGCAACGGGTGCGGTCCCGCTGCGCCGTGCGGCACAGCAGTCGGTCCTTCCCGGTGTGCCCGAAGCGTTGATCAAACCGGGAGACGTGGACGACTACCCCGCCTCCGCACCCCCCGGCCGCTGCCTGGCCACCGGCAGATCCTCACTGCACAGCATCGAGGACGACGCGACCAGAGGCTGGATACGGGCCGATCCCGGGCGGGCGGCCGTGGTCCGCAGGTTCGGCATCCACTCCCTCATGGTCATTCCGCTGCGCGCCCGCGGCATCACCCTCGGCCTGGCGGTCCTCGTCCGGCACCGACGCGGGGACCCGTTCACCCGCGACGACCTGCTGCTCGCCGAGGAGATCGCCGCGCGCGCCGCGGTGGCCGTGGACAACGCCCGCCGCTACACGCTCGAACGCGGCACCGCGCTCGCCCTCCAGCGCAGCCTCCTGCCCCGGCGCATCTCGGCCCAGGACGCGGTAGAGGTGGCCCACCGCTACCTCCCGGCCCGTACCCGGGCCGGGTTGGGCGGCGACTGGTTCGACGTGATCCCGCTCTCCGGCGCGAGGGTCGCGCTGGTAGCGGGCGACGTGGTGGGCCACGGACTACGCGCGTCGGCCACCATGGGACGGCTGCGGACCGCTGTGCGCACGCTGGCCGACGTCGAGCTTCCCGCCGACGAACTGCTCACCCATCTCGACGACCTGGTCATCCTTCTGGCCTCGGAGGAGGAGGGCAGCGCGGACCACGAGTCGGACCTTCCCATCGCCGCCGACGTCATCGCCACCTGCCTGTACGTGGTCTACGACCCGGTATCCCGTCGGTGCACGGCTGCCAGCGCGGGCCACCCGCCCCCCGCCGTCGCCAAGCCGGACGGCCCGGCGGAGTTCGTCGACGTGCCGCCCGGCCCACCGCTAGGTGTGGGAGGGCTGCCCTTCGAGGCGGTCGAGTGGGAGCTGCCACCGGGCAGCCTCCTGACGCTGTACACAGACGGACTGATCCAGGGCCCCGAGCACGACCTGGCCAAGGGACAGGCTCGGCTGCTCCGATGTCTTGAGCAGCCCGTCCCCCAGCTTCTGGAACCCCTCTGCGACGAGGTGGTAGGGCGTCTGCTGCCCGCACAGCCCGAGGACGACGTCGCGCTGCTCGTCGCCCGTACCCGGGTGCTCGACGCTGACCGAGTCGCCACCTGGGACCTGCCTCCCGACCCGGCCCTCGTCGCCGACGCCCGCGCCCGGGTGCTGGACCGGCTGGAGGCCTGGCACCTGTCGGACGCAGCCTTCACGGCCGAGCTGGTGGTCAGCGAACTGGTCACGAACGCCATCCGCTACGGACAGCCGCCCATCCAGCTCCGGCTGATCCGGGGGACCACACTGCTCTGCGAGGTCTCCGACGCCAGCGGCACCGCCCCGCACCTGCGGCGCGCCCGCACCTACGACGAGGGCGGTCGCGGCCTGCTGCTCATCGCCCAGCTCGCTCGCCGCTGGGGCACCCGCCACCAGCCCCCCGGAAAGACCATCTGGGCCGAGATCGAGCTGACGGAGCCAGACACCTGACCACCGACGTGTGGCCACCGACTGACTCTGACGAAAGCTGTTGATCACGGGACCGCAGGCTTGTCTGCTCGCTGGTGCGGTCGGGGGAAACGTCAGCCGCAGCCCGACCGTGTCGGATGAACTGTGGGCGCTGATCCAACCGTTGCTGCCCGTGCCGGCGCCGAAGCTGGTCGAGGACAGACCTCCGGCATCGTGTTCGTGCCGCGCACCGGCATCCCCACCTCATCACCCACCTCCTGTCCTGCCCGACAAGATCCCGCCTGTCGACGGACGAGTCGGCAGGCCGCGTCGGCACCCCGGTGCACTGCCGGCCGATCCCGGCGGCGACCACGACACGTACCGGCGCTTGCTCTGGGTCCGCGGGATCCGACCGGTCATCGCGAAGCGGGGCGAGCCCCACGGCACCGGCCTGGGCCTCTTCCGCCACGTCGTCGAGCGCACGTGCCGCGCCTCGCGACAGCGCGGCGGACGCCCCCTGAGCACCGGGCCGAACAACCCCCGGCCGGCTCCCACGATAGGGCCGGTCGGCCCTACGACCATGCCCGCGGTACGAGGAGGATGACCAGATGTCCCGGGACAACGACTTTCGCGCACTCGACCGCCTGGAGTGTCTACGCCTGCTCGCCAAGGTGCCGGTCGGTCGCGTGGTCTACACCCGGCACGCGCTGCCTGCAGTACTTCCTGTCAACTTCTCGCTGGACGCCGATTCCTCGGTGCTCTTGTGCACCGCCCCGAATTCGGAACTGGTCCGTGCCGTCGAAGGCGTCGTGGTCGCCTTCGAGGCGGATGAATTCGATGCAGAGAACCGGTCCGGCTGGAGTGTGGTCGTCACCGGACGGGCCACCGTGGTGAGCAGCTCCGCGGAACGCGCGCGGCTGTCACAGACAGGCCCCCGCTCATGGATGCCGACACCGGAGCCGGTGTTCGTCCGGATCGATTGCGAGATGATCACCGGGCGCGAACTAGGGCATCGACAGCGTCCTGAGGTCCCACCGGAGCAGCCACCGGACGGCTGACACAGGCCAGGCCGTCCGAGGCCGGAGTCGTCAGCCGGACGTCACCACCTCCGCGCCCCGCCGGTCCAGCCGAGTTGTCCGCAACCACGCGCCAGTTCTGCGAGGGGTCTCGTCGGTCAGACTCGTGCGCATGTGCTCGGACGATAACCGAGAGCAGGACGCGGCGGTGCCTGGCCGACAGGCGAACGGTCTTCCCGCCGATGGTGACGTGACGCTCGGACCACAGTGCCGACGGCCGGGAACGGGCGGACCGCCGGACGTCAGGCGTCGGTGTCCGACCCGCGGGGTCGGGCCGTCCAGGAGACACCGCGCCCGGTTCAGATCCGAACCCACCACCGACGAACTCCCCGACACCGTCGCCCACGCCCTTTGGGTACGGAGCCGCCACGCTTCCCGTCGTTCGTCCACCGCTGACGTCGGCTCGTCGTCGGTCCCCACGGACGGGCGGCGCCCGGGAAGTCCAGCACGGACGAACAGTCCGTCGACGAGGCGGTAGCTGGAGCTCGGGGAGAGACAACGACACTGTGCCGGGATGAGGCGGTGTCACGGTGGGCACCGAGGCGAGCGGAGCCCGGCCCTGACGGGCAGGCCGGCGGTCGCCGTCGTCGCGGTGGTCGCCGGTTTCGCCACGGCGGTCGCAGGAGGGTCTCAGCAGATCTCCACCACGAACAGGCCGTGGTTGTCGCGCGGGGCCGCGGCGTCACTATCCGGCCTGGGCGGGATAGTCACCGGCGGCCAGGTCCGCCATCAGGCTCGGGTGGGTGGGCTCCCAGCCGAACCGCTTCTGGGTCAGCGCACTCGAGGATGGCATGTCGAGGGCGAACAGCCGGCCTATGAGGCCGAGGTTGTCCGGTGACGTCGACTCGACCGGCACCGCGAGCACGTCGCCGATCGCCTCGGCCAGCCACCGCATGGTGTCGCCCTCGTCGGCAACCGCGTGCAGGACCGTGCCGGGTGCAGCGTCCTCGAGGGCGATGCGGAACAGCCGGGCGGCATCGAGGCGGTTGACCGCCGGCCAGCGTTGAGTGCCGTCGCCCACGTACATGGACACGCCTGTTTTCCGCGCGGCGGCAATGAGTACCGAACAGAAGCCGTAGTGCGTCGCGCGTTGATGCACGGAGCGCGGCAGCCGTACGACGGAGGAGCGGACCCCCTGGTCGGCCAGGTTCAGCACTGTCTGTGAGTTGCGACCGCGGCCACCGACGGGGCCGTCGGTGGTGTCGGGGTCATCCTCGGTGGAGATGTGGCCCGGTTCCATCGGTGTGAGGCCGGCGTGCACGAAGGGTTTCCCGCTGCCTGCGAGTGCGTCGGCGAGGGTCTGGATGGCTTCGGTCTCGGCTTCGATGCACGGCTGCAAGTTGCTCCAGTCGTTTCCAAAGGCCAGGTTGATGACGCCATCTGCCTGGGCGGCGCCTGCCCCGGAGCCTGTCCAGGTCGGTGAGGTCGCCGCGGAGGGGCGTCGCGCCGGCGGTGGAGACGGCCGTAGCCGCAGCGTCGGAACGAACGAGGCCCAGGACTTCGTGGCCGGCAGCGATGAGTTCGGGAACTACAACTGAGCCAATGCTGCCGCTGGCTCCTGTGACGAACACGCGCATGGGAGGCTCCGGATTGCTGATGCGACGCTGTGTCGCGGAAAAGGAAGTGACGGCCGAATCGCGGGCCGACGGTGCTCGCCTCCGAATTCCCCCGACGAGGCGACTGCCTTTCCCCGGTCCGACTCGGCATTTCGGCAACGCATACCTACTGTTATGCGGTATTGAGCCTTTTCCATCTTCACCCTGAGCAGGTCAGACGAAGGGTGAGTACGGCCTGGACGAGGCTGGTGATTCGGGTGGTCGAGCACCGCAGTTTGCTGAGGAGCCGCCAGGATTTGAGGGCGGTGGGGGCGGCGGGGGGGGGGGCGCGGGGCCGGGGGCCGCCCCCCCCCCCCCCGCCGGGCCGGCGGCAGGGGCAGCGG
>NZ_JBHZAN010000057.1:0-48180 GCF_042754285.1 Streptomyces sp. NPDC059224
GGGCCCACCGGACGTGTCCGGTGGGCCCCGTCCCGTCAGCCGGCTACTTGAGCAGGTAGCCCTTGACGACGGTCTCCTCGAAGGAGTTGCCCGCCGCGTCCTCGACGTTCACGCGCAGGCTGACCGAGCCGCCCGCCGCGCGGCGCGGGTGCTCCACGGTCACGGTGCGCTCCATGCCGGAGCCCTTGACCCGCGCCGGCTGCCAGGTCTTCCCCTCGTCGAAGGAGACCTCGGTGGTGAAGACGCGGACGGGTGACACCGGGGCGCCGGGCGTCCGCTGGATCAGGACCGGGATGTCGAGCCTGCGGCCGGCCTCGGCCCGGTTCCACTCGTCCAGCTTCGGCGACATGCGCACCGCGTAGAGCGGGAGTGCCTGCCGGGTCGCCGTGGTCTGCGACCGGAACCGCCATTCGGCCGACACGTGGGTGGAGACCGAGCTGGGGGTGAGGTCGCGGTCCTGCTCGACCGTCAGCCGGTAGTCGGCCGGCGTCGCGTCGGCGGGCACGTCGCTCATGCTCCAGTCCTCGGAGACGAGTTCGCCGTTGCGCCGCAGCTCCACCGTGGGCAGGCCGGCCGTCGTGTCGGCCACCAGGTCGAGGTTTCCGTTCGCGGCCGACTGGAAGGGGCGGTAGATGGTGTCGCCCTCACGGAAGGCCGCCATCGAGGACGCGAGGCCCACGGCCTGGATCCCGCCGTTCCAGCGCTCCTCGACCTCGGTGCCGGCCTTGTAGCCGTGCAGGTCGCCGAGGTAGCTCTGGCCGCGGGTGTCCGGGTCGAAGATGTTGTTCTGGTCGAAGGCCGCCTGCCAGCGCAGTCCCTCGGCGGACGAGAAGTAGTCGACCCGCCGGGTCGGCACCGGCAGGCCCGTCATCGAGGGTGCGCTGAAGCGGACGTTGTCCACGTACATCCAGACGAGCCGGGCAGCGGTGGTGCCCGGGGTGGTGGCGGCGAAGGTGGTGTGCACCTCGGCCAGTTCCGAGGAGCGGGGGCGGTACCCCGGGTCGGCCGGGATGGCGCCGTGCACCGGGTGGGAGAGGTAGTAGACCGACGAGGGATTGCCGTCCGCGCCGGTGGGGCCACCCCAGACGGTGCTGACGAGGTAGGTGAACTCCGAGTCCTTCTCCCGTGCCGTCGGGGTCGCGTACACGCCCTCGAGGTGGTCCTCGCCGACCGCGTCGTACATGGTGACGGAGAGCAGTTCGTCGCCCACGCTGATGGTGCCGATCTCCGCCGAGAGGATGCGCGCCGAGCGGTTCGGCGCCGAGACGGTCACGGGCTTCGCCTTCCGTGCGTCGATGGCGACCTGCCGGTCGGCGGTCATCACGACCTTCGGCACGCCCACGATGACGCCCTCGGTGAACGACGCGTCGAAGAAGAAGCCGCTCACCGAGTAGGTGTCCTTCGGCAGCCGCACCACGGTGCTGTTCTTGCCGAGCGCCTCCACCTCGAAGGACTTGTGGTCGGCCGACTGGACGAGCAGGTACGCGGTGTCGGGGGCCGCGCCCGTACGGCTCTTCATGTCGATGCGCAGGTCGTAGGACGGCTGCTCGAGGTCCAGGCCGAACGGGACGCGCACCGACACCTGGTGGTCCGGGGTGCTCGCGGTCACCACGCCGCTGTAGGCGGCGTAGGCCGTCGTCGCCTCCGGGGTCCCGGTGAGGGTGACGTCCGCCGTTCCGTGCGCGGGCACGGTGACGGTGTCGGCGCTCAGCCGGAACAGGCCGGCGGGGGCGGGCTTGTCCAGCAGGCCGCTGCTCGCGTTCTGCGCCAGCCGGAGGGTGACCGGGGCGGCGCCCGGGTTCCGGTAGGTGATCTTCCGGGTCACCGGCGGCCGCTGGGCGTCGGTCCAGCGGACCAGCCCGAAGTCCACTGCGGCGACGTCGGCGGTGACCTCCTGGTCGACCGCCCGGGCGACGTCGACGCGCCCGGCGCCCTGGTAGTAGGCGCCGTGCTCGAGGGCGCCGGTCGCCGACTGCATCAGCTGACGCTTGACCTGCCCGGCGGTCCAGTCCGGGTGCTGCTGGAACAGGATGGCCGCGGCGCCGACCACGTGCGGCGTGGCCATGGACGTGCCGTCCATCGCGATGTAGCCGTCGTCGGCGGTGGTGCCGCCCGCCCTGGCGGCGACGACGCCGACGCCGGGGGCGATGACGTCCGGCTTGAGGCCGGAGTCGCCGGTCCGCGGGCCGACCGAGCTGAAGACGGCGCGGTCGTCGTCGGCCTCGGCGGCGCCGACGGCCAGCGCCCGGTCCGCGGAGGCGGGCGAGGAGACCCTGCTGCCGGAGCCGTTGTTGCCGGCCGCGGCCACCACCAGGACGCCGTAGTCACGGCTGACGGTGTCGACCATGGCCTCCACCGCGTCGGTCTCCGGCGTGTCCGTGTCTCCGAGGCTGAGGTTGATCACCCTGGCGCCGTGCTGGGCCGCCCAGGCCAGACCCTCGACGACGGCGGAGTTGTCGCAGTTGCCGTCCCCGGTGCACACCTTGCCGGACAGGATCCGCACACCGGGAGCCACGCCCTTGTACTGGCCGTCGGAGAGCGCGCCGGAACCGGCGATGGTCGACGTGACGTGGGTGCCGTGCCCCATCAGGTCGTCGGTGTTCGGCTCGTCGGTGAAGTTCGCCGACTCGGTGACGAGGCCCTTGAGGTCCGGGTGGTTCGGGTCGTAGCCGGTGTCCAGCACCGCGACCTTGACGCCGCTGCCGGTGAACCCCTGCTGCCAGGCGTGCGGGGCGCCGATGCGGCTCGCCGTGCTCTCGGCCTGGACCTTGGAGTGTCCGTCGAGCCAGACCCGGCGCAGGCCCGCCCCGAAGGACGTGGCGCCCGCCCGGCCGGGGGCGATGCCCTTCCAGAACTCCGCGGCGTCCTCGCGGTGTTCGGAAAGTGTCGCGAAGGTGGTGCCGGCGACGGTCCGGGCACCGTCGGCCCCGGCCGTGGTGAGCCGGCGCTCGGCGGTGCCCGCGTCACCCGCGTACTGGACGATCAGCGGCAGGCCGGACCGCTCGGCGTACTCCCCCGCGACCAGGGCCGAGACGTTGAACAGCGCCGCGTCGAGGCGGCCGGCGGCCAGCAGGGGGAGGGCGTCGGCGGGTATGACGACCCAGTCCCGGCCGTCCTGACGCTTGACGAACGTGAGGTGCTCGCGTCCCTTGGCGGGCTCGACCGTGACGCTCTGCCGGCCCGAGGAGTCCGTGTCCAGGGTGACCCGGTCACCGGTGATCAACGTGACCTGATGCCGGGAGACGATCTGCGTCCGGTCCGCTCCGGTCCGCGCGGCGGCCTGCGTGAGCCCGGTGTGCGGGCCGAGGTCCTGAGCGGCCCCGGGGACGGCGGTCAGACCGGCCACGAGCGCCACGAGGGCGGCGGTCGCCGCCGTACGCCGAGGCCGTGGAAGGCGCACCCCGCGGCGCCACCTGTTGTTCATGTCTCTCATGGGAGGACAGCGTGGTGCCGTCGAGCGCCGAGGTCAGCAGTTTGCCCTGTCCATCAGGCGTCAAGTCACCTTTACGCCAACGCCAATACCTCACAAAGAGGGCGGTGGCCCAGGCCCGGCGCCGGCTCACCTCCGGTCGAGCCGCGGTGAAGGCCGTCCCGTCGAAGTTCGCCGACCCGGACCGCTGCTCGCGGGACGAGGGGTTCCCGAATGCGACGATCCGGGTGACAGTCCCCCCCAACCGGCAGAGGGGGCGGCACCGCCGCCACCGTTCTCGAAGCCCGGGCGGCGGGCATCCCCCGTCGACGTGGTGCGGCCCGATGGGGCCGAACGAGCCGGCCGGCGGCGCCACGAGGGCGCCACCGACGGATGCGCGGGTCTGGGTTCCTCGTGATCCCGTACCGACTCCTGCGGAAAGACGCGGCGGCGTTCACGACCGAGCTCGTGGTGGGCGAGCTGGTCACCAACGCGATCCGTCACGGAAGCGGACCCTTCGGCCTCCGGATGATCGGCGACCGCCAGATGCTCATCTGCGAGGTCTCCGACGGCAGCGCCACAGCCCCGCATCTGAGATACGCGCGCTCCAGCGACCGGGGAGGACGGGGCCCGTTCCTGATCGCGGAACTGACCGACCGCCGGCGAACCAGGTTCGGCGACATCGGAAAGACCATCCGGGCCGAACAGGACCTCGCGGCAGCCTGAGGCGGCTCAAGCCGGCCGAGGCCCTCCGAATCAGATCGCTCTCCGCCGACCGGGGATTTTCCGCCCGGCGGAAGTCCTGTTGCCGGGGTGGAGGCGCCGTCGTCATGGTGTTCCCGACACGACGTCGAGGATGACGGGACCCCTCTCATGCCGCACATCACCGCGTTCGCCAGGAACCAGTGGTACGTCGCCGCCTACCGTCACGAGGTCGGGCGCGAGCTGCTCGGGCGGACGGTTCTCGGGGAGCCGCTCGTGCTCTACCGGGCCGAGGAGGACGGCAGTCCCGTCGTTCTCAACGACCGCTGCGTGCACCGGCGTTACCCGCTGTCGGAGAGCGGGCTCGACGGTGACCGGATCGTCTGCGGGTATCACGGGTTCACCTACGACCGGACCGGCGCGTGCGTGTACGTGCCGGGGCAGAAGCGCATCCCGCGCACCGCACGCGTCGCCTCCTACCCGGTGGTCGAGCGGGACTCCCTGGTGTGGGTGTGGATCGGCGACCCCGGGCTCGCCGACCCGGACGCCGTGCCGCGGGCCCGGCACCTGGACGCGCCGGGCTGGACGACGGTCAGGGGCATGGAGCCCGTCGACGCCGACTACGGACTCCTCGTCGACAACCTCCTCGACCTCTCCCACGAGACCTACCTGCACGGGGGCTACATAGGCACCCCGGAGGTCGCCGAGACGCCGATCACCACGGAGGTCGACGAGGGCGCCGGGATCGTGCGGGTCAGCCGGCACATGGACGACGCCGAGTGCCCGCCGTTCTACGCCCGTTCGACCGGGATCGAGGGCCGGATCACCCGCTGGCAGGACATCGAGTACCACGCACCCTGTCTGTACCTGCTGCACAGCCGGATCGCACCGTCCGGTGTAATGCCCGAGGCCGACGGCAACGACCCGCACGGCTTCCACACCGAGATCACCTACGCGATCACCCCGTCCTCGGACGGGAAGGTGTACGACTTCTGGATGGTCTCCCGGGACTGGGCGACCGACGACGCCGAGGTCACCGACTTCCTGCGGGACAACAACCACACGGTGGTGATGCAGGACGTGGACGCCCTCAACCTCCTTCAGCGGACGCTGGGTTCGGAGCGGTCCGGTTACCAGGAGCTGAGCATCAACATCGACACCGGCGGCCTCGCCGCCCGCCGTATCCTCGCCCGGCTGGCCGAGGAGGGCGACAAGCCCGTGGATAGGGTCCTGTGAGCGGGACCGCCGGTGAGATCTACCGCGTCGACTGGCTGCCGGGCACCGACGTGCTGCACGGCACCTGCCACTGCGGAGCCGAGCACACCGCGCAGGACCCGGTGGAGATGTGGACGTGGATGCTCGGCCACCCCGAAGGACACCGGCCCCCGGAGCGCACGCCATGAATCTTTACGAGGACGAACTGGTCGTCGGTGAGAGGGTTCCCGCGGCGGACGGGGTCGTCTCCCTCACCCTTCGCCGTCCGCACGGCGGGGAACTCCCGGACTGGGAGCCGGGGGCGCATGTCGACGTCGTGCTCGGCCCGGGGCTGGAGCGGCAGTTCTCGCTGTGCGGGGATCCCGGGGACCGTTGCGGATGGCGGATCGCGGTGTTGCGGGAGCCCGCCGGACGGGGCGGATCCGCCCACGTCCACGACCGGTTGGGCGTCGGCGACACGGTGCGGGTGCGTGGACCGCGCAACCGCTTCCGGCTGGAGCCTGCCCCGCGCTACCGGTTCGTCGCGGGAGGCATCGGCATCACCCCGATCCTGCCGATGCTGGCCGCCGCCGAGGCCTCGGGCGCCGAGTGGAGCCTGCTGTACGGCGGCCGGACCCGGCGGTCCATGGCGTTCACCGACGAGTTGGCGCGCTACGGCGGGGAGCGGGTCACCGTCGCCCCGCAGGACGAGTCCGGGCTGCTGGACCTCGGCCCGGTACTGGACGACGTCCCGGACGGCACCCTCGTGTACTGCTGCGGTCCCGGGCCGTTGCTGGACGCCGTGGAGGAGCGCTGCCCGGCGGCCGTGCTGCGGACGGAGCGCTTTCAGCCGAAGGCCCGGCAGGCGGACGGCGAGCGGGAGTTCGAGGTCGTCCTCGGGCGGAGCGGCGGTAGCCTCACCGTCACACCCGGGGTCTCCGTGCTCGACGCCGTGCGGGCCGCCGGGGTCGAGGTGCTGTACTCCTGCACCGAGGGCACCTGCGGGACGTGCGAGACGGACGTCCTCGAAGGCGACCCGGACCACCGGGACTCGGTGCTCTCCGAGGAGGAACGGGCGGCCGGGGAGACCATGCTCATCTGTGTGTCGCGGTGTCGAGGGGATCGCCTGGTGCTCGATCTGTGATCCCCAGGTCCGCCTCGATCGCCGCCACGGCGGCCCCGAGACGCGGCACCAGATCGCGGCGGACCGTGGAGTCGGACATCCGGCCGGAGTGCACCGCGAGACTCACCCCGGCCACCGCCAGGCCGCTGCCGTCCCGCACCGGAGCGGCCAGTGTCGTCACGCCGTCCTCGGGGTCGCCGTCGAGCGGCACGCACGCCGCTTCCGGCGGGTCGGCCAGCGTCGCTCGGCCCACCGCGGTACCGCGGGCCGGCCGGCGCGCCCCCACCGGGACGGCGGCGGCCACCGCCCGCCGGGCCCGCACCGGCGACGCACACGACCACGTCCCCGTCCAGGACCCGGCGCTTCTTCGCGACCCCCGGCATGTGGACCGGGATCCTGCTGCTGGGCCTGCTCGGATTCGCGCTGTCGGTGCTCTTCCAGCTGGTCGAACGGCGGGTGCTCGGCTGGTACCACGGACTGCGCGCGACGATCCGGCGGTCCCGAGTGCGCATCGAGAGGGGGCGGTCCGTGCTCGACGTACGCTGCCCGAGGAAGGTCTACGACGGTTCCGGCCGCCGCATCGAGGCGGTGCGGGACCTCACCTTCACCGTGGAGGCGGGCGAACTCGTCCGTCTCGCCGACCGTCGTCCAGGAGCGGCTGAAGGTGGATCTGCCGGACGACCGGGACCAGTTGCACACCCGGGTCGCCCCGCGCTTCGCCGAACTGCGCACCCATGTGTACGAGCAGATCCAGGCGGCGAAGCGCGGGACTTCCCCGGCGGCGCGGGTCACGCCGTCAGATATGCCTCCACCTCGCTGAACTGTGCGGCCGGCCAGCCGCTGTTGGCGGTGACGGTCAGCCGCAGATGGCGCAGGCTGGTGCCGGAGGGCAGCGCGACGGTGACGGAGTTGCCGGTGGCCGGGTCGAACCGGTAGCCGGTGGCCCCCACGACGGTCGAGTAGGCCGACCCGTCGGTGCTGCCCAGCACGGCGACGGTCTGGGTGCGCGCGCCCCAGGCCGAGGACGGCGGCAGCTTCAGCACCACCCGGCGTGCCGCGTAGGAGGAGCCGAGGTCGACGGTGAGCGACTGCGGGAAGGCGTTGTTGGCGGACTCCCAGTAGCTGTTGGCGTCGCCGTCGACCGCCTTGCCCGGCGTGTACACGTCCTGCGAGCCGGTGGCGGTCGCCGGGCGGCCCTTGGCGAGGTTGCGGCCGGGGTCCGGGTCGGGGTTGCCGCTGCCGGGCTGCGGCCAGCTGGAGCAGTCCGACCAGGTGCTGGACCAGCCGGAGTTGCCGCCGCCGTCGGTGAGCGCGAAGGAGCCGGAGTTCGACGGGTAGGGGCAGTTGTAGACGCCGGCCGCGCCGACGCCGCTCGCGGTGACGTTGCGGAAGGTGGCCGCGCCCTGCGCCTCGGCCTGGACGACGACCGTCCCGGCGTTGCGCACGGTCGCGCCGGTCACGTTGACGTTGCGGACCGGGTAGCCCTGCCCGCCGCCGGAGACGAACTCGAAGGCGCTGTACGGGCTGTCGGTGATCGTGGTGTTGGTGATGTCGACGGTGGCGTTGATGGCGCTGTCGTAGGAGTCGACACGCAGGGCGCCCATCGGGTGGTTCCAGTTGGGGTTGACGGCGCCCGTGCGGACCAGCGTGTTGCCGTCCACGGTGATCGTCCCGGACAGCGGCGAGAACGGGTCGGCGAACTTCTGGTTGGAGATGGCGATACCGCTGCCCAGCGCGTTCGTGTCGGAGATCAGGTTGTTCTTCACGGAGATGTCGGTGCCGCCGTAGATGGCGATGCCGTTGGCCAGGTTCGGCTGGGAGATGGTGTTGGCGGTGAAGCTGGAGTTGGTGTCGGGTGAGTACAGCGACCACATGGCCAGGGAGTCGTCGCCCTGGTTGCGCAGGAAGTTGTTGCGGACCTGGACGCCGTGGGCGGTGCCGTTGAGGTTGAGGCCGTCGGCGGTGGTGTCGAGGACCCGGTTGTTCTCGACGACCAGGTTGTCGTTGTTGCCCGTCAGCCAGAAGCCGCACTTGAGGTGCTGGATCCACATCCCGGAGACCGAGCTGTTGGGCCCGAGCGAGCCGTTGACGAAGTTGTCCGGGTTGGAGTCGACGCGTTCGGTGACCTCGCCGATCACCGCGAAGTTGTTGATGTGGACGTTCCCGGAGGAGCTGGACTGGTCGATGAACCGTGAGGTGTGCACGACCGAGTACCAGCTGCCGGCGCCCAGCAGGGTGACGTTCTGTACGCCGCTCAGGGAGGAGGTCAGCCGGTAGTCGCCCGGCGGGATCCACACCGTCCCGCCCTGGGCGGCGGAGATGGCGTCCCGGAAGGCCTGGGTGGAGTCGCCGTTGCCGCTGGGGTCGGCACCCCTGGAGGTGACGGAGACCGACCCGGCGGGCTGGGTGGCGGCCCCGGCCACCTGCTCGAAGTCGGCGACGTCGACGGTGACCTGGGTGCCGGTGGACTCGAAGGCGACCTTGTCCCCCGCCTGGACGTTCTGGCCCAGCAGCAGCCGCGCGTCGTCGAAGAAGTGGTGCTGCTTGGCGCCGGCGATCCAGCCGGTGTCGACGTAGGAGTACTTGGAGGTGACCGTCAGGGTCTTCGCCAGTCTGACCCCGTTGACGTACACGTCGAGGGAGCCGGACTGGCCGTCGGGGACGCTGTAGGAGAGGTTCACGGTGTTGGCCGCCCGGGGCGCGGTGAACTCGACGCGCTGCCCGGAGCTGAGGCGCACGGCCTGGCGTCCGGAGGCCTCGGAGGCGAGGGTGCCCTGGGTGTAGTCCGGACCGATCCTGGTACCGGTGGTGGTCGCCGTCTCCGCCTCGACCGAGGTGAAGGGGAGATTCGCGCCCGCGGCCGCGTGGGCGGCGGGCGCGACGGCGACGAGCAGCCCGGCGGCGAGGGCCACGGCGGCCGCCATTGCTGGCATGCTCCTGACAGATCGGGCGGTGGTGCTCTGCATGTGCTGATCCCTTCGGTGTGGGGGAGGGAGTGGGGGGACAGCGCGAGCGGTACCGGTGGCTCAGGTCGTCAGCCAGACCGCCGTGTCCCGGGGCAGCCGGCCCTCGTCGTCCAGCGGGCCGCTGGTGAGCAGGAGCCGGGTGTGGGCGGGGAGTTCGGCGGCCTCCGGAGCGAGGTTGACCACGCAGACCGTTCCCTCGCCGCGGGTGAAGGCGAGGACGCCCTCCGGAGCCGGCAGCCAGGTCAGCGGACCGGCACCGAAGAGGGGACGGGCGGCGATGGCCCGGCGGTAGAGGCTGAGCATGGATTCACCGTCCTCCTGCTGGCGGTCGGCCGCGTACGCCGCCCAGCCGGCCGGCTGCGGCAGCCACGGCTCCTCGCTCGAACCGAATCCCGCGTACGGCAGACCGGCGGCCCAGGGCATCGGCACCCGGCAGCCGTCCCGGCCCGGATCGGTACCGCCCGACCGGAAGTACATCGGGTCCTGGATGCGGTCCGCCGGGATCTCGGCCTCGGGCAGCCCCAGTTCCTCCCCCTGGTACACGTAGACCGCGCCGGGCAGCGCCAGGGACAGCAGCGCGGCCGCGCGGGCCCTGCGGGTGCCCAGCTCCAGGTCCGTGGGGGTGCCGAAGGCCTTGGTCGCGAAGTCGAAGGCGGTGTCCTCGCGGCCGTATCGGGTGACCGTGCGCGTCACGTCGTGGTTGCACAGCACCCAGGTGGCGGGCGCGCCGACCGGGGCGTGCTCGGCGAGGGTCGTGTCGATCGACGTCCGCAGCCGGTCCGCGTCCCAGGGGCAGGACAGGAAGGAGAAGTTGAAGGCGGTGTGCAGTTCGTCGGGGCGAAGGTAGCGGGCGAAGCGCTCGGCGTCGGGGAGCCAGACCTCGCCGACGAAGACGCCGCCGTAGGCGTCGGCCACCGCGCGCCATGAGCGGTAGATGTCGTGCAGGTCGTCGCGGTCGACGAAGGGGTGCGGCCGCGGATCGGTGGCCAGGTCCGGCAGGTCGGGGTCCTTGGCGAGCAGGGCCGCGGAGTCGATGCGGACGCCGGCGACACCGCGTTCGAACCAGAACCGCAGGATGTCCTCGTGTTCCTGGCGGACGGCCGGGTGGTCCCAGTTGAGATCGGGCTGTTCGGGGGTGAACAGGTGCAGGTACCACTCGCCGTCGGGGAGCCGGGTCCACACCGGTTCGGTGGAGCCGAGGAACTGTGACGGCCAGTCGTTGGGCGGGAGTTCGCCGTTCGCGCCGCGTCCCGGACGGAAGTGGAACAGCTCGCGCTCTGGGCTGCCGGGTCCGGCCGCCAGCGCCGCCTGGAACCACGGGTGCTGGTCGGAGACGTGGTTGGGGACGATGTCCACGATCGTCCGGATGCCCAGCTCCTCCGCCTCGGCGATGAGTTTCTCGGCCTCGGCGAGGGTGCCGAACGCCGGGTCGATGGCCCGGTAGTCGGCGACGTCGTAGCCGCCGTCCTTCAGCGGTGACAGGTACCAGGGGTTGAACCACAGGGCGTTGACGCCCAGTTCGGCGAGGTACGGCAGCTTGGCGCGGACGCCCGCGAGGTCGCCGGTGCCGTCGCCGTCGCCGTCCGCGAAACTGCGGACGTACACCTGGTAGATGACGGCCGAGCTCCACCAGTCGAGGTCCTTCGGGGCATGGCTGGGCTGTCCCACTGTGCGTGCCTTTCTGTCGGAGGAAGGGCGTCAGCCCTTGGTGCTGCCCGCGCTGATCCCGGCGATGATGTGCCGCTGGAAGACGAGGAACAGCGCGACCATCGGGATGCTGGCGATCACCATCGCGGCGATGAGCACGGTGAGCTGGATGTTCTGCGACAGCTGGACCAGGGCCACGCTGATGGGCTGCTTGTCGGTGTCGGAGAAGACCATCAGCGGCCACAGGAAGTCCTGCCACACCGCGACCAGGGCGAAGATCGACACCACCCCGAGCACCGGGCGGGACATGGGCAGCACCACCGACCACAGGATGCGCAGCTTTCCGGCGCCGTCGATCTCGGCGGCCTCCAGCACGTCACGCGGCAACTGGTCGAAGAACCGCTTGAGGAGGTAGAGGTTGAAGGCGTTGGCGACGGCCGGCAGCCAGATGCCGAGCGGGTCGTTGAGCAGGCTGGTGTGGATGAACGGCAGGTCGGCGACGGTCAGGTACTTGGGTACGACCAGGGCCTGGGCCGGGACCATCAGGGTGGCCAGGATGCCGCCGAGGACCACGTTGCCGAAGGCCGGCTTCAGTTTCGACAGGGCGTACGCCGCGGCCGTGCAGAACACCAGCTGGAAGGCCCAGGCACCGGCCGCCTGCACCACCGTGTTCCACAGGTGCTCGGGCAGCTGCATCAGGTCCCAGGCATCGGTGTACCCGGTCAGGTGCCAGTGATCGGGGACGAGGGTGGGCGGGGTCCGGGCGACCTCGTCCGGGGACTTCATCGCTCCGGTCACCATCCAGTACACGGGGAAGAGGAAGGCGAGCGCGAAGAGCAGGACGACACCGGTGAAGACGGTCCAGTAGACCGCCTTCCCGCGCGGGCGGGCCAGGGTCGCGGGCGAGATCAGGGTTCGGGTGGCGCTGCTCATCCGTCCTCCCCGGAGCGGGTCAGGCGCAGGTAGCCGGCGGAGAACACACCGAGCAGCACCAGGAGCATGACGCTGAGGGCGCAGGCGCCGCCGAAGTCGTTGTAGAGGAACGCGTACTTGTAGATGAGGTAGAGGACGGTGACCGTGGCGTTCTCGGGACCGCCGCCGGTGATGACGAACGGCTCGGTGAACACCTGCATGGTCGCGATGATCTGAAGGAGCATCAGCATGAGGATGACGAACCTGGTCTGCGGGACCGTCACGTGCCGGACGCGTTGCAGGAGGTTCGCGCCGTCCAGTTCGGCGGCTTCGTAGAGCTCACCTGGGATGGACTGCAGGGCGGCCAGGTAGATCAGGACGGTGCCGCCCATGTTGGCCCAGGTGGCCACGATGACCAGGGAGACGAGCGCGGTGTCGGCGCCGTTGGACCAGTTCGAGGTGGGCAGGTGCAGAGCGCGCAGCGTCTCGTTGGCGAGGCCGGCTCCCGGGTCGTAGAACCACTTCCACAGCAGGGCGCTGACCACCGGCGGGATCATCACCGGCAGGTAGACCACGACCCGGAAGAACGCCTTGGCGTGCCGCAGTTCGTTGAGCACCAGGGCGAGCACGAAGGGGATCGCGAAGCCGATCAGCAGCGCCAGCAGCGTGAAGGTGAGGGTGTTGCGCCAGGCCGCCGAGAACTCGGGGTCGTGCAGCACCCGGGTGAAGTTGGCGGTGCCGACCCATTCCGGCGAGGAGCCGGGCGTGTACTTCTGGAAGGCGATCACGACCGCGCGGATCGCCGGGTACCAGGAGAACAGGGCGAAGCAGATCAGTCCGCCGAGCAGGAACCCGTAGGCGCGGACCTGGTCGAGGAACCGGCGCCGTCTCCGGTCCCCTGCCGGGGACGGCGCCGGGGCCTGTCGGGCGCCGACCGCCGCGGGGGCGGGTCGGCGCTCGGCTGTCTTGGTCATCGCGGGTCAGCTCCGGGCCAGGATGCCGGCGATCTTCTCGTTGGCGTCCTTGAGGAGCTGGTCGATGTCGGCGTCCTTCTTGGTGAGGACGGCGGAGACCGTGCCGTCGAGGACGGAGTAGATCTGCTGGGCGTCAGGCGGCTCGATCTTCATCTGGAGGGACTGGTTGCCGTCCAGGAAGGCCTGGTAGTTCTCCACCGGGACGTTCGCGTTGGCCTTCTTGACCTCCTGGTCCTTGGCGTCGGCGGCGCCGGTGAACAGCCGCGGCTCGGGCAGGCCGACGGGCGCGTTGTTCTTCTTGGCGCGGGCGTAGTCGCCGAGGAAGCCGTCACCGGGGGTGAGGAACATGGAGTCGAGCCACTTGAGGCCGGCCTTGATCTGGGCCGGGGTGTCCTTCTTGTTGAACATGTAGCCGTCGCCGCCGATGAGGGTGCCCTGGCCGCCGGGCATCGGGGCGAGGGCGAGGTCCTTGTAGTTGCCGCCCTTCTCCTTGACCAGGATGGGGATGTTGTCCGGGGCGGAGAGGTACATGCCGAGCTTGCCCGAACCCATCATCTGCTGGACATCGTTGATGATCAGCAGCTGCTTGCTGCCCATCGAGTCGTCGGTCCAGCGCATGTCGTGCAGGTTCTGCAGGACGGCGTGGCCCTGGGGGGTGTCGACGGTCGCCGACTTGCCGTCGGCGGAGACGACGTCGCCGCCCTGGGAGTACAGCTCGGCGGTGAAGTGCCAGCCGCCCTGGTTCTGCGCGCTGTAGTCGGCGTAGCCGACGGTGCCGTTGCCGAGGGCGGCGATCTTCTTGGCGTCGGCGCGGACCTCTTCCCAGGTCGCCGGCGGCTTGTCGGGGTCGAGACCGGCCTTCTGGAAGAGCGCGCGGTTGTAGATCAGCCCCATGCTGTATCCGGTGCGCGGGATGCCGTAGACCTTGCCGTCCACGGTGTAGATGTCCCGCAGCTGCTTCTGGATGGTGTCGTAGCTCTTCAGGTCCTTGAGGTACGGCGTGAGGTCCGCGGCCTGGTTGATGTCCACGACGTGCCTGGCGTCGGTGAAGTACGTGTAGAACACGTCCTCCATCTGGCCGCCGGCGAGCTTGGCGTCGAAGGTCTTCGGGTCCTGGCACGGGAAGGCGTCGTGCATGACGACGTCGATGTCCGGGTTCTTCTTCTCGAAGTCGGCGGTGTCCTGGTCGAAGAACGAACGGTCGACCTTGGCGCTCTTCGGCGGCTCGCAGTTGACGGTGATGCGCGTCTTGCCGCTTCCTGCGTCGTCGTCGCCCGACCCGCAGGCCGAGGCCGAGAGCGCAAGGGACGAACAGACACCTATCGCGACGAGAGCACGGCGGAACCCGGTGCTGGACATCGGTGGACCCCCCAGAACAGGAGCAGTGGGCGCCGCACCGGGACCGGTGGGCGCCGCACACTCAAGCACCGGCGACAGCCGTGCGCAAGATGTCGCGCAGAATCTGTAATTATTCGACAGCCGATTGGCAGCGGATTGGTTCTGCTGTAAATCAGACCTTGGGCGCTTGCGCTGTGGAGCCGCGGACCACCAGCTCCGGCTCGAACAGCAGCTCCTCCGGCGGTACGGCGGTCCCGCCGATCTGGACGCTCAGCAGTTCGACGGCGGCGCGGCCCATGGCCTCGATGGGCTGGCGGACGGTGGTGAGCGGAGGTTCGGTGCAGTTCATGAAGGCGGAGTCGTCGTAGCCGACGACGGAGATACGGGAGGGAACCTCGTGCCCCTTGCGGCGGGCGGCGCGGATCGCGCCGAGCGCGAGCGGGTCGCTGGCGCAGATGATGCCGGTGACACCCCGGTCGATCAGCCGGGACGCGGCGGCGTGACCGCCCTCGATGGAGAAGATCGCGCGGGCCACGTACTCGTCGGGGACCTCGCCGATCGCCCGCGCGGCGGCGAGTTTGCGGGCGGAGGGGACATGGTCGCCGGGACCGAGGACCAGACCGATGCGCTCGTGACCGAGGGAGGCGAGGTGCCGCCAGGCCTGCTCCACGGCCACCGCGTCGTCGCAGGACACGGCAGGAAAGCCGAGGTGCTCGATGGCCGCGTTGACCAGCACCACCGGGATGTTGCGGTCGGCGAGCAGCCGGTAGTGGTCGTGGGGCGCGTCGGCCTGGGCGTACAGACCGCCGGCGAAGACCACGCCCGAGACCTGCTGTTGCAGCAGCAGTTCCACGTAGTCCGCCTCGGAGACCCCGCCCTTGGTCTGGGTGCACAGCACCGGGGTCAGCCCGAGCTGGGCGAGCGCGCCGCCGATGACCTCGGCGAAGGCCGGGAAGATGGGGTTCTGCAGCTCGGGCAGGACCAGACCGACGAGTCGGGCGCGCTCGCCGCGCAGCTGGGTGGGGCGCTCGTAGCCGAGGACGTCCAGGGCCGAGAGCACCGCCTGCCGGGTGGCCTCGGAGACCCCGGGCTTGCCGTTGAGCACCCGGCTGACCGTGGCCTCGCTGACCCCGACCTTCTTCGCCACTTCCGCAAGTCGTCGTGTCATGAGCGCAAGGATAGCGCAATTTACGCAAGCTGCTTGCGTAAGGGCGGAAGGCAGGGATCAGACGCGACTGCCGGTCGCCGTGTCCGAGGACAGGCGCTGGGCGAGGTAGACCGGGATCACCGACAGCAGCACGAGGACGGCCGCCACCACGTTGACCACCGGTGCCTGCTGGGGGCGGGTCATGTTGTCGTAGATCCACAGCGGCAGGGTCTGGACGCCCGGTCCCGCGGTGAAGGTGGTGACCACGATCTCGTCGAAGGAGAGCGCGAAGGCGAGCAGTCCGCCCGCGAGCAGCGCGGAACGCACCAGGGGGAAGGTGACGTCGGCGAAGGCACGGAAGATGTCGGCTCCCAGGTCGGCCGCGGCCTCCTCGTAACTGCCGGAGGTGCGGCGCAGCCGGGCGACCACGTTGTTGAAGACGATCACCACGCAGAAGGTGGCGTGTCCGACGACCACGGTGAACAGCCCGAGGCCGACGCCGAGCGGCGCGAGGACCGTGCTGAAGGCCGAGTTGAGGGCGATGCCGGTGACGATGCCGGGCAGCGCGATCGGCAGGACCACCACGAAGGACAGGGCGTCCCGGCCGAAGAACCGGTGCCGGGCGACGGCGAAGGCGATCAGCGTGCCGAGCACCAGGGCGATCGCGGTGGCGCCGAGCCCGGCCTTCACCGAGGTCCACAGGGCCTCGCGGGCACCCGAGCTGTGCCAGGCGGTGGACCACCAGCGGGTGGTCAGGCCGGGCGGCGGCCAGCTCGCGCTGCGGTCCGGGTTCAGGGAGTTGACGAGGACCAGCAGCAGCGGCACGTAGATCACCGCGAAGCCGAGGCCGGCGGCGACACGCACCGCGATCCGCGCGGAACGGGAGAGTTGCACGGCGGGCTCCTCTACAGGCTGCTCAGCGCGCCCGTACGGCGCATCGCGAGCAGGTACAGCACGATGACGACGACCGGGACGGTGGCGAGCGCGGCGGCCATGGGCAGGTTGAGTTCGATGTTGGCGTAGACGAGGTTGCCGATGAGCTGGGTCTTGCCGCCGACGATCTGCACGGTGATGTAGTCACCGAGGCTGAGCGAGAAGGTGAACACCGACCCGGCGGCGACCGAGGGCAGCACCATCGGCAGCACGACGGACCGGAAGGTGCGGCCGGCGCGGGCTCCCAGGTCCGCGGACGCGTCCAGCAGGTTGTCGGGCAGCTGTTCCAGCGCGGTGTGGATCGGCAGGATCATGTACGGCAGCCACAGATAGGTCAGGGCGAGCACGGTGGCCGGCAGCCCGAAGCCGGGCCCGCTGAGCCCGAACGGCTTCAGCAGCCAGTCGGCGAGCCCGCCCTCGGACAGGATCAGCCGCCAGGCGTACACCTTGACGAGGTAACTCGCCCACAGCGGGGTCAGGATGGCGACCACCAGGAGCGGGCGGAGCCGGGGCCTGGCCACCCGGGCGGTGTAGAAGGCGACCGGGAAGGCGATCACCGCGCACAGGGCGGTCACCGCGAGGGCGACGCCGACACTGCGCAGCACCACCTGCCGGAACACCGGCGTGGTGAACAGCTCGTGGAAGTTGTCCGTCGACCAGACCTTCACCACCTCGGAGGTGAAGGAGTCCGTCGTCCAGAACGCGGAGACGAACAGCACGGCCAGCGAGCCCAGATAGAGCACCGCGAGCCACAGCAGCGGAGCGGTCAGCAGCAGGGCGAGGCGGAGCCGGGGGCGCCGGTGCAGCGCCCCCGCGGTCCGGGTGAGCACGGTCATGGCTCAGCCCTTGATCTCGGTCCAGGCCTGCACCCACTTCGCGTACGGCACGCACTTGACGTCGGTGCGGCCGTCCAGGCACTGCTCGATGGGCGTGTTCCAGAAGGCGATGTTCTTCCAGTAGCTCTCGTCGGCCGCGTGGTAGGTCGCGCAGAAGCTCTTGTCGCTGGTCAGGTCGCAGGCCTTGGCGTTGGACGGGGCCTCGCCGAAGTACTCGGCCACCTCCGCGTTGACCTTCGGGGAGACGATCCAGTCCAGCCACCTGTAGGCGCAGTTCGGGTGCTTGGCCTCGGCGGAGACCATCCACGTGTCGGACCAGCCGGTGGAGCCCTCCTTGGGCACGAAGGCCTTGACCTTCGCGCCTTCATCGGCGGCGAGGTTGGCGATGACCTGCCAGCTGGTGCCGATCACGGAGTCGCCGCTCTTGAAGGCGGAGATCTCCTTCAGGTAGTCGCTCCAGTACTCGCCGATGTCCGCGTTCTGCTTCTTGAGCAGGGCGACGGCCGCGTCGAACTGCTTCTGGTCGAGCGCGTAGGGGTCCTTGATCTTCAACTCGGGCTTGGTGGACTTGAGATAGAGGGCCGCGTCGGCGATGTAGATCGGCGAGTCGTAGGCGGTGACATGGCCCTGGTACGTGCCCGCGTCGTCGAAGACGGCCGACCAGGAGGTGGGCGCGGGGGCGACCTTCTGCGTGTTGTACATCAGCAGGTTGGCGCCGCGGCCGTGCGGGATGCCGTACATCTGGCCCTTGACGGAGTTCCAGGCCCCGTCCTTGAGGCCGCTGAAGATGTCCTTGTAGTTCGGTACGAGCTTGGTGTTGACCGGGGCCGCGTCGCCGGAGGCGATCAGGCGCAGCGAGGCGTCGCCTGAGGCGGAGACGGCGTCGTACTCGCCCGTCTTCATCAGTTTGACCATCTCGTCGGAGCTGGCGGCGACCTTGGAGTGGACCTGGCAGCCGGTCTGCTTCTCGAAATCGGTGACCCAGTCCACCTTGGGGTCGTCGGAGCCGTCCTCGACGTAGCCGGCCCAGGCGATCAGGTTGACGGCACCCTCGCTCTTGCCGAGCTTGGCCAGGGGCTTGAGGTCGGGCGGGTTGAGTCCGGACGAGGAGCCGGAGCCGGAGGAGCCGCAGGCGGTGGCGGCCAGCAGCAGCGCGGCGACGGCGGCCGCGGCGCGGGGACGGATGAGGCGCACGACGTACTCCAGGGGTGCCAGGGGTGCCAGGGGTGCCAGGGGTGGGGACGGCGGACCCGGTGGTGCGGGTCGGCGGGTCAGCCGGGGACGTGGACGGTGTGCCGGCGCTGCCAGCGCAGCCGGACGCGGGTGCCGCGGTAGGCGGCGACGTCCTCGGCGGAGGTGTCGAGGTTCTGCTGGAGCGCGGTGAGCCGGCCGCCGCCGTCCAGGTCGACCAGGAAGCGGGTGGCGTCGCCGAGGTAGACCACCTCGGCGACGGTGCCGACGGCGTCGGCCTGGTCGGGTCCGCCCGGCTCCGCGTCCTCCGCCAGGACCCGGATCTTCTCGGGCCGGACGCTGTGGGTGCCGCTCTCGCCGAGTACGCGCTGGGCGGCCTCGCCGGTGAGCAGGTTGGAGGTGCCGACGAAGGAGGCGACGAAGGCGGTGGCGGGGCGTTCGTAGATCTCGGCCGGGGTGCCGACCTGTTCGATACGGCCCTGGTGGAAGACGGCGACGCGGTCGCTCATCGTCAGGGCCTCCTCCTGGTCGTGGGTGACGAAGACGAACGTGATGCCCACCTCCCGTTGCAGGGCCTTGAGTTCGAGCTGCATCTGCTCGCGCAGCTTGAGGTCCAGGGCGCCGAGGGGCTCGTCGAGCAGCAGGACGCGGGGGCGTCCCACGAGAGCGCGGGCGAGGGCGACGCGCTGGCGCTGGCCGCCGGAGAGCTGGGCGGGGCGGCGGGTGCCGAAGCCGTCGAGCCGGACCTCGGCGAGGGCTTTGCGGGCCCGGACCAGGCGTTCGGCCTTGGCGACCTTGCGGACCCTGAGGGAGTAGGCGACGTTCTGCTCGACGTTCATGTGCGGGAACAGGGCGTAGTCCTGGAAGACGGTGTGCACGTCCCGTTCGAAGGGGGCGCGGCGGGTGACGTCCTGTCCGGCGAGTTCGACCACGCCCGAGGTGGGGGTCTCGAATCCGGCGATCAGGCGCAGGACGGTGGTCTTGCCGGAGCCGGAGGGGCCGAGCATCGAGAAGAACTCGCCGTCGCGGATCTCAAGGTCGACCCCTGCCACGGCACTGGTGTCACCGAACGACTTCCGCAGATCCCGCAACCGGATCGCGCTGGCCTCCATGGGCGGGAACCTCTCTGGCGCTCTCTTGCGTTGGACGTGGTGATCGGAAAGATATGAAGTCATAGTTCAAAGCTCAAGACCCTTCTGAGGTAAAGCTTGGGTCAACGCATAGGGTGGTGGGCCGTGGAACAGCAGCAGACGGACGGCGGCGCCAAAAGGGCCGTCTTCGCCCCGGTGGACAGCAGGGCCCGGGTGGACGCCGTCGTACGCCGGATCGGCGACGCCATCGAACTCGGCCTGCTCGCCGACGGGGAGCAGCTGCCCGGCGAGACGGAGCTGGCCGGACAGCTCGGGGTGTCCACGGTGACCCTGCGGGAGGCGTTGATGGCCCTGCGCCAGCAGGGCCTGGTCGTCACCCGCCGGGGCCGCGGCGGCGGCAGCTTCGTCTCCCTGCCGGACACCCCCGGCCGGGAGCGGCTCGTGGAGCGGCTGCGCGGCTGGAGCCCCGAGGAACTGCGCGACCTCGGCGACCACTGGGCGGCCCTGTCCGGCACCGCCGCGCACCTCGCGGCGGAGCGCACCGAGGACCACGACCTTGCCCAACTCCGCCGGACCACGGAGGAGCTGGGCAAGGCCCGGGACGCCTCGGCGCGTTGCCGGCTGTACGGCCGCTTCCAGGTGGAGCTGGCCGCCGCCGCCCAGTCGGCCCGGCTCACCCGGGAACAGGTGGCGCTCCAGACGGAGGTCGGGGCGCTGCTGTGCCTTGTGCTCGGCGACGACGAATATCGTGAAGAGGTGGCGGACCGTCACCGGTCCGTAATCTCGGCCGTGCAGGATGGGGCGGACGCATCGGCCAGGGAGCTGGCCGAGCGGTGCGTGCGGGACTCGACGGCGCGGCTCATCGCCCTGCGGCTGACCCTGTAGCCGCGCCGCGCCGGCTCCCCCGTCCGCCGGAGGGCAGCATGAGCCGCGGCACCGCCCCCGCCACCCCCGCGACCAGGACCCCGGCCGCAGCCGAGGAGTACGTGGCCGAGCGGGTCGGCCACGCCCTGGAGGCGGTGTTCGACGCCGTCGAGCAGACCCGGTCCGACACCGCCGCGCTGCTGGCCCGGGTGGCCGCCGAGGGCCGCCGTCCGGTGACCGCGGACCTCGCCGCACTGCGCCCCGGACTCCATCTGCGCCTGATCCGGCAGGAGCTGGTGTCCGGTGTCGGCTTCGTCTCCGCGCCCGGACTGCTGGCCGACGTACCGGCGTGGCTGGAGTGGTGGCAGAGCGACGCCGGCGGGGACGTACGCCCTCTGCTCCTCGACCTCGACCCGCGCACCTCGGCGTACTCCGACTACACGCACTGGGACTGGTTCACGCTGCCCCGCGACACCGGGCGGCGGGCTGTGGCCGGACCGTACGTCGACTACCTCTGCTCGGACGAGTACAGCCTCACCCTGTCCGCTCCGGTCCAGGTGGCGGGCCGCTTCACGGGCGTGGCCGCCGCCGACGTGTATCTACGGCACTTCGAGGCGGCCGCACTGCCCCTGCTGCGGGTGCTGCCCGGGCCGGCCCGCCTGGTCAACGCGCGCGGCCGGGTGGCGGCGTCGGCGGACCCCGCACACCTGGCCGGTTCACTGACCAGGGGACCGGACTTCGCCGCCGTACTGGAAAACGGCCACCCGGCCCTGTTCGGCGCGCTGCGCCTGGTGCCCTGCCGGGGTGTGCCGCTCGTACTGGCGGTCGCCACGACCTGAGCGGGAGCCCACGCGCGAACGCGGCGACACGCACGGGAACCCGCGCCCGGCCGCCACGACACGGGCCGCGCCCCACGTCTGAACACCGCGGCTGGGGCCGCCCCTGGGCGCCATGCGTCCGGATGCGACGGCCCGAGTCGGGAACCGCTCGCGGGTGCCACGCCCCGGCAGAGGCCACGCCGGGCGCGTTCGGCGACCGCGGGCCCGCGCCCCACCGGCGTGCCGCTCGTCCTGGCGGCCGCCACGACCCGAGCGGGCGGCCGCGCGCAAGCGCCGCCGCATGAAAGGGAACGCGCGCCCGGGCATCACGGCACGGGACGTGCCCCGCGCCGCGGACGCCACCGGCCACCTCCGGACCCGCGCGCGGTTGCCATGGCCGGCCAGAGGCCACGGCAGGGCATGTCCAGCGGCCGCGCGCAGCACTACGGCGTGAACGGGAACGGGTGCCTGAGCACCAGGTACGGGAGGCGCGCCGCGTTCGGGCACCGCGGCGCGGGACCTGTCCCGTGTCCGGATCCCGGGGCCAGGGCCGGGGCGCGGCGGGCGGCCGTGTCCGGGCGGCTGGCGGTGGGGGCAGGAGGGAGCGCCGGCCCGGCGCCGTCGGCGACCTGAACGCCGACGGTGCCGGGTCAGGCGTCAGGGGCGGGGACCACGGTCAGATGGGCACCCAGGCCACCGGGCCGGCGGGAGCGGCGCGGGGCGGCGGGGCGGGGAGCGACACGCAGCACCAGGGTGTAACGCGCGTAGCCCATGCTTTCAAGGGTCCTGGGGGTCTCGCCGACCACCCGGCACTCGGTGGCGCCCAGCTGCGGGTCCGGGTGCAGCACGGGCCGGACGGCACCGTCGAGCCGGGCGCCCTCCTCCCCGACCGCGCGCAGCCAGTGCGGCAGCCCGTGCCGGTAGGCCGCCTCCATGATCGGGTCCTGGGCGATCTCCCGCCGGATCGACTGGAGTTCGTGGTCGTGGCCGCACCGCTCCAGGGTGGCCCTGAACTGGGCCAGCATCGGCAGGCACCAGCCCGACTCGTGCGCGCCGAGCACCGAACCGGCGTCCGGATGGAACAGGACGAACCGGAGGAAGTTGTCCCCCGGCATGGCGGTGGGATGCGGGGCGACCTCCCCGAAAAGTGTCTCGAACGCGTCGTTGGCCAGCACCACGTCCCAGCGGTGGTCGACCACCAGGGACGGGAAGGGAACGGCGTCCAGCAGCAGTGCGTAGTCCTGGAGATAGGCCTGGGCCTCAAGACTTTCGGGGACGGGCCGCGGCGCCGGTCGCCGCCCACCTGCCTGATATGCCATCGGGAGGTCACCCCTCTTGCCTATGCGGCCTTCTCGCGGCGATGTGATCCTGCTGCCCCACCCAGAGGCATGTCAACTATCGTGGCATTTCATGCCTGTTGACGGCCGAAATTGGCCACAGTTGTGGCGACACCTGGATGTGAGTTCGAACGACCGGATAATCTCCGGGAGGTTCACGCCGGGCGGTCCACGGCGACCGCATGTGCGAAGCCTCTGATCCCTCTGAGAGACGTAGGAGTTCTGTCGGTGACGGATGGCTACGAGGATCCGGGCGCCACGGCGACCGCCCAGCTGCCGGCCGTCGTCTCCCGCGTCACCGCGCTCGCCGACCGGCTCGGCGTCGCGTACGCGGAGGTCTACGACATCCGACGGCTCTCCTACGCCAGCGGTGTCCCCGAGCCCGTGGTCAAGGCCCTGCTCGGTGGTCGGCCCGCGGGCGAACCCGACGTCCAGGAACGTTTCCTGCAACGCCTCGACCTGCTGCGCCGCACCCGCCTCAAGCCCAACGGCCGAAAACACACCCAGCAGGAGATCGCCGACGGCGCCGGTATGTCCCGGCAGCAGGCCGGCGCCCTGCTCAACGGTGACCGGCGGCCGACCATGGAGCACTGCGACGCTCTCCAGCGGTTCTTCCGGGTGCACGCCGGATTCCTGACCGCCGCGGACCCCGAGGCGCTGGCGGGCGCCCTCCAGCGCGTCGAGCAGGAGCTGCTGCAGAAGCTGGCCGACCGGGAGCGCGCGGCGGCCGAGGCCGCGGCGGACCCGCTGGAACGGCTGCTGCAGGACCACGGGGTGCGCGGGATCGCCTGGCGGGCCGCCCAGCTCCCCACCGACCAGCACCGCGACAAGGTCGCGGAATGGCTGGACATGCTCCTGGAGAGCGTCAAGCGCCCCGAGTCGTGAGCTGCGAGGGAACGAGGGAACAGGAGAACCAGGAGAACATGGCCATCGGCAGGGACATGCGCCGGCTGAGCGGCGGGCTGGTCGGGGAGCTGACCCTGCCCGCGCCCGCCCCGCCGCAGGAGCTGTACCGGGCGCTGTGCGACGCGATGAGCCGCCGCCGCGGCCGCCCGGTCCTGTTCCGTACGGCCGTCTTCCCGCCCGGCACGGCCAGCGGCCTGTGGCTCGACCTGACCGACCGGGACCTGGTGGTGGTCGAGGAACGCACCGCGCCCGACCACCAGTTGGTGATCCTCGGTCACGAGCTGTGGCACATGCACGCCGACCACCACGGCCACGACGTCGACGGGGTCGCGGTGGCGGCCCGGCGGGTCGGCGAAGGCACCGGCGGAGGCGCGGCCACCGACCGGGCCGCCGTCCAGGCCGCCGTCCGGCGGATGGCCGCCCGCACCCGCTCCGACCGGGCCGAGGAACGGGACGCGGAGACCTTCGGACTGCTGCTGGCCAGCAAGTGCCGGGTCTGGCTCGTGGGTTCGGCCCTGCGCGGTCGGGTGCGGCGACACGACGTGGCGGGGCGTATCGAGGCCTCGCTGGGCTATCCGGGGAAGTGACCCCGGCTGGGCTCGGCTCGCTCCGACTCGGCTGAGCGGGCGAACCCGGGCGCAGCGGGCAGGCGTTGTCAGTGGCGGACGGCAAGCTGGTGGGTGCGCACCGCCACACGCGGTGCGGCCGCGCCGTCCGGGCGCGTGACCGTGACGACCGACGGGGAGAGCCGAGCCATGCCCACCGCCGTACTGACCGACCGTGAGCGCACCGCCGTCCAGGCCTATCTGCGGCTGCTGCACACCGTCCGCGCGGCCTTCGACGGACCTCCGGACGGCGCCCCGCGCCCCTTCCTGGTCCCGCCGGCCGTGCTCGCCGAGGCCGAGGAGGCCCTGGCCCGCGCCGGACTCGCCGGCAACGAGGAGGCGTTCTTCCGGCTCCTGCACGACTGGTGCCCACCCACCTGAGCCGGCAAAGCATGTTCGGGGGCACCGTCAGGGGTGCGGCACGATCACGGCCGAGGTCAGCATGGAGTGCCGCACGCTCCAGCGGCCCTCGAAGACCTGCAGCCGCTCCCTGCCGACCTCGGGGCCGGGGACCAGGAGACGGGCGCGCAGGGTGCCGTGCGGATGCCCGCCGGGCTCCGGGAAGAGTTCGATGTCGGCCTCCATGAAGTCCAGCCACTTCCCGGTGAGGGGGAACCACGCCTTGTAGACGGATTCCTTGACGCTGAACAGCAGGCGGTCCCAGTGCAGGTCGGGCCGCTCGGCCGCGAGCCGCCGCAATCGCTCCCGCTCCGAGGGGAGCAGGACGGACTCCGCGACGCCCTCGGGCAGCGGGGCGTGCGGTTCGGCGTCGATGCCCAGGGAGGCCAGGTCGGTGGCGCGGACCAGGGCGGCGGCGCAGTAGCCCTCGCAGTGGGTCATGCTGCCGACCAGCCCGTCCGGCCAGCGCGGTGCGCCGCGCTCGCCGCTCACCACCGGCTGCGGCGGGACCCCGAGCTTCTCCATGGCGCGCCGGGCGCAGGCGCGCACGGCGGAGAACTCGCGGCGGCGCTTGGGCACGGCACGCGCGACGAGCGCCGCCTCCTCCGGGTAGAGGGGGGCTTCGCGGAGCGCCTCGTCACCGAGCATCTCCACGGCCACCACCGAGTCCGGGAGCAGCTCCTCGATCACCGGTTGCGACCTCCATCGGCAGAATACGGCGCAGCTCACCCGGGGGCCGGGAGCGCTTGCGCCACTCGCGGGGGTATCCCACGGAGACCTCTTCGAAGCGGACTCCCTCGTGCCAGGTGGTCCGGGGGATGTGCAGGTGTCCGTAGACCATGGTGTCGACGCGGAAGAGGCGGTGCCAGTCGGCGGTGCGGGTGGTGCCGCACCACATGGCGAACTCGGGGTACCACAGGACGTCCATGGGATGCCGGTCCAGCGGGTAGTGGCCCGCCAGCACGGTCGGCAGGTCCTCGGGGAGTTCGGCGAGCCGGCGTTCGGTGGCCTCGACCCGGGCCCGGCACCAGGCCTCGCGGGTCGGGTAGGGGTCGGGGTGCAGCAGGTACTCGTCGTTGCAGACGATGCCGGTGCCGTGCGCGTAGGCGAGGCCCTCCTCCTTGGTCGTGCAGCCGGCCGGCAGGAAGGAGTAGTCGTACAGGAGGAAGAGCGGCGCGACCACGACCGGGCCGCCCGGGCCCTCCCAGACGGGATAGGGGTCCTCGGGGCTGACCACGCCGAGTTCCCGGCAGAGGGCGACGAGGTGCTCGTAGCGGGCGACACCGCGCAGGGTGACCGGATCCTTGGGGTGGGTCCACAGGTCGTGGTTGCCCGGGGCCCACAGCACCTTGGCGAAGCGGTCGGCGAAGGTCTCCAGAACCCAGCGGATGTCGGCGACGGTCTCCGCGACGTCACCCGCCACGATCAGCCAGTCGTCGTCCGTCCCGGGGCGCATCTTCTCGACGAGCTCGCGGTTCTCCGGGTACGAGATGTGCAGGTCGCTGATGGCCAGCAACTGCCCGGCACCGGCCGTGGACTCCACCCCGTACCCCTTCCGATCATGTCGTCGCCACCCACCTCAGCACATGACGGGTCGGCGGAACAAGGGGACCTGTCGGCCTGTCGCGGGTCATTCGGCGGCCGGTTCCGGACGGGCCGCCGGTCGGTGCCCGTCCGTCAAGGAAACCGGCGTGGACGGTGCAGGAAAACGCGTGTGGACAGCCCCGGGGAATCCGTAACACGGGCGTTGCACGCGGGGCCCCTTGAAAGCCGTATGATCCCCCTCAACACCACCGCCACGAACTTCCCTTCGTCCAGGGCGGTTTGGTGACCCTCCAACCACCCTGCCCGGGCACGGGCTCGCTGAGCCCTGCCCGAAAACCCCGGAAGGCGGCATTAATGCGCTCTCGCGTACGCGTCTGGCTCAACCGCACGTACGCGGAGAACGTGTTCTTCATGGATCAGCTGAAGAGAAATCCCAGCGACCGGGCGGTCGAGATCCATGCGACGCACGGTGACGCCGACTCCCCCGTGCTGGCCGCCGCCGACACCGCCGATCTGGAGCCGGAGGGCCTCTCCCCGGCCGGCTACGTCGAGTACGCGCTCGACCAGTGCCAGCGCCGTGGCATCGATGTCTTCGTGCCCCGCCTGCACCAGTCGGCGATCGTCGCCCACCGGGCCGACTTCGCGGCGGTCGGTACGGCCCTGCTGGCGCCGACGCCGGAGGCGACGGCGGTCTTCGAGGACAAGGCGACGGCCTACGAGGCGGTCGGCGCGGTCGGGGTCCCGGTGCCGCCGTGGTGGCGGGTCCGTACGGCCGACGAACTGGTCGCCGCGGTCGAGGCGCTGGAGGCCGACGGCCACAAGGCCTGCTTCAAGCCGGCCGCCGGTGCGGGCGGGGTGGGTTTCCGGGTGATCACGCGCGCCCCGTTCTCGCTCTTTCACCTCAACGGGTTCCCGGGGCCGTACGTCCAGCTCGACCTGGTCCTCGAGGCGCTGCGGTGCGCCGACCAGCCGGTGGACTGGCTGGTCATGCCGCGCCTGGAGGAGCCGGAGGTGTCCGTGGACTGCCTCACCGGGCCCGACAACCGGGTCCGGATGGCGGTGGGCCGCACGAAGAAGGGCCGCCGTCGCGGCTTCACCCTGGACGAGCGCTGGCTGAAGCCCGCCAGGCTGATCGCCGAGGGCTTCGGCCTGCACTACCTGTCCAACATCCAGTTCCGGATGTACGGCGACGAGCCGGTCCTGCTCGACGTCAACACGCGTCCCGCCGGAGGGTTGCACCAGCTGTCCCTCTGCGGGGTCAACGCACCGTGGGCGGCCGTCCAGTTGGCACTGGGCGAGGACCCCGGCGTGATCGAGCCGCCGTTCCTGGGCCAGGACTACGCGGTGGTCTCGGGCCCGCGTCCCGTTCTGCCGTCCGTGCCGACCGTGCGGGAGGAGGCCGACGTGGTGCTGGCGCCTCCGGTTCCCGTGGAGGTGGAGCCGGTCGACGCCGCGGCTGCGGTGCTGCCGCTCTAGGCCGGCGGCGGAGCCGCGCATCGCAGCGGCCCCGCGCCCCTCACGGGGCACGACGGCTCACCGGTATGGACCAATTCACGCTCGTCTCCTTGACAGCTCGATTGGTCCATACCATTTTTGTTGCGCACCCCCTTCCGCACCTTCGTGCAACTCCCGAACACCCCCATTCCCGCAGGGAGATCGCGTGCGCAACTCGCTCAGACGTTCCAGACGTCGGATACTCGCACTGCTCGGGTCCGCCGCCCTCGCGCTCGCCGGGGCCATCGCGCTTCCCGGTACCGCACAGGCGGCCAACGTCCTGTCCAACCCCGGCTTCGAGTCGGGGAGTCCGTCGCCCTGGTCCTGCACCGGGAACCTGGGCTCGGTCGTCTCCTCCCCCGTGCACGGCGGCTCCAAGGCCCTCGCGGGGGCCGTGAGTTCCAGTGACACCGCCCAGTGCACCCAGACCGTCGCCGTGCAGCCCAACACCACGTACTCGCTCAGCGGCTGGGTCCGCGGCTCGTACGTCTACCTCGGGGTCACCGGCGGCACCTCCACCTGGACCAGCTCCCCGTCCCAGTACAGCCAGCTGAGCGTCTCCTTCACCACCGCGGCCGGGCAGACCAGCGCCCAGATCTACGTCCACGGCTGGTACGCGCAGGGGACCTACTACGCCGACGACATCAGCCTCGACGGGCCCGGCGGCGGCGGCTCCGACACCCAGGCGCCCACCGCGCCCACGAACCTCACCTCCACCGGGAAGACCTCGTCGAGCGTCTCCCTGTCGTGGTCGGCCGCGACGGACAACGTCGGGGTGACCGGCTACGACGTCTACCGCGGGTCGACCCTGGCGACGAGCGTCTCCGGGACCTCGGCCACGGTGAGCGGGCTGTCGGCGAGCACGGCGTACGCCTTCACCGTGAAGGCGCGCGACGCGGCGGGGAACGTCTCGGCCGCCTCCAACTCCGTGAGTGTCACCACCGACGCGGGCACCGGCGGCGGGACCGGGTTCAAGCAGGCCGCGCCCTACCTCTACGAAGGCTGGGGGGATCCGCCGAACCCGACCACGGTGATGAACGCGACCGGCATCAAGAACTTCACCATGGCCTTCGTGCTGGACTCGGGGGGCTGCACGCCTGCCTGGGACGGCAGCCGGGCGCTGACCGGGGGTGCCGACCAGACCGCGATCAACCAGATCCGGGCGGCCGGCGGTGACATCACGCCGTCCTTCGGCGGCTGGCAGGGCAGCAAGCTCGGCGCCAACTGCTCCTCCGCGAGCGCGCTGGCCGGGGCGATCCAGAAGGTGATCGACGCGTACGGTCTCAAGTCCGTCGACATGGACGTGGAGAACACGGACGAGTTCGAGAACGAGGCCGTGCAGGCGAAGATCCTGACCGCCCTGAAGACGGTCAAGGCCAACAACCCCGGCCTGAAGACGATCGTCACCTTCGGCACCTCGACCACCGGGCCGACCTACTACGGCAACCGGCTCATCGAGCAGGCCCAGTCGCTGGGCGCGAACATCGACGTCTTCACGATCATGCCGTTCGACTTCGGCGGCGGCGCCGACATGTACGGCAACACGGTGGCCGCGGCCGAGGGACTGAAGACCAAGCTGAAGTCCACCTTCGGATGGGACGACGCGACGGCCTACGCGCACATCGGGATCTCCGGGATGAACGGTCTGTCGGACCAGCAGGAGACCACGACCCCCGCGATCTGGACGCAGATCCGAGACTGGGGGAACTCGCACCACATCGCCCGGCTCGCGTTCTGGGCCGTGAACCGGGACCGCGGCTGCGCAGGCGGTGGCGTGGTGAGCAACTGCTCCGGGATCAGCCAGAGCAACTGGCAGTTCACCTCGATCACGGCCGGCTTCACCGGCTGAGCACCGGCGGCGAAGGCGTGGGGTCCTAGACCGGGTACCCCCACGCCTTCGCTATCCCGGCCAGCCTGGGCGGGAGTTCGGCGGCCGGATCGGCCCGGCGGGCGGCCTGGACCCTGCCGGACTTGATCTCCTTGCTCCAGTCGCCGGGCTTCGGACTACCGACTTTTCATGTCGAAACGTGCCTTAACCATGCAATAACCTGATCGGGATCGGTCCGATCAGAACCGGCCCGATCCTCGGTACAGCTCCAGCTCTCCGTCCAGTTCGACGGCGAGGACCGTGGCGTACGGATCGAGGTCGGCCGCGGCCGGCGGGTCGATCCACAGCACGCCGACCGCCTCGTGCAGCCCGCCGACCACCCGGTGGCCCAGCTCCGTCCCGCTGCCGAGCACCCTCACCCCGCGCACCCCGGTCGCCAGCCCGCGGACGCCGATCTCGGCGCGCGGGGCGTCGAACAGGGTGAGATAGAGGGTGCGCCGGTCGGCGGAGAGGGTGCTGGGCCCGTAGTGGTGCCCGGCCGGCAGCCCGCGCCCGGTGCCGTAGACCGCCTCGGCGTGCCGCCGGATCCACTCCCCCAGCCCCTCCAGTCGCTCCACCTGCGGCTGCGGGATGGTGCCGTCCTCCATGGGGCCGACGTCGAGCAGCAGGTTGCCGCCGCCCCCGATGGTCTCGGTGAAGTACCGGATCAGCTGGGCGAGGGACTTGTGGTTGTCGTCGTGGTGCTGGTAGCCCCACGAGTCGTTGATCGTCAGGCAGAGCTCCCAGGGGCCGTCCGGCGGCACGACGGGGGCGCCCTGCTCGGGGGTGGCGTAGTCGCCCTCGCTGAGCATCCGCGCGTTGAAGACGACATGCGGGACGTACGACCTGATGAGCGCGGCCAGTTCGGGGATGCGCCACTGCTCCTCGCTGCGCTCCCACTCCCCGTCGAGCCACATCAGGTCCGGCCGGATCCGCGAGGCCAACTCCGTTATCTGGCCGTCGCGGTAGGCGATGAACCGTTCCCAGGCGGCCAGGTCCTCGTGCTCGGCCGCCACCTCCGAGTAGCGGTTGTCCTCCTGCTCCGGCGGGCGGCCCGGCTTGCGCGTGGAGGCGTAGTCGGGGTGGTTCCAGTCGGAGTGCGAGTAGTAGAGGCCGACCTTGAGGTCCTTCTCGCGCAGGGCCTCGGCGTAGGGGCCGAGGTAGTCCCTGCCGAGGTTCAGGTCGCCGTACCCGGTGTCCCACAGGGCCACCCCGTCGTGGTGCCGGCTCGTCAGCACGGCGTACCGGGCCCCGGCGCGGGCGAACAGGTCCGCCCACGCCTCCGGGTCGTAGCGGGCGCCGGTGAACCGCTCCAGCTGGGACATGTACTGCTCGTGCGGCACGATGCCGTCGTAGAAGGACCAGGACTCCTGGACCCCGTCGACGGCATAGATGCCCCAGTGCACGAAGATCCCCAACTTGGCTTCGGTGAACCAGGGTTGCATGGTCATCCGGTCAGCTCCTGCGCAGCCGGAGGGTGAGGATCTGGAAGGGGCGCAGCTGCACGGCGACGGTGTCGCCGTCGACGGAGGCGTCCTCGAGCGGTCGCTCCAGGAGGTCGGTCACCTGGGCGCCCGCCAGCGGGAAGCCGGTGCGCAGGACGCCCCGGGCGCGGCCGCCCGTGGACTCGTAGAGCCGGACGACGACATCGCCGGAGGCGTCGTCGGCGAGCTTGACCGCCTCGACGGTCACGCCCTCGCCCAGGACGGAGACGACCGGCTCGGGCGCGCCCGCCGCATCGGCCACCCGCAGCGGGAGGTTGAGGGCATAGCCCTCCGCCACCGCGTCCTCGACGGCGGCACCCGGCAGCAGCGAGTACGTGAAGCGGTGGCGGCCCTGGTCGGCGCCCGGGTCCGGGACGCGCGGGGCGCGGACCAGGGACAGGCGGACCGTGGTGGTCGTCCCCCCGTCCTCGCGGACGGTGCGGGAGACGTCGTGGCCGTAGGTCGAGTCGTTGATGACGGCGACACCGTAGCCGGGCTCGGCGAGGTGCACCCAACGGTGGCCGGAGACCTCGAACCGGGCCGCCTCCCAGGTGGTGTTGGTGTGCGTGGGCCGCTGGACGTGGCCGAACTGGATCTCCGCGGAGGAGTGCGCGGCACGGATGTCCACGGGGAACCCGGCCTTGAGGAACTTCTCGGCCTCGTGCCAGTCGATGTCCGTCTCGAAGTCGATCCGGGGGCTGCCGGCGCGGACGGTGATCGTCTGGGTGATCGTCGAGCCGTTGCCGAAGGGACGGGTGACACGGATCGAGCCGAGCAGCGGGTCCGTGTCGGTGACCGTGATCTCCGAGGGGTCCAGCAGGTCCGTGTAGCGGTTCTTGTAGTGCTTGTCGACGTCCCAGGCGTCCCAGTAGTTGGGCAGGTCGGTGTGCAGGCGCAGCAGGTTGCCCTGGCCGGCGAGGACCTCGCGGTCCGCCCGCAGGTCGCGGACGGAGGACAGGGTGCCGTCCTCGGCGACCTCCACCCGGACCAGGCCGTTGTCGATGACCCGGCCGTCGACCGTCACCGGCCGCGGGGTCTCGGCGGCGGCCGTCAGCGGCGCGCTGCCGCTCGCCGGGACCTCGACGTACACCGGGGCGCCCGCCGCGTCCCGGACGACCTCGGCACGGTCGTAGGGGCTGGTGTTGAAGACGCGGGCCGGGCCGCCGCCCAGCGCGGTGACCGCCTCGGCGGTCAGCGCCTCCAGCTCCGTGGCGACGCGGGCGTACTCGGCCTCGGCCTCGCGGTGCACCCAGGCGATCGAGGAGCCCGGCAGGATGTCGTGGAACTGGTGGAGCAGGACCGTCTTCCAGAGCCGGTCGAGCTTCTCGTGCGGATAGCGGTAGCCGGGCGCGTGCAGGGCGGCCGTGGTGGCCCACAGCTCGGCCTCGCGCAGCTTGTGCTCGCTGCGCCGGTTGCCCTGCTTGGTGCGGGCCTGCGAGGTGTAGGTGGCGCGGTGCAGCTCCAGGTAGAGCTCGCCGACCCAGACCGGGGCGTCCTCGTACTCGGCGCGGGCCTTGGCGAAGAAGGCGTCCGGGTGCTCGACCTCGACGCGCGGGGAGCCCTCCAGGTCCTTGAGCCGGCGGGCCCGCTCCATGATCTCGCGGGTGGGGCCGCCGCCGCCGTCGCCCCAGCCGAAGGGGGCCAGCGAGCGGGTGGCGCCGCCCTTCTCGGCGTAGTTGCGGACCGCGCGGGACATCTCCTCGCCGCTGAAGCGGGCGTTGTAGGTGTCGACGGGCGGGAAGTGCGTGAAGATGCGGGTGCCGTCGATGCCCTCCCACCAGAAGGTGTGGTGGGGGAACCTGTTGGTCTGGTTCCAGGAGATCTTCTGGGTGAGGAACCACTCGTTGCCGGCCAGCCTGGCGATCTGCGGGTAGGCCGCGTTGTATCCGAACGAGTCCGGCAGCCACACGCCCTTGGTCTCGACGCCGAAGTGCTCCATGAAGAACCGCTTGCCGTGCACGAACTGGCGGGCGACCGCCTCGCCGCCCGGCAGGTTGCCGTCGGACTCCACCCACATGCCGCCGACCGGCGCCCACTGGCCCTTCTTGACGGCCTCCTGGATCCGGGCCCAGACCCGCGGGTAGTTGTCGCGCACCCACTCGTACTGCTGGGCCTGGGAGCAGGCGAAGACGAACTCCTCGTACTCGTCGGCCAGCGAGGTGACGTTGGAGAAGGTGCGGGAGGTCTTGCGCTTGGTCTCGCGGATCGGCCAGAGCCAGGCCGAGTCGATGTGCGCGTGGCCGACGCCGGAGACGCGGTGGGCGCTCGCGTGCGCGGGCTTGGACAGCGCCGGCTTCAGGGCCTCGCGCACGGCGGCGGCCGAGCCGGCGATGTCGTCGAGGTCCAGCAGGTCCATCGCGTGGTCGAGGGCGTGCGCGATCTCGTGCCGGCGCGGGTCGTGCTCGCCGAGCTCCAGCATCAGCTCGCGCAGCACCTGGATGTCGAGGTCGAGGTGCCAGACGTCCTCGTCGAGGACGGCGATGTCGGCGCGCCTGAAGGTGTAGAGCGGCTTGTCGCCGGCTGTCAGCACGTCGCCGAGCGGGGTCGGCGCCGCGAAGTCGCCCGCGAGGATGTCGGGGTTGGAGGCGGCCTCGACCAGGTAGTCGATCACCTCGTCGCCGGCCGCCGGGTTGGCGATGGCCACGTACTGGTTGAGCGGGTTGACCGCCTTCAGCGGGGTCCCGTCGGCGAGGTGGACCAGGGCCTCGGCCTGGTTGCCCGGCCAGTCGCCCACGAAGCCGAGGTCGATGACGGCCTCGACCCGGCGGCCCGCGAAGGCGGCGGGCACCCGGCCGCGCATCCGGAACCAGGTGGTCCCCCACGGCGGCCCCCACGGGGTGTCCATCGCGAACGGCTCGTACGGGGCGGCGGCGGCCTCCTCGAAGGGCACCGGCTCCCCGGGGGCCTGCCAGGCGGACACCTCGAAGGGAACGGCGGCCGCGTAGATCGCGGGCTTGATGCGCTGGTTGTGGAGGCGTTCTACGCGCTCCTCGATCCGGCGGCGTTCGTCGTGCATGGAAGTCTCCAGAGAGGGATAGAAAGCGCTTTCTGACCGGCTGGTCACTTAAGATACGCGAGGCCCGGATGGACGTCGGTGTACCCCTCCACCAGCCGACGGGCCACGTTCACCGAGTCGACCAGCGGGTGCAGCGCGAACGCCTTCACGGCCGTCCTGCGGGAGCCGGATTCGGCGGCGGCCAGCACCTCGCGCTCGACCGCCTTGACCGAGCAGACGAGACCGGTGGCGTGGCCGGGCAGCGGGGCCACGGAGACCGGGTGGGCGCCGTTGGCGTCGACCAGGCAGGGCACCTCGATGACGGCATCGCCGTCGAGCACGGACAGGGTGGAGCGGTTGCGGACGTTGAGGATCAGGGTGGTGCGCTCGTCGCGGGCGATGGCCCGCATCAACGCCAGGGCGACCTTCTCGTAGCCGCCGGACAGGTCGTCGGCGTCGCGCTCGCCGGCGCCCGCGGTCTCCCGGTTCTCGGCCATGTAGGTCGCCTCGCGCTCGGCGCGGGTGCGGTCCCAGACGTCCAGGGCCTTCGCCTCCGGCTCGGCGACCGCCTCGTAGAAGTGCGCCTGCTGGTCGCGCAGGAAGGCGCCGCGGGTCTTCTCGGCCTGCCGGTAGGCGCGGACGGCCTCGCGGTTGAAGTAGTAGTAGTGCAGGTACTCGTTGGGGATCGCGCCGAGGGACTGCAGCCAGTCGACCCCGAAGAGCCTGCCCTCCTCGAAGGAGCCGAGCAGGGCGGGGTCGGCGAGCAGGCGCGGGAGTTCGTCGCGGCCCGCGACGCGCAGGCCGCGCACCCAGCCGAGGTGGTTGAGGCCGACGTAGTCGATCCAGGCCTCGCGCGGGTTCGCGCCGAGCACCCGGGCGATTCGGCGGCCGAGGCCGACCGGGGAGTCGCAGATGCCGATGACGCGGTCGCCGAGGTGGCGGGACATGGCCTCGGTGACCAGGCCGGCGGGGTTGGTGAAGTTGATGACCCAGGCGTCGGGGGCCAGACGGGCCACCCGGCGGGCGATGTCGACGGCGACCGGGACGGTCCGCAGCCCGTAGGCGATGCCGCCCGCGCCGACCGTCTCCTGGCCGAGGACACCCTCGGCGAGGGCCACCCGTTCGTCGTCGGCGCGGCCCGCCAGGCCTCCGACGCGGATCGCGGAGAAGACGAAGTCGGCCCCGCGCAGGGCCTCGTCGAGGTCGGTGGTGGCGGTCACCGTCGGGGCGCCGGGGGCCCCGGCGGCCTGTTCGGCCAGCACCCGGGCGACCGCGGAGAGGCGGCCCGCGTCGAGGTCGTGCAGCACGACCTCGGTGACGCGGCCCTCGCCGCGGTCCGTCAGCAGGGCGCCGTACACGAGCGGCACCCGGAATCCGCCGCCGCCCAGAATGGTCAGTCTCACCGGCTTCCTCCCAGGATGCCCACCCGCGCGGACCACGAAGCGACCGGGCCTCCACGGGAGATGTCGGGGAACGCGGTTCCGCCGCCTCGGCGGACCTCTGCCCCCGTCGACGGAGCAGCTCCGCATAGTGCGTCACGACAACCAGGCACGCACTGTCTCCTTGCACTTGTTCCAAGAACCCGGGCCGGCTGCGACCCGGCTGGTGTTGATCGCGTCAGACCCGTCCGCGGGCCGGGTGACCGGGCGGCATGAGCCCGGAATCCCCTTCGGCCCCGGGGCAGGGTGTTCAAGCCTGAGCCTTTCCCGCCACCACCACCTCGGCGCGGGCCTCCTCCAGGGCGGCCCGCGTCGCCGCGTCCACCGGCATGTCGGTCACCACCATGTCCAGGTCCTCGGGACCGCAGACCTTCGCCATGCCCGTCCCCGGGAACTTGGCGGTGTCGGCGAGCAGCACCACCTTGTCGCTCGCCTTGATCATCGCCCGTTTGACCGGCACCTCCACCACGGTCGTGTCCATCACCTGGCCGCCCGGGCGCACCCCGCTGGTGCCGAGGAACAGCCAGTCGGCGTGCAGCTGGCGCAGGTTGTCCTCGGTGAGGAAGCCGACCAGGGAGCGGTACTCGCGGCGGACCACGCCGCCGAGCAGCACCAGCTCGATGCCCTCGTCGTCGGCGAGCTCCTCGTAGACCACCAGGTTGCTGGTGATGACGGTGAGCCGGCGGCCGTGCAGCTGGCGGGCCAGCCGGTAGGCGGTGGTGCCGATGTCCAGGAGGACCGACTGGCCGTCCGCGACCAGGGCCGCCGCGTGCGCCGCTATGGCGTCCTTCTCCGCGACCCGCACCTCGGCGACGTCGGCGAAGGGCTGGTCGCCCTCGTCGGCGACGGCACCGCCGTGCACCCGCGTCAGCAGCCCCTCCTCCTCCAGCTTCAGCAGGTCACGCCTGACGGTTGCGGGGCTCACGCCCAGTTGCTCGGAGAGATCCGTCACGGCCGCGGGGCCGCCCGAGCGCAGGGCCCGCAGGATGAGTTGGTGTCGTCGTTCTGCCAGCACCCGATGAACAGTACTCGTCATCTTCAATCATTTCTATGCTCAGTTCTGCTCGTGTATTGACCAATCTCGCGTGGCAGCGCACGATTCCGTCATCGAAATTGACGAGTTTTGACGAGAGGGTGGCGTGTGGACGACGACATGCCCGATGTGCTGCTGACCGGGCTCCTCTTCTACGACCTCGTCCTCACCGGGCTCGGGAAGCCGCCGACACCGGGCGAGGAGGTCTGGACGGCCGGCATGGGCTGCGGTCCCGGCGGCATCGCGAACCTCGCGGTGGCGGCGTCCCGGTTCGGCCTGCGCACCTCGCTGGCCACGGTCTTCGGCGACGACTTCTACGGCGCCCACTGCCACGAGGTCCTCGCCGGACAGGAGGGTGTCGACCTCTCCCTGTCCCGGGTCGCGGACGGCTGGCCCACCCCGGTCACCGTCGCCCTCGCCCACGGCCAGGACCGGGCCCTGGTCACCCACGGCTGTGAACCGCCGTACTCGCAGGACGTGCTGATGGGCGACCCGCCCGAGGCCCGCACCGCCCTCGTCCACATCGAGGCCGAACCCCGCGAGTGGATCGCCAAGGCCGCCGCGAACGGAACCCGGATCTACGCCGACGTCGGCTGGGACCCCACCCAGCAGTGGTCCCGCGACCTCCTGGACCAGCTCGCCCTGTGCCACGCCTTCCTCCCCAACGAGACCGAGGCGATGGCCTACACCCGCACCGACAGCGCGGTCGCGGCCCTCGGCACCCTCTCCGAACTGGTCCCGGTGGCCGTGGTCACCCGCGGCGGGGACGGCGCGGTGGCCGTCGACCAGACCACCGGTGAGTTCGCGGAGGTCCCGGCCCTGGCCGTGGACGTCCTCGACGCGACGGGCGCCGGGGACGTGTTCGGGGCGAGCTTCGTCACCGCCTCGCTCGCCGGCTGGCCACTGGAGGAACGGCTGCGGTTCGCCGTACTCGCCGCGGGTCTCTCCGTCGGCCACCACGGCGGAGCACTGGCCGCGCCCGGCTGGTACGGCGTCGACCACTGGTGGCGCTCGCTCACCGACCCCGGTCTGCGCCGCGCCTACGGCTTCCTCACCGACCGGCTGCCGGCCGACCCCGGCCCGCCGGTCCACCACGCACCCGTCACACCCCCCGCGCGGCAGTACTGAGCCCCACGCCCCAAGCCCCCCACGCTCCATCTGAAAGTCCCGAACAGATCCGAAAGATCCGAAAGGCGGTGGGAGCTGTGCGGCTCTCACGTAGAGGCCTGCTGCGCGCGGGCCTGGCCGGCACGGCCGCCACGGCGCTCGGCGGCCTGGCATCCGGCTGCGCCGTTCCGACCGGTTCCACCGGCCGGAACATGGTCCTGTGGTACTGGGACGGCGGCCTCGGCGACACGGTCGTCAACAAGGCCAAGGCCCGTTACGGCGCCGACGTCGACCTGCAGGCCATCAAGATCGGCGGCTACTACCGGTCGAAACTGCTCACCACCATGACAGGCCGGGCCCACATCCCCGACATCGCGGGCCTCAAGGGCGAGGACATGGCGTCCTACCTCCCGAACGCGAACCAGTTCGTGGACCTGCGCACGCTGGGCGCGGACAAGTACAAGAGCCAGTACCTCTCCTGGAAGTGGGACCAGGGCATCGCCGACGACGGCACCATGGTCGGCTTCCCGATCGACTGCGGCCCGGTCGCGCACTTCTACCAGTACCAGGTCTTCCGGAAGGCCGGACTGCCCTACGAACCCGACGACGTCTCCGCCGAACTGAACACCTGGGAGAAGTTCTTCGCCGCCGGCGAGCAGCTGAGGAAGCGGATCCCGGGGACCTGTCTGCTCTCCGACGTCAACGCGGTCTTCGAGAACGTGGTGCAGCAGGGCAGCGCGCGGTACGTCGACAAGGACCGGCACTTCATCGGCGACCAGGACCACGTCCGCCGGGCCTGGGCACTGGCCGTGGAGGCGAAGCGGCGGGGGATCGTCTCGGACCTGGTCAGCGGCACGCCCGACCAGCTCTCCGCGCTCCAGGACGGCAAGCTGCCCAGCCAGCTCAACGCCTCCTGGGCCACCAACGACATCAAGACCGGCGTACCGAAGACCAAGGGCCGGTGGCGGGTGGCGCAGATGCCGGTACGGCCGTCCAACAACGGCGGTTCCTTCCTGTCGATCACCAAGGAGTGCCGCGACCCCGAGCAGGCGTTCCGGATCATCACCTGGATGCTGAACGCCGGCAACCAGGCACAGGGCTTCGCGGACGCGGGACTCTTCCCCTCGACCCCGGCGGCGTACGACCTGAAGACCCTGCGCGCGCCCGACCCGTTCTTCGGCGGCCAGGTCACCATGGACGTCTTCGGACCCGCCGCGCAGAAGATCGCGGTCGCCTACAACAGCCCGTTCGACGTGGCGCTCGCGCAACCCCTCAAGGACGAGATCAAGAACGTCGGCGTCCTCGGCAAGAACCCCGAGCAGGCCTGGAAGGACGCCATGAGCAAGTGCCGGCGCATAGCCAAGCACCTGGGGGTGACCTACTGATGGCCACCGCACTGGACAAGCCCACCACGACCGTGGAACGGACCGCCACGGCAGGTCCCCGTACCGGAATCCGCAAGTACTGGCACCTCTACGCCGCGATCTCCCCCTTCTACCTCCTCTTCCTCTGCTTCGGCCTCATCCCGGTCGGATTCTCGCTCTACGTCTCCCTGCACCGCTGGGACGGCCTCGGCTCGATGGAGTGGGCGGGCCTGTCGCAGTACCGGTACCTGCTGGGCGACACCGACTTCTGGACCGCGGTCGGGAACACGATCGTCATCTGGGCGCTCGCCACCTTCCCCATGATCTTCCTGGCGATGGTGACGGCCGTGATGCTCAACTCGGCGGTCCGCTTCAAGAACGTCTACCGCTTCGCCTACTTCCTGCCCAACGTCACCTCGGTGGTCGCGATCGCGATCATCTTCGGCTCCGTGTTCTCCACCAACTTCGGCCTGGTGAACGCCTTTCTGCAGGCGGTGGGGTTCGACCAGATCGCGTGGCTGAACACCCCGTGGGGCATCAAGGTCGCCATCGCCACGCTGATGACGTGGCAGTGGACCGGCTACAACGCGATCATCTTCCTCGCCGGACTGCAGACGATCCCCGGTGAACTGTACGAAGCCGCCCGCATGGACGGCGCCGGGCCGGTGCAGACCTTCTTCCGGATCACGCTGCCGATGATGCGGCCGGTGCTGCTGTTCGTGCTCGTCGTGTCGACCGTCACCGGTCTGCAGAGCTTCTCCGAACCGCAGGTCCTGCTCCAGACCACGTCCAACGACTCGACGTTCGCGGGCGGTCCGGGCCACGCCGGCCAGACCATGGTCCTCTACTTCTTCCAGCAGACCTTCGACAACAACGACTTCGGCTACGGCGCGGCCGTGGCCTGGGGCATCTTCCTCGTCGTCATCATCTTCTCGATCGTCAACTGGCGCCTGGTGCAGCGCCGGGGCGAAGACTAGGGAGGCCGCACACCATGGCATCCATCCGGACGACCCGCCCCAGGGCCATCAAGGGCACCCGCAGCCGCGGTATCGCCCTGCACGCCGTCCTGATCGTCGGTCTGCTGCTCTCGGCCTTCCCGTTCTACTGGGCCGTGATCATGTCGACGCACACCACGTCGGAGATCTTCTCCTACCCGCCCAAGCTGCTGCCGGGCTCGCACTTCCTGGAGAACGCCCGCAGCCTCTTCGACAACGTCGACTTCTTCGGGTCGATGTGGAACTCGCTGCTGGTCGCGGGCTCGGTGACCTTCCTGGTGCTGTTCTTCGACTCGCTGGCCGCCTTCGTCTTCGCCAAGTTCGTCTTCCCCGGCAAGAACGTGCTGTTCGCCCTGCTGATGGTCATCTTCATGGTACCGGCCCAGCTGTCCGCCATCCCACAGTTCGTCATCATGGCGAAGCTGGGCTGGATCGGTTCGATGACCTCGCTGATCGTGCCGGCGGCGGCCAACGCGTTCGGCATCTTCTGGATGCGCCAGTACATGAAGGGCGCCATCCACGACGAACTCCTCGACGCCTCCCGCATCGACGGCGCGAGCTTCCTCCGCCAGTACTGGCACGTGGCCCTCCCGGTGGTCCGGCCGGGCCTCGCCTTCCTCGGCATCTTCACCTTCATGGGCCAGTGGAACGACTACGCCTGGCCCCTGATCGCCCTCACCAACCCGGACAACGTCACCCTCCAGGTCGCGCTGTCCCAGCTCAACGGAACCCATGGCACCACCGACTACGGAATGGTCATGACCGGCGCACTCCTCGCCCTCGTCCCGCTGCTCGTCGTGTTCGCGGTCGGCGCCCGCCAGATCATCGGCGACCTGGCCAAGGGAGCCATCAAGTGACGGACCCGCTGGTGGCCGTCCGCCCCTGGGAGGCACCCGAGGTGACCTCCTGGGGGCGGTTGCCGATGAACGCCGTGGACCGCCGTCCGGGGGCGCTGTCCCTGGACGGCGAGTGGCGCTTCCAGCTGCTGCCGGCCCCCGACGCGCCGGTCGGGGCGGCCTGGTCGACCGTGCACGTCCCCGGTGCGTGGACCCTCCAGGAGACGGACGACCTGCCGCAGTACACGAACGTCCGGATGCCCTTCCCCGAGTTCCCGCCGCACTCCCCCGCCGCCAACCCCACCGGCGTCCACGAGCGCGAGCTGGACGTGCCCGCCGAGTGGGCCGGCCGCCGGATCGTCCTCCAGGTCGGGGCCGCCGGGAGCGTGCTCCTCGTGCACGTGGACGGGCGGCCCGTCGGCATCTCCAAGGACTCCCATCTGGCGGCCGAGTTCGACCTCACCGGGGTGGTACGCCCCGGTGAGCGGTCCCTCCTGCGGCTGACCGTCGTCAAGTGGTCGGACGCCTCGCACCTCGAGGACCAGGACCACTGGTGGCACGGCGGGATCACCCGCTCCGTGCTGCTGTACGCGACCGACCCGCTGTATCTCGCGGACGTGACCGTGCGGGCACGCCGGGACGGCGACCTGCGGGTGGACTGCCTCGTACGGGACCGCGGCGGTGCGCTGCCGGACGGCTGGTACGTCACCGGCGACCTGGACGGCACGCTCCTCGCGCAGGACGCCGAGTTCGACCGGTTCAACACCGAGGACGACCGGGTCTCCGACTTCCTCGGCGAGGCCCGCATCCGTGCCACCGTGGCCGGGGTCCGCACCTGGAACGCGGAGCAGCCCGAGCTGTACGGGCTGACCGTCCGGCTGCACCGCGCCGACGGCACGGTCGCCGACACGTCGTACCAGCGCATCGGCTTCCGGGACGTCGAGATCGTCGGCCGGGACCTGCTGGTCAACGGCGAGCGGATCTTCGTGCGGGGCGTCAACCGGCACGACTTCCACCCGCTCACCGGGCGGACGGTGTCGTACGACGACATGCGCGCGGACCTGGTGGTGCTGAAGCGGTTCGGGTTCAACGCGATCCGCACCGCGCACTACCCGAACGACCCCGCGCTCTACGGCCTCGCCGACGAGCTGGGCTTCTACGTCGTCGACGAGGCGGACATCGAGTCCCACGACCACGCGCACGAGATCGCCGACGACCCTCGCTATCTCAACGCCTTCGTGGACCGGGTCTCCCGGATGGTGCTGCGGGACAAGAACCATCCGTCGGTGATCATCTGGTCCCTGGGCAACGAGTCCGACTACGGGGCGAACCACGACGCGGCGGCGGGCTGGGTGCGGCGGCACGACCCGAGCCGGCCGGTCCAGTACGAGGGCGCGGCCAAGCGCGGCTGGGCCGACCCGGACGTCACCTCCGACATCGCCTGCCCCATGTACGCGCCGCTGGCGGACTGCGTGGCGCACGCGTTGTCAGGGGAACAGACGAAACCGCTCATCCAGTGCGAGTACTCGCACGCCATGGGCAACAGCAACGGCACGCTGGCCGACCACTGGGCTGCCATCGAGTCCACTCCGGGTCTTCAGGGCGGGTTCATCTGGGAGTTCTGGGACCACGGAATCCTCCAGCGGGTGAGCGACGGCAGACCGGTCGGGCGCGCGGGCGCCGGACTGTACGACAACGGTGTCGCCGCGCCCGGTCACCGCTGGGCGTACGGCGGCGACTTCGGCGAGGCCCTGCACGACGGGGCGTTCGTCGCGGACGGCATGGTCTTCCCGGACCGGACCCCCAAGCCCGCGATGTACGAGCACCGGGAGATCGCGGCGCCGGTCCGCATCAGGTGCTTCCGGCACGAGGGCATCGTGCTCGCCAACCACCAGCACTTCCGGGGCTTCGACTGGCTGACGGGAACCTGGGAGCTGACGCTGGCCGACGGCCGTACCCTGACCGGTCCGGCGGAGCTGCCCGAGCTGTGCCCCGGCGAGACCGCGGCGGTGCCGCTGCCCTTCGAGGTCCCGGCGGACGGCGGCGAGGCATGGCTGACGCTGCGGGTGACCACGGCCGGGGACCAGGCGTGGGCACCGGCCGGTACGGAGGTGTGCGCGCCGCAGATCCGGCTGCGGGCCCCCGCCCCGGCGCCGGCGGCCGTCCCGGTCGGGGCCCGTGTCGAGGTGGACGGCGAGGGGCTGCTGCGGCATCCGCTGCTGGCCGCCGCGCCGGCGCTCTCCCTGTGGCGGGCGCCGACCGACAACGACGAGCTGGGCGGGATCGCGGTGCGCTGGCGGGCCTGGGGCCTGGACAGCCTGGTGCGCAAGGTGGTCTCGGTACGGCGGGACGACGACCGGGTGACGGTGCTCGCCGAGTACGCAGGAACGACCGGAGCCGTGCGGCACCGGCAGGAGTTCACCGCGGTCGAGGGTGGCGTCCGGGTCGAGGAGTCGGCCGAACTGCCCGCGGAGTTCGACGACGTGGCCCGGGTCGGCTCGGTCTTCGAGACGGTGGCCGGCCCGGATGTGCTGGAGTGGTTCGGTCAGGGTCCCTGGGAGTCGTACCCGGACCGTGCCTCCGGTGCCCCCGTCGGCCACCACCGCCTCCCGGTGGACGAGTTGTTCACCCCGTATCTGCGGCCCCAGGAGAGCGGTGGCCGGCACGGTGTACGGCGCTTCACGCTGTCGGCGCCGGACGCCACCGGACTCGCGGTCGAGCTGGACGGGCCCCGCCAGGTCTCCGTCAGCCGCTACCGCGCCGAGGACCTCACCGCCGTCACCCACCACGACGAACTCGTGCCCCGGGCGGGCTGCGTGGTCCACATCGACGCCGCGCACCGGGGCCTCGGTACGGCCTCGTGCGGTTCCGACACCTTCCCCTCGTACCTCGTCGCCCCGGGAGTCCACCGCTGGAGCTGGACCCTGCGCGTCCTGTGAGATCCCGCCGCGCCCTTCGCACGGCCCGGTCACCCACGAACCGGGCGACGGCGACCCGTGGGCGGACACGTGGCTCTGGTCGAACCCCCTCTCCGCGGACGTAGTGGGTTCCTGACGGTCGCTCGCCGGCGGTTGCCGCCGGCCCGCGGGTGCGCCATGCTGCGATCCGTGCCCCACAGCGCACCCGCCCTCCGCTCGGCGCCCGACCGGCTGCTGTCGGTGCTGGCCGCGTTCGACCACGGGCATCCGGCGCTCAGTCTCAGCGACATCGGCCGCCGGGCCGGGCTCTCCCTGACCACCGCGCATCGCCTGGTCGGCGCGCTCACCGCGTGGGGCGCGCTGGAACGCGACGCCGAGGGCCTGTACCACGTGGGGCTGCGGCTCTGGGAGCTGGCCGCGCTGGCGCCCCGGGGGCTCGCGCTGCGCCAGGCCGCGCTGCCGTACCTGGAGGACCTGTACGAGGCGACGCACGAGAACGTGCAGCTGGCGGTGCGGGACGGCGCCGAGGCCGTGTACATCGAGTGGCTGGCCGGGCGTTCGGCGGTGGGCGTGCACATCCGGGTGGGCGCCCGCTGGCCGCTGCACGCCACGGGAGTCGGGCTCGCCCTGCTCGCCCACGAGACGCCCGGCTTCCAGGAGGACTACTGCAGCGGCCCTTTGGCCGCCTTCACGCCGTACACCCTGACGGAACCCGCCCGGTTGCGCCGTGCACTGGCCGAAGTCCGGCGTACCGGGGTCGCGGTGAGCAGCCGTCAGGTCACCGACGACGCGCTGTCGGTGGCGGCCCCGGTGCGCGGAGCCGCGGGACAGGTGGCCGCCGCCGTGTCGGTGGTCGTGCCGTGGGCGGACGCCGAGGTACCGGCGCTGGTCCCGGCGGTGCGGCTGGCTGCCCGGGGGGTCTCCCGGGCCCTGGGCTGGCGGCCGGAGCGCACGGACCAGGCCGTGTAGCGTGACCGGGTGACAGTGAGCGAGGTTTACCGGGAGCTGGGCGAGGCCGCCTGGTCGTGGGTACTGGACCAGGTGCGGGACGACGAGGGCCCCTGGCTGCCGGAGGACGTGCCCGAGGACACCGGCGACCTCGCGCCCGCCGAGGACCGGGACTCGCTGTACTCGGGCATCGCGGGGCTGGCCCCGGTGCTGGCGGAGATCGCCCGGTACCGGGCGCTCGGCGAGCGGGAACAGGCCCTGGCGGCCGGGATCGTGCGCCGCCTGTCGGCGCGGGCCCCCGTCGTTGCCGAACCCTCCCTCTACATCGGCCTGGCTGGCCACGCCACGGCGCTGCGGTTGCTCGAACCGGGCAGCGAGGCGGTCGTGCTGCGGCGGCTCGCCGAGCTCGCGACCCCCGAGGGCTGGCGGACCACCACCGCGTTCGTACCGGATTCCGACGCGCCCCTGACCGACATCATCATGGGCGTCGCGGGCGTGGTCATGACGGCCGTCTGGGCGGGCGGCGAGTACGCGGAACCGATCGCGACGACCGGCGGCGAGGCCCTGCTGCGGATGGCCGACCGCACCGAGGCGGGCCTGGACTGGGGAATCTCGCCGAGCACGCAGTCGCGCTGCCCGAACTACTCGCACGGCGCCGCCGGGGTGGCCTCCGCCCTGGCGGTGGCGGGCGCGGCCCTGCACCGCGAGGACTTCGTCACGGCCGCCGTGGCGGGGGCCCGGCACGTGCTGTCCATGGGCTCACTGGCGGACGGCGGCTTCGTCGTGCCGCACACGATCCCTCCGTCGAAGCGCGAGGTGGAGCCGGTCACCTACACCTGGTGCCACGGGCCGACGGGCACCTCGCACCTCTTCACGGCGCTCGCCCACGCGGGCGTCAACGAGGTGGCCGGGCACGACGTCGGGGAACTGCGGCAGCGCTGCATGACCTCGGTCCTCGCCTCGGGACTCCCGGAGCGGCTGCGCCCCGGGTTCTGGGACAACGACGGCCGCTGCTGCGGCACTGCCGGGGTGGGTGACGTCCTCCTGGACGCGGCCCAGGACTGCGCGGGGACACCGAGGGCGAAGACACTGGTGGACGGCGCGCTGCGGATGGGCGACGCCCTGGTGGAGCGGGCGATAAGGGACGCGGCGGGCGCCCGCTGGCGGTTCGTGGAGTACCGCGTCGAGAACCCGCTGCTGCCGCCGGGCACGTCCTGGATGCAGGGCGCGGCGGGCATCGCCGCCTACCTGCTGCGCCTGGCCCGGTACCTCGACACCGGCCCGGGCGCCCCGGTGGTGGACCGCCCGGACCAGTGGTGGGCGGTACCGGCCGGGACCCGGCTCACGTACGGCACGTGAGCGCGGGTCGGCCGAGCGTCGCCGTGCAGCCGGTCTCGTCGTCCCCGGACCGATGGTGATCGCCGCCACCGGTCCGGGACCTCGCACACGCTGTGAGCGCTGTTCCGACTCGTGAGAGGGAGCCCCGGCGCCCGCGGTCTTCCTCCGCCCGGCGGCAGAACGATCGCATGACCGGGCCCGGTCCCCCGGCGGCGGTCCCCCGGCGGCGGGCCGCCGGTTCAGCGGGCGGTTCCGCGCGCAGCCGGCGGTCGCGTGGTGCCGGCTTGCGATCGAGCCGGGCGTCCGGGAGGCGCCGGGCCGCGTCGCGGCGGCCGCCCTCCACCAGTGCGTACAGCAACGTCCGTGCCACGACCTCCCGTTGGGCCGCGCTGCCGCCGACCCCGCGCAGCACCGGCAGCGGCAGGTCCGGTCCGCGGGCCGCCTCGTGCGCCCCGGACTCTCAGTGGACATGGGCCAGCGCGTGCACCACGTGTCCGGAGGCGGGTTCGGCGGTCGGGGCGCGGTGGGCGAGCCGCCAACGGCCTCGACGGCCGAGACCCGCCCTGGCCGGCCGGGAAGGCGGCCGGTGCGGTCCGGCCGATCGTCGCCTTCACTGCCTGAACTCCCTTGGGGGATAAGGAGTTTCCTTGCTTTAACACTTGACGACGCAAGGCTCGGGGAGCACGCTGGGCGGCGCCTTGAGAGCGCTCTCAATAAGGTGTTCGGCGCTCCTCGTGGCACCCCGCACCCCTGCCCGTACGCGAGAGGCCCCTCATGACTGAATCCCCCGGCCGTTCCCCGGCCGGCCAGCGACGGCGGCACTCCTTCCGCCGTACCCTCGTGGCCGCGTTCGCCACGATGGGCCTGGCGGCGACCGCCGCCACGACCGCCACCCATCCCGCCATCGCCTCCGCACCAGATGTTCCGTCCGGCTGGAGCCGGGTCTTCGTCGACGATTTCGACGGCGCCGCCGGATCCGGCATCGACACGTCCCGTTGGCAGTACACGACGGGCACGGGCTACCCCGGCGGCCCAGGAGGCTTTGGCACCGGCGAGGTCGAGACGATGACCTCCAGTCCCGACAACGTCTCGCTCGACGGTGCGGGCAACCTCCGCATCACACCGCGGCGCGACGGCGCCGGTAACTGGACGTCCGGCCGAATCGAGACGACGCGCTCCGACTTCCAGCCGGCCCCCGGAGGCAAGCTGCGCGTCGAGGCCCGCCTCCAGATGCCGAACGTGACCGGCGCCGCGGCCAAGGGCTACTGGCCCGCCTTCTGGATGCTGGGCGCACCGTACCGCGGCAACTGGTGGAACTGGCCCGGCGTGGGCGAGTTGGACATCATGGAGAACGTCCAGGGCCTGAACAACGAGTGGGCCACGATGCACTGCGGCACACTCCCGAACGGCCCCTGCAACGAGAAGTCCGGCATCGGCGGCCAGAAGGCCTGCGAGGGCGCGACCTGCCAGGGCGGCTTCCACACCTACGCCGTCGAGTGGGACAGGTCGACCAGCCCCGAGCAGATGCGCTTCTACCTGGACGGGGTCAGCTTCCATACGGTCAAGGAGAACCAGGTCGACCCGACGACCTGGGCCAACGCCACCGACCACGGCTACTTCATCATTCTGAACGTCGCCATGGGCGGCGAGTTCCCCGACGCCTTCGGCGGCGGCCCGGACGCGGGCACCGTTCCCGGCCACCCGCTCGTCGTCGACTACGTCCAGGTCCTCCAGTCGGCGGGCGGCAGTGGAGACTCGGGCGGCACCGGCGGCACCGGAGACTCAGGCGGCACCGGTGGCGGCGGAGACTCAGGCGGCACCGGCGGCTCAGGTGGTACCGGTGGCGGTGGAGACTCAGGCGGCACCGGCGGCACCGGCGGCACGCGCGACGCGTACAGCGCGATCGAGGCCGAGTCCTACGACAGCCAGTCCGGCACCAGCACCGAGACCACCTCGGACACCGGCGGCGGCCAGGACATCACCTCGGTGGCGAACGGCGACTGGGCGCTCTACAAGGACGTCGACTTCGGTTCCTCGGCGGCCAGCCAGTTCTACGCCCGGGTCGCCGGCGGCGCGGCGAGCGGTGTCAGCGGGCTGGTCGAGGTACGCCTCGACAGCCGCACGAGCCCACCCGTCGGCAGCTTCGCGATCGGCGACACCGGGGGCTGGCAGAGCTGGCGGACGGTCCCGGCCAACATCACCGGCGTCACCGGCACCCACGATGTCTATCTGACCTACACCAGCGGGCAGGGCGCCGACTTCGTGAACGTCAACTGGTTCGACTTCGGTCGCTGACCCGGTCGCGGGGGACGCCCCCCCGGGCGGTGCCGGCGCCCCCCCAGGCCCAGCCCCGGGGGCGGCAGGGCCCCGGGGACCGGGGGCCCCCCCCCGACCCCCCCCCCCCCGCCCGCGCCCGCGGGCCACC